>NZ_JBEORR010000009.1:0-324672 GCF_040302345.1 Streptomyces sp. NPDC126510 | reverse complement strand
CTAATCCCCACCGAAGTGGTTCATCGTTCGACTTGCATGTGTTAAGCACGCCGCCAGCGTTCGTCCTGAGCCAGGATCAAACTCTCCGTGAATGTTTACCCGTAATCGGGTGCACACATCACGAGAGCGGAACAACCACCGGAATAAGGCGGTCGTTCACAGCGTCCTCGCTGTGTTTTTTTCAAAGGAACCTCGCCACCGGACAAGTCCGATGGACGGGGTATCAACATATCTGGCGTTGATTTTTGGCACGCTGTTGAGTTCTCAAGGAACGGTCGCTTCCTTTGTACTCACCCTCTTGGGCTTTCCTCCGGGCGCTTCCCTTCGGTCTTGCGTTTCCGACTCTATCAGATCTTTCCGATCCGATTTCCTCGGTGCTTTCCAGGTTCCCGCTTCCGCGTTTCCCTTTCCGGCGGTTCCGACTCTATCAGATCCTTTCGGGCCTGATCCCCGGTCAGCGGGGTTTGTCTTCGCGGCTGTTGGGCCGTTCCGACGTTCCTAACCTTAGCGCGCCCTCTCGGCGATTCCCAAATCGAAGCCGTTCGGAGTCGATCAGGTCGTCGAGTCCCAATTCGAATTGAATTCGGGCGTGCCGAAATCAACCCCGTCGGGAGGTCGAGCTAGTGGTTGGGATGCCGCTGCTGCGGCGGAAGTGCTGCCGAAGAACCGTTCCGGCTCCGTGGCAACCCGAAGAACTCTACGGATCCGCCAGGGTGGTGTCAAGCGGCCCCTGTCAAGATCTTTTCGGCCCCGGCGTCAGTCCAGGTCGGTGAGGCGTCCGCCGGCGTCCGGCTGTGCGTGCTCGACCCGGCGCAGCAGGCGCGTGAGCACTTCGCCCAGCGCCGTGCGCTCGTCCGGTGACAGGTCCTGGAGCAGGTCCTCCTCGAAGACCGTCGCCAGGCGCATTGCCTCCAGCCACTTCTCTCGCCCCTCGGATGTCAGCTCCACGATGACTCGTACGCGGTTCGACTCGTCTCGCTCACGGGTCACCAGAGATTCGGCAACCATGCGGTCGATCCTGTGGGTCATCGCGGCCGGGGTGAGACCGAGGCGCTTGGCGAGGTCGCTGGGGCCCAGGCGGTAGGGAGCGCCGGAGAGAACGAGGGCCTTGAGGACCTCCCACTCCGTGTTGCTGATGCCGAGGGTCGAGGTCTGGCGGCCGTAGGCGACGTTCATGCGGCGGTTCAGGCGGGACAAGGCCGAGACGATCTGCTCGACCTGGGGGTCGAGGTCCTGGAACTCGCGCTGGTACGCGGCGATCTGCTCTTCGAGGGTCGGCTCGCTGGGGCCGGGGGTGTCGCCCATGAGCGCAGTATCGCACGATCGTTCTTTGCGTTGAAGTCCTTGGGTATGTACTCTTTAGCTTCGAACTTTAGCTTCAAAGTCTTCACTCCTAACTTGTGAGAGAGGTGAACGTGACCAGGGCGATGGGCGCGGCGATGCGCCGGATTCACGTGGGTAACGCACTCAGCGCGTTCGGGCTCGGCTTCACGGTCCCGTACCTGTACGTCTATGTGGCGCAGGTGCGAGGCCTTGGAGCCATGACGGCGGGTCTCGTACTCGCCGTCTTCGCTGTGGCCGCGCTGGTCGTGCTGCCGTTCGCAGGGCGGGCCATCGTCCGGCGCGGCCCGCTGCCGGTCCTGCTCGTCGCCCTGGTCACCGCCGCCCTGGGCGCCCTCAGTCTGGGGATCGCGAGCAGCGCGGCGGCCGTGCTGGTGTCCGCCTCCCTGCTGGGAGCCGGGCAGGCCGTGATGCAGCCGGCGCTCGCCACGATGATCGTCGACTGCTCCTCGGCGGAGACGCGGTCGCGAGCCTTCGCCATGCAGTTCTTCCTGCAGAACCTCGGGCTCGGTGTCGGCGGCCTCATCGGCGGGCACCTCGTCGACACCACGAGCGCGGCCTCCTTCACGCTGCTCTTCGCGATCGAGGCGGCGATGTTCCTGCTGCTGGTCGTGGTGATGACGACGGTGCGGATGCCGCACGCGCCGCGGATCGGGGACGCGCCCACGGCCGCGGGACGGAGCAGCTGGAAGCAGTTGATGGGCAACCGGGCCATGGTGCAGCTGTGTGTGCTGGGCTTCGTGCTGTTCTTCGCCTGCTACGGGCAGTTCGAGTCGGGGCTGAGCGCATACGGGGTCGAGGCGGCCGGGATATCGACGTCCGCGCTCGGGACCGCGCTCGCCGCCAACACGCTGATGATCGTCGTCGCGCAGTTCGCCGTGCTGCGGTTCGTGGAGCGGCGCCGGCGGTCGCGGGTGATCGCCGCTGTCGGGCTGATCTGGGCCGTTGCGTGGGTCGTCGCCGGGTACGCGGGGCTCGGGCACGGGAGCCAGGAGATGGCGACGGCGGCGTTCGTCTCGACGTACGCGCTGTTCGGGCTGGGTGAGGCGATGTTGTCGCCGACCGTGGCCCCGCTGGTCGCGGATCTCGCGCCGGAGGGGATGGCCGGGCAGTACAACTCGGCGTTCGCCCTGGTCAAGCAGTTGGCGCTGGCCGTCGGGCCGGCGGTCGGCGGGCCGCTCGGGGCCTCGCTGCACGCGCCGTACATCGTGGCGTTCCTGGTGTTCTCGCTCGGGATCACCGTCCTGGCCGTGCGGTTGGGGCGGCAGCTGACCGATGTGCAGGATCAGCCGTGGCTCGGGAAGAGCCGGGTCGTGGCGCGGGGCGGGGCGCCCGTCTCCGCGGACGTCTGATCCCCGTTCCCCTCTATGTGACCGGTGTGCGCGGCAGGGCGAATTCGCACCAGACCGCCTTGCCGCCGCCGGGGGTGCGGCGGCAGCCCCAGTTCGACGCGATCGTGGCCACGATGGCGATGCCGCGGCCCGATTCGTCGCCGGGTTCCGCGCGGCGGCGTCTGGGGAGGTGGTCGTCGCCGTCGGTGACCTCGATGATCAGGCGTCTGTCCGTGCGGCGCAGGCGCAGCCGCATCGGCGGGGTGCCGTGCTGGAGGGAGTTGGCGACCAGTTCGCTGGTGGCCAGAACCCCCAGGTCGTGCAGGTCCGCGGGGAAGCGCCAGCTGGTCAGGACGCCGGAGGCGAAGGCACGCGCGCGGGGGGCCGCTTCCACGCCGCCCAGGAGTTCCAGGGCTGCGTTGCGGAAGAGCTCGCCGTCCGCTCCCGTGCGGGCGGGGTGCTGGAGGACCAGGACTGCCACGTCGTCGTCGTGGTCGGGTGTCACTCCCGCGGAGCGGACCAGGCGGTCGCAGACGACCTGGGGCGTGCCCGTGGCGCCGGCCAGGGCGCGTTCCAGCGCGGCGATGCCCTCGTCCAGGTCCGCGTCGCGCCGCTCGACCAGGCCGTCCGTGTAGAGGACGGCCGTGGAGCCGGGGGCGAGGGGGATCGAGCCCGAGGCGTGCATCCAGCCGCCGGTGCCGAGCGGGGGGCCGGTGGGTTCCTCGGCGCGCAGGACCGTGCCGTTCTCGTCGCGGACGAGGATCGGGAGGTGGCCCGCCGAGGAGTAGATCAGCTTGCCCTCGTTCGGGTCGTGGATGGCGTACGCGCACGTGGCGATCTGGTTGGCGTCGATCTCGGCCGCCAGGCCGTCCAGGAGCTGGAGGATCTCGTGCGGGGGGAGGTCGAGGCGGGCGTAGGCGCGGACCGCCGTGCGGAGCTGGCCCATGACGGCGGCCGCCCGGACGCCTCTGCCCATCACGTCGCCGATGACCAGGGCCGTGCGGCCGCCGCCCAGGGTGATGACGTCGTACCAGTCGCCGCCGACCGCGGCTTCCGTGCCGCCGGGGTGGTAGGTGGCGGCGATGCGCAGGTCGTCCGGCTGTTCGAGTTCCTGCGGGAGCAGTGAGCGCTGGAGAGTGACCGCCGTTTCGCGCTGGCGGCGTTCGCTGGCGCGCAGGCGCTCCGCGGCTTCGGCGTGGTCGGTGACGTCGGTGGCGAAGACGAGGACTCCGCGGCCCTCGCTGCCGCCCTTGCCGTCGCCCTGGGCGACCGGGGTGCACGTGAAGCTGTAGGAGCGGCCGTCGGGGGCCTTGCGGGACTTGACCGTGCGCGGTTTTCCGCTGCGCTGGACCTGGTCCAGGAGGGGGAACAAGCCGAGGGCGTCCAGCTCGGGGAGGGCCTCTCGGGCGCGTTCGCCCAGGGGGCGGATGCCGAAGGCGGTGGTGTAGGCGTCGTTGACGTAGGCGATGCGGTGCTCGGGGCCGTGGACCAGGGCGACGAGGGACGGGACGCGGTCGAGGACCTCACGCACCCGCAGTTCGTCGACGGCGGGAACGGACGGTGTCTCGTCGGTCGGTTGTTCGGCGCGGGCGGCGGGTACGGAGCCTTCCCCCCGCCGGTCCGGGGAGGCCGTCTGCTCGGTCCGCGCTGCGGCGCGGCGCTGCGTTCCGGGGAGCCGGGCGCTCCAGCGCGTGAAGTTCACGAATCCTTGCCTCGTGTAGTGGTCGGCGGCCGGCACCGGAACCGGCCGGGGCCCCGGAGGGCCCGCACCGGGGCGAGTGAGGGCGTGCCCGCGGTGGTGGACCAGTCTGGCAGGGCGCGGACCGGACCAACATCCGTCAGACGCCGGGCCGGCCGCAGGAGTTCCTGGGTCCGGTCAGGACGACCCCTTCGGGTTGTGCGGGGGGTCTTGAGAAGGCTTTCCACCGGCCGCAAGTTCGAACTCCGCCCGGGGGTGTTCGAGTGAACCCAGGGAGACGATCTCCCGTTTGAACAGGCCGGCCAGGGTCCATTCGGCCAGCACGCGTGCCTTGCGGTTGAAGGTGGGCACACGGCTGAGGTGGTAGGCGCGGTGCATGAACCAGGCGGGATAGCCCTTGAGCTTGCGTCCGTAGACGTGGGCGACGCCCTTGTGCAGTCCCAGTGAGGCGACCGAACCGGCGTAGGCGTGCTCGTACGTCTGCAGTGGTTCGCCGCGCAGGGAGTGCACGATGTTGTCGGCGAGGACCTTGGCCTGGCGGACCGCGTGCTGGGCGTTGGGTGCGCACTCGCGGCCCGGTTCTCCGGCGGTGACGTCGGGGACGGCGGCGGCGTCTCCCGCGGCCCACGCGTGCGTGGAGCCGTCGACCGAGAGTTCCGGCGTGCACTTCAGGCGTCCGCGGCCGTTGCGGGGCAGGTCGGAGGCGGCGAGCACCGGGTGGGGCTTCACGCCGGCCGTCCAGACGACGGTACGGGTGGGGAAGCGGGCACCGTCGCTGAGGACGGCCACCCGGTCGGCGCAGGACTCGAGGCGGGTGTGGAGGCGGACGTCGATGTTGCGGCGGCGCAGCTCGGTGACGGCGTAGCGGCCCATCTCCTCGCCGACCTCGGGCAGGATGCGGTCCGAGGCCTCGACGAGGATCCACTTCATGTCCTCGGGCTGGACGTTGTGGTAGTAGCGGGCGGCGTAGCGGGCCATGTCCTCCAGTTCGCCGAGCGCCTCCACGCCCGCGAAGCCGCCGCCGACGAAGACGAAGGTGAGGGCCGCGTCGCGGATCGCGGGGTCGCGGGTGGAGGAGGCGATGTCCATCTGCTCGATGACGTGGTTGCGCAGGCCGATGGCCTCCTCGACCGTCTTGAAGCCGATGCCGTGGTCGGCGAGGCCGGGGATCGGCAGGGTGCGCGAGACGGAGCCGGGGGCGAGGACGAGCTCGTCGTAGGACAGTCGTTGTCCGCCCGTGCCCTCCTCCTCGGTGGCGAGGGTGGTGACGGTGGCGGTGCGTTTCGCGTGGTCGACGGCGGTGGCCTCGCCGATCAGGACCCGGCACCGGTCGAGGACGCGGCGCAGCGGTACGACCACGTGGCGGGGGGAGATGGCGCCCGCCGCCGCCTCGGGGAGGAACGGCTGGTAGGTCATGTACGGGTCGGGCGTGACGACCGTGATCTCCACCTCGCCCCGGTCCAGCTCCCGTTTCAGTCTGCGCTGCAGGCGCAGGGCCGTGTACATCCCGACGTAGCCGCCACCGACAACGAGAATGCGCGCACGTTCCTTCACCATCCCATGACGCACCCGTCGCTTGCGTTTGTCCACAGCCTCGACGAATTGTGTGACCGGAGCGGGAGAGCGCGCGGAGTTGGCCGGATTAGCGACCTGCGGCGCATTAACGCAGGTCAGGAGGGGTGGTGCGGGGGGCGCGCGGGGGCACATTCGGGACGTATGCGGCCCGTACTCCGATCGGTGGGCGCTCTGTGCGGAACGTGCCCCTTCTGAATTGACTCCCTCTCAACTATGTTCGTGTGTCGACGGGGTGTAGGGGGATGCGCTCACCGGGGTCCGCGACGGGCGGGCCGCGGAACGGGCCGGTTCCCGCGTCCCGGCATCGTATTGCGGGGAGTCTCCGGGGGGAGACGTCATTACCGGGGGAATACTTATGCATGTTCAGGACTCTCATTGGTCGCCCGCGTCCGCAGTGACGGCGGGCGGTATGACGATGAGCGCGCCGGGCAGCGGACGCGACGCGTCGCGGACGACGCCGCTGCGTGTGGACGCACAGCGCAATCTGGAGCACGTACTGCGGGCGGCGCGCGAGGTCTTCGGCGAGCTGGGCTACGGCGCGCCGATGGAGGACGTGGCGCGACGCGCGCGGGTCGGCGTGGGCACGGTGTACCGGCGGTTCCCGAGCAAGGACGTCCTGGTGCGCCGGATAGCCGAGGAGGAGACCTCCCGGCTGACCGACCAGGCGCGTGCGGCGCTCGGGCAGGAGGACGAGCCGTGGTCGGCGCTGTCGCGCTTCCTGCGGACGTCGGTGGCCTCCGGCGCCGGGCGGCTGCTGCCGCCGCAGGTGCTGCGGGTCTCCGTCGAGGACGGTGCCGGTGGCCCGCGGGTGCCGCAGCAGCGGACCCAGCCGGGCACGACGGAGCTGCGACTGGTGCCGGACCAGCCCGTCGCGGTCGCGTCGGTACCGGCGGTGGCGGCCGAGGACGACGCCGGGACGGCGGCGCTGCTCGAGGTCGTGGGCCGGCTCGTGGACCGGGCGCGTGCGGCCGGTGAGCTGCGTGCGGACGTGTCGGTGTCGGACGTGCTGCTGGTGATCGCCACGGCCGCGCCCTCACTGCCGGACGCCGCTCAGCAGGCGGCCGCCTCGGCCCGGCTGCTGGACATCCTGCTGGAGGGCCTGCGCTCGCGACCGGCGTGAGCCACCGGGGCCCGGGCCGAACAGGCCCGGGCCGGGTGGGGCTTCCGGGCTCGGGCGGCACGTCCGGGCCCGGAGCGAACCGGAGAGAAGACCGGAGAGAAGAGGAAGAGCCTTCCCCGAACGAGTGACGGCCAGCACTGCCGTGCGATAAATCCCCACGGATGAGTGATGGTCCGAACTTCGGGCTTCTGACCATAAGCCCATATGGCACGCTGACCCGGTGGTATGGACGGATTGGGCGGCTGCCGGGGGCTTTCCGCGATGAGCGTTGACGGGCGGGACGAGTCGAGCGGCAGCGGGCACGGCGACGCGACGGCCGGTGGTCCGGTCCCGCCGAAGGTGCCGAGTCAGGGTGGACGCGCGAGCGTGCCGCCCGCCGGGCACCCGGCCGACGGTTCGGTCCCGGCCCAGCGCGACAGGCGCGAGGACGGCGCCCTGCCGCCGCGCGAGATGCCGCCGTCCGACTCCGGCCTCATCGACCGGATGCGCGCGGGCGACGACACGGCGTACGAGGAGCTGTACCGGCGCCATGCGCAAGCCGTGCGCCGGTACGCCCGCACCTGCTGCCGCGACGGTCACACCGCGGAGGACCTGACCGCCGAGGTCTTCGCCCGCATGCTCCAGGCGGTACGCGGCGGCGCGGGCCCCACCCACGCCGTACGGGCCTACCTGCTCACCTCCGTCCGGCGAGTCGCCGCCTCCTGGACGAGGTCGGCGCGGCGCGAGCAGCTCGTCGACGACTTCGCGGTGTTCGCCGCCCAGTCCGCGCACGGGCCCGACGTGTCCGGCGACGACACGCTCGAACTGGGTGCGGACGTCCGGGCGATGCACGAGGCCGAGCAGTCCATGGCCATGCGGGCTTTCCGGTCGCTGCCGGAGCGCTGGCAGGCCGTGCTGTGGCACACCGAGATCGAGGACGAGTCCCCCAGTGAGGTCGCCACGCTGTTCGGGCTGGACGCCAACGGCACCCGAGTACTCGCCAGCCGGGCCCGCGAGGGTCTCAAGCAGGCCTACCTCCAGGCTCACGTGAGCGCCACGCTCACCGGCGACGAGGAGTGCGCACGCTACGCCGACCAGCTCGGCACCTACGCCCGCGGGCGGTTGCGCATCCGCGCCGAGCGGGGACTGCGCAAGCACCTGGACGCATGCGCGAAGTGCCGGCTGGCCGCGCTGCAGATCGAGGAAGTGGCCGGCGGTATCCCGGCGGTCGTGCCGGTCGCCGTCATCGGCTGGTTCGGGGCCGCCGGGTACGCGAAGGCCGCCGGGCTCATCGCCGGGGGCGCGGGAGCGGCCGGTGCGGCGGGGGCCGCCGCGGCGGCGGGTGGCTCGGCCGGTGGGGCAGCCGCGGCGGGGGGCGGTTCGGCCGGTGGTGGGGGTGGTGCGGCGGTCTCCGAGGGGGTCGGCGCGCCGGTGAAGGCCGGTATCGCGGCCGGTGTGGTCGCCGTGGGTGTGGTGGCGGCGGTGGTGATGGCGCTGGCCGGAAACGAGCAACCGAAGGAAGAGGCCAAGGCCGACCCCTCGCCCCCTCCGCCGTCGTCGGTGGTGCGCCCGGGTGAGCCCACGCCCTCGCCCCCGCCCTCCTCCTCACAGCCCGGACCGGAGCCGCGGCCACCGGGGATCATGCCCGCGCGTGCCGAGACGCCCGCACCGGCACCGAGCCTCAGGACCAGCACGCGTCCCGTCCCGGAAGTTGCTCCCACGCCGACCCGGACGCCCGCTCCACCGCCCGCGCCCCCGAAGCCGACTCCGCCCCCTGCCCCCACACCGACCCCCACTCCCCCGCAGCCCCCGCCGCCCCCGCCCGCCCCGGTCGTCTACCGGTGGAGCGAACTGTCGTACGACATCAGCGGCGACGGCGCGAAGCCCGAGATGCGGATCGGTTCGAGCAGCTGGGTCTGGCAGCGGTCCGGCCTGTCGGTCGGCGGCCGGAGTCATGCCCACGGCGTCACCGTGCACGGCCGCTCGTCCGTCACCATCGACCTCAACCTCGCCTGCTCGTCGTACGACGCGCTCGTGGGAGTGGACGACATGACGTTGCGGCTCGGCAAGGTGCGCTTCTCCGTCTACGCCGACGGGGTCCGGCTGTGGCGGTCCCCGCTGATCGAGGGCGGTGATCCGGCCGTGCCCGTGCATGTGAACCTCACCGGCCGCAGCACGGTCCGGCTGGTGGTGGAACCGCGCAGCGCTCTCGACCATCTGATGCCGGTGGACTGGGCGGAGTCCAGGTTCACCTGCGACTGACACGGTTGCCGCTGCGGCCGACGTCAGGACGGCTCACGGCACCCGGTCGGGGGCATGCGTGCGGCACGCCTCCCCCAGCTCGCGCAGGACGTCGTCCGCGGTGAGGGCCGTGCCCCGGGCGCACTCCGCCTCCCACCGGGCACTGCCCAGAGCCGCACGCGCGGCGGCCTCGGCGCGTTCCGCCGGGGCTCGCTCCGGGACGGAGCGCGGGCGGCCCGACCGCCAGTGGTCGCCGGCACCGAGCAACCGGGCCGCGCGCGGGAAGTCGCCGAGATCGGCCAGCAGTTTCGCCGCGCCGTCCACGACCGTGGCCCGAACCACCTCCGAGCACCGCTTGTCCACGGCTTCGCGCAAGGCGGCGGTGGCCTTGGACAGGGCAGACCGCGGGCCGGACTCCTGCGCGGTGATCACGGCGTCGAGCAGGAACAGCATCACCATGAACTGGGGTGGCGGGGTGCCGGGGGCGGTGTTGGCGCGGGCCTCCTCGCACCACGCGCGCGCCCGGTCGGTGTGCCCGTCCTCGAGGGCCATCTGGGTGCGCATCAGCAGGACGTACGCCTTGGAATCCCTCACTCCGTACCGTTCGGCGGCGGCGGTGGCCTCGTCCAGCAAGGACCGTGCGGACCCCCGGTCGCCCGCACGGTAGGCGATCTCGGCGAGCCGGGCGATGAGGAACGGCGACTCGGCGTAGGCACCCACCTCGTAGGCGAGCCGCAGCGCCTCCTCGTACTCCCCCTCGGCCTCCTCGAAACGGCTGCGCACCATGGCGGCCTCGCCCGCCGCGCTGCACACCTGGGCGCGCAGCCAGCGGTCGCCCGAGCGGCGGCTGAGGACCCGCAGTTCCGCGAGGTCGTCGTCGAGGCCCTCCAGGCCGCCGGGCCCGTCGACGACCGTGTGCGCGCGGAACATCAGGGCGACGGAGATCTCCCAGTCACCTCCGTACGCACGGCAGTTGGCGACGGCGGCGTCCAGGACGGGCCGGACCTCGCTCGGGTCGCCCAGGAAGGAGGAGAGGATCGGGCAGATCAGCCCCGGGATACGGGCCGCGTGCGGGCCGCCTCCCCGGTAGTGGGCCCACACCCACTCCATGTAGGGCAGCCGCTCGGCGGCGAACGTATCCACGGGCGCGACTTCGGTCATGAAGAACAGATGCAGCAGGCGCACGTCCATCCGCAGGGCGTGCAGCGGGTGCCCCGCCTCCCCGTCCGACGCAGTGAGGACGTGGTCGAGATGGCCGGGCTCCGGCTCGCCGCCGGGCGGCACACGGCCCGCCGCGTCGGCGGTCGCACCGAGGCGCAGCGTCCGCTCGAGCCACTCCATGCCCTCGTGCCGGTAGTTGCGCAGCCACCAGAACCAGCCCATGGCCAGGGCGAGGCCGGCGGCCTCCGCTTCTTCCCCTTCGGCGAGGGCCCGGTCGAGGGCCACGCGGATGTTGTCCAGCTCGGTCTCCAGGCGGGAGATCCACGGCAGTTGCCCGGCGGAGCGCAGCTGCGGATCGGCCCGCTCGGCGAGCGCACGCGCCCAGGCGCGGTGCCGGAGCTCGGCGGTGGTGCGCAACCCGGGGATCTCGGCGGCGCGCTCGACGGCGTACTCGTGGATGGTCTCCAGCATCCGGTACCGCATGCCGGAGGAGCCGTCGTCCGCGGCTGGCGCCGCCACGACGAGGGACTTGTCGACGAGGGCCCCCACCAGCTCGGCGGCGGGCCCGGAGCACACGGCCTCGACCGCCGCGAGGTCCCAGCCGCCCGCGAACACGGACACCTCGCGCAGCATCGTCCGCTCGGTGTCGTCGAGCAGGTCCCACGACCAGTCGACGACGGCACGCAGGGTCTGCTGGCGGGGCAGGACCGTACGGCTCCCGGAGGTGAGGAGGCGGAAGCGGTCGTCGAGGCGGTCGGCGATCTGCCGGGGCGTGAGCAGCCGGAGCCGGGCCGCCGCCAGTTCGATGGCGAGCGGCAGCCCGTCCAGCCGCCGGCAGATCTCCGCCACCGCCTGCTGGTCACGGAGCACGGCCTCCGCGTCGGGACGGACGGCGGTGGCTCGCTCCGCGAACAGCCGGCGGGCGTGGTCGGGGCGCAGGGGCTCGACGGGACGGACCAACTCACCCGGGACGCCCAGGGGTTCCCGGCTGGTGGCCAGGATCGTGAGCCCCGGGCAGCGGGTCAGGAGGGTCTCCGCGAGGTGGGCGGCCGCGCCGATGACGTGTTCGCAGTTGTCGAGGATCAGCAGGAGGCTGCGCGGCGCGCAGAACTCCACGAGCAGCCCGACCGGGTCGTCCTGCACGGCGGTGAGCTCGCTGGTCAGCAGCATGGTCTCGCGCAGACCGAGCGCGCTGACCACCGCTCCCGGCACCGCCTCCGGCCGGTCGAGCGGGGCGAGCTCGGCCAGCCATGCCTGTGGGAGCCCGGCGGCGGCTTCCTCGGCGAGACGGGTCTTGCCGGAGCCGCCCGGTCCGGTGAGGGTGACGAGTCGGGCCCTGTGCATGTCGGAACGGATGGCGTCGATCTCGGGTTCCCGGCCGACGAAAGAGGTCAGGCGGGGGCGGATGGTTCCCGGTCGGGCGCGCTCTCGCTCCGGCGGCGCGGGCGGGCGTATCTCGTCTTTCGGGGCGGACTCGAGCAGGCCTGCGTGGAGGGCGCGCAGCCGCGGGCCGGGGTCGGTGCCGAGGCCTTCGGCCAGGGCGCGGCGGGCGGTCTCGTACGCGGCGAGGGCGTCGGCGGCCCGTCCCGTGTCGCGCAGGGCGCGGATGAGGAGGGCGTGCAGCGGCTCGTCGTAGGGGTGCAGGGCGGTCAGTTCGCGCAGTTCGGGTACGACGTCCAGCCCGCGGCCCAGCCGTATCCGGGCCTCCGCCCTGGCCCGGGTCGCCTCCAGGCGCCTGGCCTCCGGGCGGGTGGAGGCGGTGCGGTCGGGGAGGTCGGCGAGGGCGGGGCCGTGCCAGAGGGCGAGGGCGGCGTCGAGGTGCCGTTCCGCGAGGGCGGGGTCGTCGCCGTGGAGGGCGTCGGTGCCCTGCTGGACGAGCCGTTCGAAGACGAAGAGATCGATGTCGTCCTTGCCGGCCGCGAGTCGGTAGCCGCCCGGCTCGGAGGTGACGGCGTCCTTGCCGAGGGCCCGGCGGAGACGGCCGATGAGGGCCTGGAGGGCGGCGGGAGCGTCCTGGGGCGGGTCCTCCACCCAGACCTCGTCGATCAGCGCCTGCGGAGTGACGACGCGGGAGGGGCGCAGGGCGAGGGCGGTGAGCAGGGCGCGGAGGCGGGGGCCGCCGATGGGTACGACCGAGCCGTGCTCGTCCTCTGCCGTGGTGACGCCCAGGATTCTGTACCGCACGGGGTCATTGTCGCCGGGGTGGGGATGAGGGGCGGGGGGTTTTCGCCGCGGGTGTTTTCACTGCGGAGTGTTTTCGCTGCGGGGTGTTGCTCGGGGGGCGGTGTGCGGGTGCTCGGCATCCGCACCGGCACTACACCCGCCGTCCCCCACCGGCCCCCGCCCCCAACGCCCCCCGCTGCGGTGCGATTCCCGCCGGTACGGCCCGCTGCCGCGCCGGTGTGCCCGTCCAGCAGGTGCCGCGGCGGGAGAGGAGGCGGCGGAGCCAGAGCTCCAAGGAGACCAGGTCGGCGAGGCCGTCCAGCGGGAGGGGCTCGCCCGCCGCCGCGCCGCGCAGCGCCTTGCGGACCACGCGGGCCTCGACCAGACCCGCCTCCGCCAGCAGTGGGGTGTCGAACAGGGCGACCAGGGTGTCCGCCGCCACGCGCAGTCCCGTGCGCTCCGCGGCCGCCGCCGTCGCCTGGGTCGGGGCGCCCCAGCCGGGCGGCAGTTCGCGGACTCCGGCCCCTTCCAGCACCGTGCGAAGGATCGCCGCCCGCGCCCCCGGCCGCACCCGCAGCGCCTCGGGAAGGGCCCTGGCCGAGCGGACGACCTGGTTGTCGAGGAACGGCGCGTGCAGCCGCTGGAAGCGGACCTCCGCCGCCTGCTCCAGCACCCGCAGGTCCGCCGCATGCCGTGCCAGCGCCGCACGCGCGCGGAAGTCTCCCGGCCGCTGTCCCGGCCCGACCAGCTCCGACCGGTGGGTGGACGCCTGAAGACGAACCGATACTTCAGCGAGCGCCTCACCGGTCAGCCAGCGCGCCGCCGGCCCGGGTCTGCCCCAGGTCAACGCGGCGAGCGAGGCGTCCAGCGCACCGCCGGGCGCGTCGAGGCCGTCGTCGGAACGAGGGTCCAGCAGGCGCTCGGCGAGGGCCTCGAGACCCGACCGGTACGGCATGCGGGACAACCGCCGCGCCGCCGCGTACACACGCGCGGGCACCAGCACCGACCCGTCGGCCTTGGCCAGCGCTGCGACCGGCCGCACGAGATGCCGCCGCCTGCGGTCCATCAACAGGTCGGCCAGACGGGCGGGATGGGCGTCCAGGACCTGACGTGCGCCGTAGCCCGTGAAGTGGTCGGCGCTGCCGGCCGCCAGCCGGGCCCGATGGCGCGCCGCCGACACCAGGCACGGCCCGGGTTCGTCCGTGAGGGGCCCGTCCAGGTCGGCGTAGGGGAGGGTCCCCTCGTCGCCCGCCACGACGACGTGGTGCAGCCGCGGATTGGCGGCCAGCGCGCCCGCCCGCTCCAGTTCGGCCTCCCGGCCTCCGACGGCGAGGTCGTTGAACGTGACGGCCAGCAGCCGCTCCCCCGCACCCGTGCCGTGCCCCAGTACCGTGCCCGGCATCCCGGGCAGGCCCGCGGCGAGCAGCGCCAGCGCTCCGGAGGCCGGCCCGCCGGACAGGTCCGCGCCTATTCCCGGCACCGGCATCCCGCGCGCGGCACGCCGCTCCGCGGGCCCCATGCCGGGCACGGGGCCGGGGTCGATGTCGGCGCCGGGGACGTGCCGCGGCGCGGACAGCCGCGTCCGCACGGCCTCCACGAGCGCGTCGCGCACCGCGTCGACCGCGCTGTCGGGATCGGCCGGTGGCGCCGCCACGGCCAGCGAGGCGACCGGCTCGTACCCGGCGATCTCGCGCGCCCCGGCGCGCAGGATGAGGGCGTGCCCGGGCGGAATGCGCTTCACGCCGTCGTACGGCGTGGAGTCGTGCAGCGCGGCGGGTACGTCAGGAGCCGCCAGCAAGGCGGCGAGGTGCCCGAAGTCGAGGTTGGCCTCGATGAGGTCGGCCAGCGGCAGCGCGGCGGTCGCGTACGCCGTACCGCCGGCCCAGGGCGTGTGGAACACCGGCCGCGCGCCCGCGAGATCACCGCAGACGGTGATCCGCCTGCCGACCTGGACGATCGCGGTGTAGCTGCCCGGCCAGGCGGTCAGGTGCCGAAGTGCGCCGCCGCGCGCGGCGAACAGCGCGACGCGCAGCTGCTCGTCGGTGGCGCCGCAGATGCCGAGGACGGCGATCCTGGTCCGGTCGTCGGCCTTCACGACCCGCACCTCGTCGGGGCGCCAGTCACCGACCGCCCACAGCGGATCGGGGTCTCCCCACAGGAGTTGGGATCCCACCGGGTGCAGTGTCTCCCCCTCGGAGCCGGTGGCCCCCGCCGAACCGGCAGCGACGGCTCCCGCGGCGGTGCTGCTCCATCCCACCAACCACCGCATCGCCGCCTCCACAGGCTGTGGACAACCAGTGCACCGTACGAACCGGTTCACCATGCTGCCATGAAGGAAGCGTTCCAGAGGGTGCCGACGCCGCTTGCGCTCCGCCGAATGCGCCCCGGCGGAGCCACCCGCACGGTCGCCGACACCCCGAACACCCGCACCCCACAAGAAGATCCGGGCGGAATGCCCGTCGGAGAACACGGCCGACGAGCCACCGGAAGAAGACGAACGCGGCACCCGCACAAGACGAACGCGGCACCGGAAGAAGCGAAGCAGAACGAAGGGGCGGCGAAGAATCAAGGCACGCCAGCGACATGTCTGCGGTAGTACTGCGACGCGAATGCGCCCCCGAAACGCGCCCTAATCACGCCCGACGCGCCCTCAAGTGCCATGGTCGGAGCCCTGATAGCCCACGACCGGCGGGGGCGATTTTCGGCCAAATCGCTGCCACGCCGACAGTCTCGAACACTCTCCGTACAGGCGCGGCACCCTGCCACCCGGTCGCGCAGTCCGGGAGACGGAGCACGCCTCCCGGACCGTTCCGCCGCCCGCGGGGATGTAGGCGGCGGTGTCCCCCAGCCCACTGGATCCAGTACAGCGGGCCGACCCACGCAATGACCATGGAACCGCCCCCGTGATGGCCGGAGAAGAGCGCACGGGCGGGCGCACGGCCACACAGTGGGAGCACGTCGCAACAGCCCGTATCTGAACCGTACTTCAGTACGGACCACAATCCCGCCAACCGGAACAATGCCCCTTAACGCTTGGGATGCGGCGAACTACGCTGGGTTTACGAATGCCGCGTGGTTATGCCAGTGCGGCAGCCGTCTGTGTCGAGGGGTGGCCATGTCCAGGGAGCAACGCGGGCCGAACGAAAAACTCGGCACCGTTCTCGCCCTCGCGGGAATCTCCAACGCGGGCCTCGCGCGGCGCGTCAACGATCTTGGCGCCCAGCGCGGCCTGACGCTTCGCTATGACAAGACGTCGGTGGCGCGCTGGGTGTCGAAGGGCATGGTGCCGCAGGGTGCCGCCCCGCACCTCATCGCCGCCGCCATCGGCCAGAAACTCGGCCGCCCCGTGCCCCTGCACGAGATCGGCCTGGCGGACGCGGACCCCGCACCCGAGGTCGGCCTCGCCTTCCCGCGGGACGTCGGACAGGCGGTGCGCTCCGCGACCGACCTGTACCGCCTCGACCTCGCCGGCCGCCGGGCCGGCTCCGGCGGCATCTGGCAGTCGCTGGCGGGATCGTTCGCGGTGAGCGCATACGCAACGCCCGCCTCACGATGGCTGATAACCCCGGCCGACAGTTCGGTCGCGCGTGACGTGAGCCCCGGCGAGGGTTCCGGCGCACCGCTCAAAGTCGGCCACAGCGATGTGCAGAAGCTGCGCGAGGCCGCCGAGGACGCCCGGCGCTGGGACTCCAAGTACGGCGGTGGTGACTGGCGTTCGTCGATGGTCCCCGAGTGCTTAAGGGTGGAGGCGGCCCCCCTGCTGCTCGGCTCGTACTCCGACGAGGTCGGCCGAGCCCTCTTCGGCGCCTCCGCCGAACTCACCCGCCTGGCGGGCTGGATGGCCTTCGACACGGGCCAGCAGGAAGCGGCCCAGCGCTACTACATCCAGGCCCTGCGCCTGGCCCGGGCGGCGGCGGACGTCCCCCTCGGGGGCTACGTGCTGGCCACCATGTCCCTCCAGGCCACCTACCGCGGCTTCGGCGACGAGGGCGTGGACCTCGCCCAGGCCGCCCTGGAGCGCAACCGCGGGCTGGCGACGGCCCGCACCATGAGCTTCTTCCGCCTCGTCGAGGCACGCGCGCACGCCCGCGCGAACGACGCCCAGGCGGCCGGCGGCGCCCTGAAGGCGGCCGAGAGCTGGCTGGAGCGCGCCCGCCCCGGCGACAACGACCCCAGCTGGCTCGGCTTCTACTCCTACGACCGTTTCGCCGCCGACGCGGCCGAGTGCTACCGCGACCTCAAGGCCCCCCGCCAGGTCCGCCGCTTCACCGAGCAGGCCCTGTCGAAGCCCACGGAGGAGTTCGTCCGCTCGCACGGCCTGCGCCTGGTCGTCTCCGCGGTCGCCGAACTGGAGTCGGGGAACCTCGACGCGGCGTGCGAGCAGGGCGTGCGGGCGGTGGAGGTCGCCGGGCGGATCTCCTCGGCCCGCACCACCGAGTACGTGAAGGACCTCCTGCACCGGCTGGAGCCGTACGGCGACGAGCCGCGGGTGGTGGAGCTCCGTGAGCGTGCCCGACCGCTGCTGGTGGCTCCCGCCTGACCGGGTGCCGGGGTGCTGTGATCTTGTGCCTGCGGGTCGGCCTTGGCTGATCGCGCAGTTCCCCGCGCCCCTGGAGGCGATGGCGCTCGGGGCGTTTGAAGCCGCTGTCAGTGGCGCAGTGCACTATCGGTAGCGGGAGGTGGTGCAGATGCGGACGGCGTACGACTGTGACGTGCTGGTGATCGGCGGCGGCATCGTCGGTCTGTCGACGGCGTACGCGATCACCCGCGCCGCACCGGGCACACGTGTCACCGTCCTGGAGAAGGAACCGGGCCCCGCCCGCCACCAGACCGGCCGCAACAGCGGCGTCATCCACAGCGGCGTCTACTACCGCCCCGGCTCCCTCAAGGCCCGCTACGCGGTGCGGGGCGCGGCGGAGATGGTGAAGTTCTGCGCCGAGTACGGCATCCCGCACGCGGTCACCGGCAAGCTGATCGTCGCCACCGACCGCTCGGAGCTCCCCCGCCTGCACGCGCTCGTGCAGCGCGGCCGGAACAACGGGATCCCGGTGCGGGAGCTGGGCGCGGCCCAGATCGAGGAGTACGAGCCCGAGGTGCGCGGGCTCGCAGCGATACACGTCGGCACGACCGGCATCTGCGACTTCGTCGCGGTCGCCCGCCAGCTGGCCCACGGCTCGGGCGCGGAGATCCGCTACGGCACCCGGGTCGTACGCGTCGACCGGCGCCCCGAGCGGGGAGTCGCCGTGCTCACGGCCGCGGGGGACGTCGTACGCGGGCGGGTCCTGGTGAACTGCGCGGGGCTGCGGTGCGACGAGATCGCCCGGCTCACCGGGGACGACCCGGAGATGCGGATCGTGCCGTTCCGGGGCGAGTACTACGAGCTGGCCCGGCCCGAGCTGGTGCGCGGCCTGGTCTACCCCGTGCCCGATCCGGCGTTCCCGTTCCTCGGGGTGCATCTCACCCGGGGCATCGACGGAGGAGTGCACGTCGGGCCTAACGCGGTCCCGGCCCTGGCCCGCGAGGGATACGGCTGGGGCACCGTGAGCCTGCGCGAACTGGGCTCGACCCTGAGCTGGCCCGGCTCCTGGCAGATCGCCCGCCGGCACTGGCGTTACGGGGCGGGTGAACTGCGGCGGTCCCTGTCCAAGAGGGCGTTCACACAGGCGGTGGGCAGGCTGCTGCCCGGGGTGACCGAGGACGACCTGGTGCCGACGGCGGCGGGCGTGCGCGCACAGGCGGTCCTCCGCGACGGAACCTTGGTGGACGACTTCCTGATCCGCGAGGGCCCTCGCACGGTGCACGTCCTGAACGCACCGTCTCCCGCAGCCACCGCGTCCTTGCCGATCGGCCGGGAGGTGGCCCGGAGGGCATTGAGCGCACTGTGAGCTTCACGGGTGCTCGGGGTTGTGGCTGAGGCCGGGTGGGTGCGCACCTCGGCGCCACGAGGTGCCGCCTGCGCCCACCCGTGCCGCCCCAGCGGCACGACTGCCCGCAGGCTGAGCGGAGACGCGCCCGCACCCGCGTACAGCGAGAAGGGGCCGTGTCGGCGGTGTCGCCCGCAGCGGTTGTCGCGTCAACGAAGAGTCAGTCGGCGTCCGAGCCCATCGCGACGTTCCGAGGACGGACACCCCCCGTTCGCGGCCCCGACCCACCACCCAGCGACAGGCGAAGCCCCCGCAGCCGTAAAATCAGAGGCACTGTGTCTGACTCCGCGAACACCCCCGAAGCCCCGAACCCGCACCCGCACACCCCCGGCGTCTCCGTCCGCCGCACCCGGGCCAAGGGAGAGCCGCGCTTCCCCGACGGACCGAAGGCCGACCCCGCCGGTTCGCACTTCGAGCGGCGCATCCGGAGTTTCCAGCCCCGCCGCAGCCGTGTCACCGCCGGTCAGGCGGACGCGCTGCAGCGCCTGTGGCCCAAGTGGGGCCTCGACATCGACGGCAGCCGGACCCTCGACCTGCCCGAGCTGTTCGGCAACGACAATCCCGTCGTCCTGGAGATCGGCTTCGGCATGGGCGAGGCCACCGCCCGGATGGCCGCCGCCGACCCCGCCACGAACATCCTCGCCGTCGACGTCCACACCCCCGGCCAGGGCAACCTGCTCAGCCTCTCCGACCGCAGCGGCCTGTCCAACATCCGGGTCGGCAACGGCGACGCGATCATCCTCCTGCGCGAGATGCTCGCCCCCGACTCCCTCGGCGGTCTCCGCGTCTACTTCCCCGACCCCTGGCCCAAGAAGCGGCACCACAAGCGCAGGATCATCCAGCCCGACTTCCTCACCCTCGCCGCCACCCGGCTCCGCCCCGGCGCACTCGTCCACTGCGCCACCGACTGGGAGCCGTACGCCGAGCAGATGCTCGACGTCCTCACGGCGCACCCCGCCTTCGAGAACACTCAGGCGGGCGGTGGTTTCGCGCCGCGTCCCGACTTCCGTCCGCTGACCCGTTTCGAGGGCCAGGGACTGGACAAGGGACATGTCGTGAACGACCTCCTGTTCCGCCGCGTACAGCACGTGGAGCAGCCCCCCGCCGGCGCCTGACCACCCCTGGCATCTTTCCCGCGCCTGCGGACAGCGCCCATCCGTCGTTAGGGTCAATTCCGTGGCCACCAGCCCCCCTCATCCGTCGTACCCGAGCGGTCCCACCGACGGCGTCCCCTTCACCGGCCCAGGCATGGCCGGCTCCCTGCGGCACGCCCACTGGTGGCAGCGCGCCTGGGTGCGCTACGGCGCCCTGAGCACGCTCCTCGCGATATCCGGCCTGGTCATCCTCGCCCTGGTCCGCGAGGAGACCGGCACGGAGGGGTTCCTGGTCGGGCTGGGGCTGGCCGTCCTGCCGGTGCCCCTGCTGATCGCCGCGTTCCGCTGGCTGGACCGGGTCGAACCCGGCCCCTGGCGGAACCTGGTGTTCTGCTTCGCCTGGGGCGCCTGCGCGGCGGCACTGATAGCGATCGTCGCCAACAGTTTCGCGACGAGATGGATAGCGACGGCCACGGCGGACCCGTCCAGTGCGGACACCCTCGGCGCGACCGTGATAGCGCCGGTGGTCGAGGAGTCGGCCAAGGCGGCGGCCGTCCTCCTGGTCTTCCTCTTCCGGCGCCGCGACTTCACCGGCATCGTCGACGGAGTCGTCATCGCCGGTGTGACCGCAACCGGCTTCGCCTTCACGGAGAACATCCTCTATCTGGGCACCGCGTTCGGCACCGACCAGCTCACCGGCGGCACCGGCATCGCCTCCGTCACGGCGGCGACCTTCTTCGTGCGGATCATCATGTCGCCGTTCGCACATCCGCTGTTCACGGTCCTCACCGGCATCGGCTTCGGCATCGCCGCGCTCTCGGCGGACCGCCGGCACCTGCGCCGCTTCGCCTTCCCGCTGGGCGGGCTGCTGCTCGCGATGGGCATGCACGCGATGTGGAACGGCTCCTCGGCGTTCGGCGAGTACGGGTTCTTCGCCGTGTACGCGGCCTTCATGGTGCCGATCTTCGGGCTGCTGACGTGGCTGGTGATCTGGACGCGACAGCGGGAGCTGAAGACCGTACGGGCGGAGCTGCCCGCCTACGCCGTGGCCGGCTGGCTGACCCCGGCCGAGCCGTACGCGCTCGGCTCGATGCGGGCCCGGCGGATCGCCCGCCAGTACGCCCGGCGGCACGCGGGCAGGGCGGCGGCCCGGGAGGTGGCGCGGTACGAGGCGTACGCGACGTCCCTGGCGTTCCTGCGGCACCGGGCCCGGCGGGGCAACGCCCGGGCGGACTTCGCCGTGCGGGAGCGGGAACTGCTCGGCGAACTGTGGCGGCGCCGGGAGGTGTCCCGCCCGGCACTGGACCACGCGGCGCGGATCACTGCCCCACCGGTCCCGGTGGTGGCCCCGCCCTGGCCGGTGTACGGGGTGTACGGGTACGGCCACCAGCCGGCGCCGTACCCCGCGTACAACCCGTACCGCTCCTAGGGCCCGCTCAGGCCGAGGCCCCAGCGAGCCACTCGAACCTCGGCCCCTGGAGCACGCTCAGGCCGATGCCCGGGTGAGCCGCTCGACCTCGGTGTCCGAGAGCGTCAGCTGCCCCACGCCGACCAGAGCCGGCAGCTGCTCCACCGTCCGTGCGGAGGCGATCGGCGCCGCGACGGTCGGCTGGGCGGCGAGCCAGGCGAGGGCCACGGTGGCGACGGGAACGTCGTGGACCCCGGCGATCTCGTCGAGGGCGTCGAGAACCCGCCGCCCCCGCTCGGTCTCCAGATGCTTGGCGGCACCGCCCGCCCGGGCGCTCTCGACCGTCGTACCGGGCCGGTACTTGCCCGTGAGGAAGCCGGACGCGAGCGCGTAGTACGGAACGGCCGCGAGGCCGCTGCGCTCGGCGAGGTCCTGGAGCTCGCCCTCGTAGGTCTCGCGGGAGACCAGGTTGTAGTGCGGCTGGAGGGCCACGTACCGGGCGAGCCCCTCGCGGTCGGAGAACTCCAGGGACGCCCGCAGCCGTTCGGCGGAGATGTTGGAGGCGGCGATGTGCCGCACCTTGCCGGCCCTCACGAGCTCGTCCAGCGCGCCGATGATCTCCTCGACGGGCACGTCGGGCTGATCGAAGTGCGTGTAGTAGAGGTCGATGTAATCAGTGCGCAGACGGCGCAGGGAGGCGTCGGCGGCGGCCTTGATGTTGGCGGCGGACAGCCCCTGGAAGTCGGGGTGCTGGCTGACCTTCGTGGCGACGACGACATCGGAGCGGTTGCCGCGCGCGTCGAGCCACTTGCCGAGGATGGTCTCGGACTCCCCGCCCCGGTTGCCGTCCACCCACGCCGAGTAGACGTCGGCGGTGTCGACGAAGTTGCCGCCGGCGGCGGTGTAGGCGTCGAGGACGGCGAACGACTGGTCCTCGTCGGCCGTCCAGCCGAAGACGTTGCCGCCGAGGGCGAGGGGGAAGACCTCGAGGTCGGATGAGCCGAGCTTGCGAAGAGAAGTCATGTCGGGTTTCAACGACCGTACAGGAACACCTCATTCCGCAACGGACGCAAAACTCCCGTAAACACCGCACCGGAAAGCCGGCGGCCCTGACGTCGAGGGGTCGTCGTCAGGGCCGCCGGTGTGTCAACGCGTGCGTACCGCTTACGGGTTCAGTCCCTTGCCCCGCAGCCACGCCATCGGGTCGATGCCGCTCGCGGATCCGCCGGAGTGGACTTCGAGGTGCAGGTGCGCCCCGGTGACGTTGCCGGTGGCGCCCACGCGGCCGATCACGTCGCCGGTGCCGACCTTCTGGCCGACGCTGACGCCGATGGAGGACTGGTGCGCGTACCAGATCTCGGTGCCGTCATCGAGGGTGAGGACGGTCTTGTAGCCGTACGAGCCGTTCCACCCCGCTTCGGTGATGGTGCCGCTGTGCACGGCCTTGATCGGCGTGCCGGTCGGAGCGGCGAAGTCGAGGCCGGTGTGGTAGCCGGAGGACCAGTAGGCACCGGCCTGGCCGAAGCTGGAGGTGATGGTGTACGAGGAGGTCGGCAGCGTGAACTGCTTGGCGAGGGCGGCCAGGCGCTCGGCCTCGGCCTTCTTCTCGGCCTCCTCCTCCGCCTTCTTCTTGGCTTCGGCGGCCTTGGCCTTGGCTTCCTGCTCCGCCTTGGCGACCGCGTCCTTGGCCGCCTTCTCGGCGGCGGCAGCGGCGTCCTCGGCGGCCTTGGTCTCGATCTGTTCCTGCTGGTGCTCGACCTGCGCCATGATCCGGGCACGCAGCGCGTCACCGGCGCCGGCGCGGGCGCCGGACGTGCCCTTCGCGGTGTCCGCGGTGGCGGTGCCGAGGCTGCTGAGCGGGGTGGCGGAACCTTCGGGGGTGTCGTCGTCCGAGATGAGGGAACCCACAGAGGGCAGGTCCGGCACGGAGATGGACACCGGGGGCTTGCCGGTCTGGGCACTGGCCATGCCGCCGGCACCCACGGCGGCTATGACGCCGACGCCCAGGACGGTGGAGCTGCGGGCGAGGCCTCCGCCGCGCTGCTTGGTGACGCGATGCCGGCCGCGGACGGGACGGATGGACTCCTCGGTGGGGTTCCACTCCTGGAACGGGCCCTCGTCGGTGCGCTGACCGCCGTAGCCGAAGGTGTCGGTGTCGCGCTTCGGCGCGTACGGGGCCGTGGGGGCAGGCCGGTTGGACGCCACGTGGGCGTACTCCTTTCCTTCCTTCTCGCCTACCGGGTTAGCTGACGGGTTCGGAGCAGGAAGGTCTCCTACGCGCGTATACCGGCCGTGCTCGCACGGTGGTGTACGCCCGATTCACCCCAAGTGGTGGTTCCCCGGTTCCCTTTCGGGATTCGGCGCGTGCGCACGGAGCCGCCTTCTGTGACGGCTGGGACGACCGCGCTGCGTTATCGAACGTTAATGGAGGCGCGAGGGGTATTCCAGCGATTCCACTTGATCATTAACCTTTTTCGCGCGGACTTACCTGCCATGACCGGCTTAAAACGGGCGAGTTGACCGCCCCGCAAGTGACTGACGAGTATTGACGATGTGTCAGTTGTTATGCGGAACGGGGTGGTTCGCTCACCGACCGTAATGACGTACCGGCACATGCACCGAGGGCCGGAATCCTTTCGGATTCCGGCCCTCGGCCTTCAGTAGCGGGGACAGGATTTGAACCTGCGACCTCTGGGTTATGAGCCCAGCGAGCTACCGAGCTGCTCCACCCCGCGTCGTTGTGTCACCAGTGTACGCCATCCGCGGGACCGCTCGCACACACCCGCCGGTCCGGCCCGCGCTCAGCGCAGCAGGTGGCGGTTCGGGGCCTTGGCCTGCTCCTCGTACTCCGGGAGGACGAGGACCTCCACCCCCTGAGCCGCCAGGAGGCCGCTGCCGTCGGCGTCCGTCACGAAGGTGTCCGGCTCGCGCCAGGCCGTGACGACCCGCCGGACCCCCGCGTCGAGGATCAGCCGGGCGCAGGGTGCGGGGCGGGAGGCACGGCGGGCGCACGGCTCCAGGCTGCTGTACACCGTCGCGCCGGGCAGGCGCGGATCGGCCGGATCGAGCTTCGCGAGGGCCGCCTCCTCCGCGTGCACCACCGGGTCGCCTCCCTCGCGGGAGTGGCCGCGGGCCAGTTCCGTGCCGTCGGCGGCCACCACGACCGCACCCACGCTGAACGCCGTGTCCGACGGCGGACAGCGCTCGGCCAGTTCACAGGCGCGGGCCAGCCAGTGGTGGTCGGCGGCGGCGGGCAGGGAGCCGGCGCCCGGGGCGGTCGGCTCGTAGCGCATCAGGACGACGTCCTCGATCCGCCGTGACTCCAGCAGCCGGAGCCGGCCGCCCTGGTAGCCGCCGGGGCCGAAGAGGCGGGGCGCCCGGGGGTCGCCCACGAAGAGCGGGGCGAGGACCAGCTGGAGTTCGTCGGCGAGACCCTGGGTGAGGAGCTGGGTGTGGATCAGGCCGCCACCCTCGACCATGAGCCGTTCCACGCCCCGGACGTCGTGCAGGTGTGTCAGCAGCCGACGCCAGTCCAGCTCGGTGCCGAGCGGGACCACGTCGGTGGCGAGACCCAGGGCACGGGCGCGTTCGGCTCCCCGGTCGGTCGTGTAGAGGACCTTGTCGCCGCCGGTGTGCCAGAAACGGGCGTCCGGGTCGAGGTCGCCGGATCCACTGACGGTGACCTTGAGGGGGTACTCGGGCTTGCCCGCGGCCGTGCGGGCGGACCGGCGCTGTTCCGAGTTCACCAGCAGGCGCGGGTTGTCGGCACGGATGGTGCCGGCGCCGATCAGGATCGCGTCGACGGAGGCCCGCACCTCGTCGACCCGGACGAAGTCGGCCGGGCTGGACAGGAGCAGGCGGTCGGGCCCGGTGTCGTCCAAGTAGCCGTCGAGGGAGACGGCGGCGGACAGCAGGACGTACGGGTGAGGCATCGACGCTCCGCGGCTGGTCGGGACGGCTGGACGGGACAGGGCTTGGTTCAAGTTTGAAACAAACCTACACTGGCGGCATGACGACTCGCTGGCTCACCCCCGAGGAGCAGCGCGCCTGGCGCGCCTACATGGCCGCCTCGCTGCTCCTGGAGGACGCGATCGACCGGCAGCTCCAGCAGGACGCCGGCATGCCGCACCTTTATTACTCCATCCTGTCCGTCCTGTCGGAGTCCCCCGAGCGGCGACTGCGCATGACCGATCTCGCGGAGCGGCTGAAGATCACGCGCAGCCGGCTGACGTACGCGGTCACACGGCTGGAGAAGGACGGCATGCTGCGGCGCGAGGCCTGCAGGTACGACAAGCGGGGCAGCATCGCGGCGCTGACCGACGAGGGTTTCGCCGTGCTGGAGCGCGCGGCGCCCGGGCATGTCGCGACCGTGCGGAGCTCTCTGTTCGACCGGCTCAGCGAGGAGCAGGTGGGCCAGCTGGAGGAGATCTCCGCGGCGATCGCACAGGGCCTCCAGGAGGACGGGGCGCGGGCGGCGGCGGACGAGGTGCCGTGGCGGCGGAGGTCGTCGACGGCCTGTTCGTGACGAGCGTCACACAAGGCCGGATTGCCGTTGCTTCAAATTTAAAGCACGAGTAGGGTTCCGATCGTGGATCTGCTTCAAATCTGAAGCAGACGGCTGTGCAGCCGAACAGGAAACGGAACCCGGAGGCCCCGCATGCCCGACACCCCCGCCGTCATCGCCACCCCGCGCTCCCGCGTCCGGGTCCCGCTGCGTTTCCACGACGGCTACGAGGCGGACGCCGAGCTCGTCACCTTCCACGGGCTGGCCGACGGCCAGGAGCACGTGGCCGTGGTCCTCGGCGAGCCCGGCCCGGTCCCGCTGGTGCGGCTGCACTCCGAGTGCCTGACCGGGGACGTGTTCGGTTCCGCCCG
This sequence comes from Streptomyces sp. NPDC126510, assembly GCF_040302345.1. NCBI lineage: Bacteria > Bacillati > Actinomycetota > Actinomycetes > Kitasatosporales > Streptomycetaceae > Streptomyces > Streptomyces sp. NPDC126510. The sequence continues at coordinate 298,761 of NZ_JBEORR010000009.1, read as the reverse complement.
CTGCGACTGCGGCCCGCAGCTGCGGGAGGCTGTCGAGAGCATCGCCGAGCGCGGCGGAGTGCTGCTCTACCTCCGCCAGGAGGGCCGCGGCATCGGCCTCTACAACAAGCTCGACGCGTACGCCCTGCAGGACCAGGGGCTCGACACGTACGAGGCGAACGCGGCGCTGGGGCTGCCGGAGGACGCCCGTGACTACACGGCGGCGGCCCAGATGCTCCGGGCCCTGGGCATCGGCGAACTGGACCTGCTCTCCAACAACCCCGACAAGGCGGCCCAGTTGCGAGGCCTGGGGGTCGCCGTCCGCGAGCGGATTCCCACGGGCGTCTTCACCACCGCCCACAACGTCCGCTACCTGCGGGCGAAAGTCCTCCAGACCCAGCACACACTGCCGCTCGCCGCGCTGGCGGAGCTCAACGCCGGCTGAACGGTCACCGGTCCGGCCGGGCACGGAACCGGACTGCTTGTCCCTCGCTTCCTCGGGTACAGCCTTTGCAAGAGGGTGACCTCATCAATACCCGGAGCTTTTTGGAAGTGACCGTTCGTGACCGATCTCGGCGGCCCCGGCAATAACCACCGGGGGAAGGGACCGGGCGAGGGCCCGGAGGCCGTCGCAGCGCGGATCGCCGATGCCGTGGAGAGTCTGGCGGAGCTGTGGTCGATCGCCGCCCAGGAGGCGTCCCTACGCCTGTCACCGCACCAGTTGCGGGCACTGCGCACCGTGCAGGCGGCGCCCGGCCTGAACCTGACGGCCCTCGCGGACGGCCTGGACATCGGCCTCCCCACGACCAGCCGCCTCTGCGACCGCCTGGCGGCAGCGGGCCTCCTGGAGCGGGCCCCGCACCCCGACTCCCGCCGCGAAGTACAACTGTGGCTCACATCACACGGGCAGCACGTCCTGTGCGATGTCGCCGACCGCCGCACCCAAGCCCTGGCCACAGCCCTGGCGGCGATGGAACCGGCCGAACGGTCGGCGCTGAGCAGGGGGTTGCGAGGGTTCCTGGCAGCGCGGGACACGGTGGTACCGGGCGTCGACGGGGCAGAGTGAGTGCCGGGAAGCGTCGGACGGCGAGCTTCACAGGCCACCGGTGAGCCCTGGCAGTGCAGCCGCACCGCTCGCCGACACCGGAACACCGGCGGGCCCCCGAACTGTCCCGGCACATGCAACCGGCGGTTCGCCGCAACCCGTTCAGACCTCTGAGCCGTGCCGGCGCTTCACCGCAACGCCCTCAGGCCCCCGAGCCGTGGCGGCTCACGCCGCCTGCGGTGAGGACCGCCACGCAGGTGTCGTCCCGGACCGGGCGGGCCGCGCTTCCCGCGTCCCGGAGCACCACCGCGGCCGCCACCGCCGGGTCGCAGCCGGGCAGTACGCCGTCGTCGGGCGGCGTCCAGCGGCTGGGCAGGCCGTCGCTGTGCAGCACCAGCAGACTGTCCGCGTGCCAGGGCACCTCCTGCACGGGCACGGACGCCGGGGCCTGTGCGCCCACGATGCCGGGGTGGGACAGCAGCGGCTTCCACGCGCCGTCGGTCCGCAGCCGGGCACCGACGTTGCCGATCCCGGCGAAGCTCAACCGCGCCTCCCGTACATCCAGTTGGGCCACGGCGACAGCCGCGCCCCGGGTGGGGCGCAAGGTCCGGCCCAGCCGGCGCAGGATCTCGGCCGGCGGCAGCTCCGCCAGACCGCGCAGTTCCCTCACCGCCGCGGTGGAGGCCTCGGCGGCCTTCGCCCCGTGACCGAGCCCGTCGGCGAGCAGCAGGGTCAGACGGTCACCGGAGCGCACCCGGCCCCAGGCGTCCCCGGACTGCTCGGCCCGGCCCAGGGGGACGTTGACACCCCCGGCGCGCGGACCCGGCGGGGGCGGCCCCTGGTTGCGGACGGCCGGCTCGTGGCCGATCCGGGCCATCACGACCGTGCCTCGGCCCGGCGCGCTGTGCAGGTCGAAGTCGTTCGCTATGCGCCGGCACGTCCCGAGCCCGGCTCCGAGCGAGGCGGCGACGGTCGTGGTGTAGCCGTCGCGCATCGCCGCCGCGACGTCCGGGATACCGGGTCCGTGGTCGAGCGAGACGAGCTGCACGGCCGTCCGGGGGCCGTCGTCGTGCGCCCGCTCGACGAGGTTGATCAGCACCCGCCCGCCCTCCGCGTGCCGCAGCAGGTTGGTCGCCAGCTCCGTCGCCACGAGCGCGGCGGTCGCGGTGCGGTTCGGGGGCAGGCCGGCGCAGGCACTGGCCTCCTCGGCCGCCACCCGCACGTCCCGGACCCGCGTCGAGTCGTCCTCGACCGGCATGTCCCAGACCCTGCTCATCACGGCACCGTCCGGGCGGGCGCCACGACGGTGGCCCAGGCGGTGACGGTGACGGTCGTCCCCTCACCGGGCCGGCTGTCCACCTCGAACTCCTGCACCAGCCGCTTGGCCCCGCTCAGCCCGAGCCCGAGCCCGCCGCCGCTGGTGTAGCCGTCGGTGAGCGCTTGGTCCAGGTCGCGGATGCCGGGCCCGGTGTCGACGAAGGCAAGCCGCAGCCCCCGCGACGAACCGGCGTCCAGCGGGGTGAGCTCCACATGGCCGCCACCGCCGTGCACGAGGGTGTTGCGGGCCAGCTCGCTCGCCGCGGTGACGAGCTTGGTCTGCTGCACGAGCCCGAAGCCGAGCTCGGCGGCGGCCTGCCGGACCTGCTGGCGAACCCACGCCAGATCGGCGTCCGAGCCGATCGGCAGGCTGGCCGGACCGGCATGGCGGGAAGCCTGCATCATGGACTCCCCTCGCCCCGGCGCGTGGACACGCCGAGTATCTCCATCGCGCGTTCGACGTCCAGGGCCGTCCGCAGGCCGGGCAGCGTGAGCCCCAGCTCGACCAGGGTGATCGCGACCGCCGGGCGCATCCCGGCCAGTACCGTACGGGCCGCCAGCAGCTTGGCTCCGGCGGCGATCTCGGCAAGGACCCGGCCCAGGAAGGAGTCGACGATCTCCACACCGGAGATGTCGATCACCACCCCGGTCACCCGGCTGTCCGAGATCCGGGCCGTGATGTCCTGCTGGAGTTGCTCGGCCATCCCGTCGTGCAACTCCCCCTGGAGGGTGACCAGCAGGACATCGCCCAGCTGGAGGACCGGCACGGTGAAGCCGTGCCCGCCCACCGGCCCGTGTCCCGCGAAGCCGGTCACCGCGTGCCCGCGTCCGCCGCCGCGCCGGCCGCCCTCAGCGGTGCGATCTCGACCCCCTGCTGGCTGAGCGCGTAGGCGAGCGCGTCCTCCAGGCTGGAACGGGTGAGCACCGTGCCGAGGTCGATGCCCAGGTGGACGATGGTCTGCGCGATCGCGGGCCGGATGCCGGAGACGATGCACTCGGCGCCCATCAGCCGCGCCGCCGCCACGGTCTTCATCAGGTGCTGGGCGACCAGCGAGTCGACCGTGGGCACGCCGGTGATGTCGAGGATGGCGTACCGGGCGCGCTCGGCGACGATCGCGTCCAGCAGACTCTCCATGACCACCTGGCTGCGCGCGCTGTCCAGGGTGCCGATCAGCGGTACGGCGACGGTGCTCTCCCAGAGCTTGATCACCGGGGTGGCCACCTCGTGCAGCTGCTCGCGCTGCCGGGCGATCAGTTCCTCGCCCGCGCTGACCGTCGTCTCCAGCACGACCAGGCGCAGCGTGCCCATGAGCACCGTCAGCGCCACCACGGCTTCCTGCGCCTCGGGGGCGTAGGGCTCCGGGAACTCGGCGCGCAGCAGCTCGGTCACCGGTTCGCGCAGCGCGGCCACCTCGTTGGCGACCCCGTCCGGGTCGATGCCCGTACGGGCGCGGGAGGCGGCCATCCGCCCCAGCTGGTCGCGCACGGCCTCGAAACCGGACGCCCGGATGTCGTCCACCCGCCCGGAGGCGGCCACCGCCGCCAGCGCCGCGGTCACGGCCCTGCCCGCCTCCACCGCCTCGTCCCGGGACACGGTGAAGACCGTGCGGAACAGCGCGGCGTCAGCCCACCGTTGGGCGATCTGCTCCCGACGCCGCTCCAGGAAGGCACTCACCTGGTATACGGTCGGCTCAGTTTCCGCGTTCTCTTCCGACACCGACACTTGCATCGCTCCCTTGCACGGGCCGGACCGAGGTCGCGCGACGGCGCCTCAGCCATTACTTGCCGTATGACAAACATTAGTGCCGGCGTGCGGCACCACCAAACAACTGCTCACTGCCGCCCCCGACCTGCGCCTGCCCCGTCCCTTATCGCCCACGCCAGTCCAGACACACCACGAGGGCGTCGTCGGCGGGGGTGGACGCGCCGCGGTGGCCCGGCAGTTCGCGCAGCAGGGCCCGGGGCACCTCGGTGGCCGGCAGCAGCCGGGTGGCCTGGATCGCCCGGGCCAGGGCGGCGTCCCCGTAGGTCTCACCGCCCGGGGAGGCGACGTCGTAGACCCCGTCGCTGACGAAGACCAGCCGGTCGCCCGGCTCGACCCGGAACTCCTGGATCACGTAGTCGGTCTCCTCGAACATGCCGAGCGGCAGCTGGGCGTCGAAGGGCACCCGCTCCACCGCGCCCCGGCGCAGCCGCAGCATCTGCGGCGACCCGGCGTCCACCGCCCGGACCCGGCCGGTGGCCAGGTCGAAGTCGAGCATCAGCACCGAGAGGTAGCAGCGGCCCCGGTAGTGCGCGTACACCGCCTGGTCGGCCAGGGCCGCCTGGTCGTCGATGGACAGCCCGGCCCGGCGCGCGTTGCGCAGGGCGTTGATCGCCAGGGCCGTCAGCAGGGAGGCCTCTATGCCCTCGCCCATGCCGTTGGTGACGTAGAGGCTGAGCCGGTCGGCGGAGGCGGACCAGTCGAAGTTGTCGCCGAAGATCGCGTACGCCGGCTCCAGCTGTGCGCCCAGTTCGTACTCGGGACGGGCGCAGGAGCGGCCCGGCAGCAGCTGCCACTGCATCTCGGCGGCCAGCGTCAGCCGGTCCCGGCGACGCGCCTGCAGATACAGGTCGGTGTCCCGCTCGGCCACGACGACCTCGTGCCCGAGCACTTGGGCGATCTCGGCCAGCTCGTCCAAGCGGCCCTCGCCGTGCTCCGCGCCCGGCAGGGTCACGGTCAGCACCCCGAGGCGGTCGCCGCGCACGGTGACCGGCAGATGTGCCCGGACGAGGCCGTCCGCGAGGGTTTCCACGTACGGCTCCTGCGCGCCGAAGGCCCGGCCCGCCGGGCTGTTGTGCACGGACACCGGCTGGAGGGTGTGCGGCAGCACGGACACCGGCTGAAGCACCGTCAGTCCGTAGTCGGCCAGGAAAAGCTCGACGGAGTCCGCCGTGTACTGATCGGTCAGTACACGACGGACCGCGTCCAGCAGTTGATGGGGTGCCGCCGTGCGCAGGGCGCGCTCGGCGGCCACGAATCTGCTCGTGATCGTGTTCACGGGGTTGTTCACCATCCTCGGGAGGACGCCGACGCGTCCTCGGAAAATCGGTCCTTGTCCACGGGCCGGGGGTGCGGGTCCCGGGCGGTTCACTTCACGCCCGATGCCGCGACGGGCACCGTTCGTCCCTCCGGGCAGAAGCCGTCTGCCGCGGCACTAGTACGCTGACGGCCATCCCGGTGCCTGCGAGAGTGTGACTGTGACTTCCCTCCGACCCCGCCCTGAGCCGACAGAGGTCGCCCGTGTGACCTCGACGGCCGCGGAGTTGCTGGAAGTCCTCTGGGGCCGGGCCTCGACCGCGCCGGCCTCCGCGTCCCAGCTGCGGGTGCTGCTCATCCTCGAACACCACGAGGGCATCAACCTGCGCACGCTCGCCGACTCCCTCGCTTCCACACCGCCCTCGACCAGCCGGCTGTGCGACCGGCTGCAGGCGGCCGGGTTCGTCGAGCGCGAGGTGAGTCCGGCCGACCGGCGCGAGGTCCGCCTGCACCTCAGCGGCCGGGGCCGGGCTTTCCTGGCCGACCTGCGGGTGCGCCGGGAGCAGGCGCTGGGCGCGGTGCTCGATCAGATGCCCGCGGCGATGCGGGTCGCGCTGCTGCGGGGGCTGGAGGCGTTCTGCGACGCGGCGGCGGCCCAGATACACGACGACTCCGAGGACTCCAGCTCGTCCGGTGCCCAAACTGCCTGACGTACGCGCCGCCGCACGGAGTCTTCCCTTCCGGTCTCTTCCCCGCGCACGTTCGGCATGCCTAGGCTGTTGCTCTCCACCTATAGTTGTCAAACGGCAACTGTCCGCTCCGCGAACCCCTTGGTCTTCTCTCGCGCACCCCACCGCCCACCCTCCCTGCCCGTACCGTCGCAGCACAGGTCCGGGTACCCCGCCACCGCCTCGACCTGCGCCGACTGTGGTCAACGTCTCGCCGGGGCATATGCCGGGCATGACCGCGGCGAGGGCGGGTAGCGGCGCTGGAGGTGGCCTGTCGGGGGATCGGAGCGGGCCGGACTGACAGGGAGGGCCCGTGACGGCGACCATGCGCATCGGCACGACGACGGATTCCGCCACCTACACCGGTGACGAGCTGCCGCAGATCGCCGAGCCCCAGAAGCTCGCCCCGCAGGACGCGCGCGAGCTGACCGGACAGTTCCTCGGCCGGCTCGCCGTGCTCGAAGAGGGCACGTCCGAATACCAGTACGCCCGCAACACGCTCATTGAGATGAACATGTCGCTGGTGCGCTTCGCCGCCCGGCGGTTCCGCAGCAGCGGCCAGTCGATGGAGGACGTCGTCCAGGTCGGCGTCATCGGGCTGATCAAGGCCATCGACCGGTTCGAGGTCTCCCGCGAGGTGCAGTTCACCAGCTTCGCGGTGCCGTACATCATCGGCGAGATCAAGCGGTTCTTCCGTGACACGTCCTGGGCCGTCCATGTGCCGCGCCGCCTGCAGGAAGCCCGTACGGAGCTCGCCAAGGCCACCGAGGAACTGGCCTCCCGCCTCGGCCGCGCCCCGAAGGTGGCCGAACTGGCCGCCCTGATGAACCTGTCGGAGGAGCAGGTCGTCGAGGCCCAGATCGCGGCCAACGGCTACCTGTCCTCCTCCCTCGACGCGACGGTCACCGGCGACCCGGACGAGAGCGAGACGACGCTGTCGGAGTTCATCGGCGAGGAGGACCCGGCCCTCGAACTCGTCGAGGACTTCCACGCCCTGGCCCCCCTGGTCGCCGAACTCGACGAACGCCAGCGCCTCATCCTCCACCTGCGCTTCGTGGAGGAGCTGACCCAGGCGGAGATCGGCGCCCGGCTCGGCATCTCGCAGATGCACGTCTCCCGGCTGATCTCCCGCACGGTGGCACGGCTGCGGTCGGGGATGCTGACCACCGGCTGAGCCGGCCCCGCAACGACAAGAGCCCCGGTCCGGAGACGATCCGAACCGGGGCTTCGTCGTACGCCCAGTTCGGTTCGGACCCACCGTCGACGCTCTGGGCAGGGTGCGCCGAAAGTGCCGGGGCCAGGGCAGCGGCGCGACAGGAAAGTGCCGACCCCGGTGCAGGAAGCTGACATGGGCAACAGGCCCGACGCTGCTGTTGCGATGGCATCGTTTCCTCGTCAGAACGACCCGTCAGGTCAAGGGGGAAGCAAGTGAACGCGCAGTCCAGGCGTCATTCGGTTCGTGTCAGGTCGATCGTCGTCCTGGCCGTGTCCGCGGCCGTGGGCTGGGGGTCGACGGGCACAGCCGGTGCCACCGCGGAGCAGCGGCCCGTGCTGTCGGCGTCAACGCAAACAAACGCTTCGCACGACCCGGTGGGGCGGGCGCTCGAGAGGTTCTGCAAGAAGCACACGGGCGACCACGTACTGCCGCCCGTCAACCGGCTGTGCAAGCCGGTCAACGGCTGGCAGTGAACTGACGCACCAGAAGAAGAACAAACGGGAGAAAACAGTGAAGAAGGCAATTGCCGGTGCCGGTGTGGTTCTCGGCGGCGTCGCCGCTCTGCTCGCCATGCAGGCTCCTGCCCAGGCCGCGGCGCCGTCGGTGACCGACTCCGCCGCCCAGGCGGCCGAGTCGAAGACCGACGTGAAGCAGCCGATGTGGCTGGGCTCCGTGGCCAAGGCCGCGGTCGTCCACGGCAGGGCGCTGGCCGGCACGCAGGCCATCCGCAGCCAGGTCGGCAACGTGGTCCGGATCGCGAGCCTCGGTTCCGCCCCGGCGGACACCACCAGCAAGGGCGCGCCGTCCGTCGAAGAGGTTTTCGACAAGTGACGAGTCCTCTCGTGATCAGGAGGGTGGTGCTGCTCGGCGGCGCCGCCCTCCTGGGCCTTCACTTCGCTCTCGCCGCCTTCTCCCAAGCCCCCGCCACCCCGTTGAAGGTCCAGCACTTCGACAAGGTGAAGGGTTACCTGAACCCCTACTTCGTGCAGAACTGGATGCTCTTCGCGCCGGATCCGCTCGCCGACGACCGTGGCGTGCTGGCCCGGGCCCGGTGCCGGGACGGGAGCGTCACCGACTACCACGACGTCACCACCACCTATGTGCGCAAGGCACAGGAGAGCAGGTTCTTCCCCTCCCGCATGTCGCGGCTGGTCTCCGCGCCGATGCAGTCCATCAACGCGACCGACCCGCTGCTCGACCGGCTGCGGGAGAAGCACAAGGACGACATCGCGAAGGACCAGAAGGACGGCAAGGGCAAGGTCCGCCTGATGCCGGAGGAGCAGAAGGCGCAGGACAACGCGGTCCGCTTCCTCTCCCGTTACTCACTGACCCAGATGCCCGACGCCTGCGGCGGTGACCCGCAGCGGATCCAGGTGCGCATGTACGTGCGCGAACTGCCGCCCTGGTCGAAGCGCAACGCCCCGGCCCAGGCAGGCAAGGACACGACGCAGGTGCAGGACTTCGACTGGCTGAAGGTGGGCGAACTGCGGTGACAACCTCACTTCACGCGCGGCTGCGCGCCCGGGCGAGCCGCTCCCTGACCTCGCTCGACCGGCTCGGCTCCACGCCGTTCGCCGTCCTGGGAGTCTCCGGCACGCGAGTCCTGCTCGGCTTCGTCGGCTTCATGTTCTACGCCTCGCAGTACGCCGACCGGCACTATCTCTTCGGTCCCTCGGGCGTCGAGTCCTGGAGCCGTTTCCTCACCGTTCTGGACGAGACGGACACCTTCAGCCTCTACGCGGTCAGCACCTCGGCCGCCTGGTTCGAGCTGGTCTTCCACCTCGGCATGCTGCTGGCGCTCGCGGTCACACTGGGCGTGGGAGGACGGCCGGTGCTCGCCCTGCACTGGGTGTTCCTGTGGTCGGTGTACCAGCGGGACCCGTTCCTGCTCGACGGCGGCGACAACCTGGCGTATCTCGTCATCCCCATGCTGATGCTCACCCGCTGCTACGACCGGCTCTCGCTGACGAGCGGCCTCGCCGGGCGGGTCAAGGACCGGCTGCCCGCCGGTGTGCGCGCCGCGCAGACTCCGCTGCACAACCTGGGCGTGCTCGCCATCGCGGCGCAGATCTGCCTCGTCTACGTCACCAGCGGCCTCTACAAGGTGCAGGGCAAACTGTGGCAGGACGGCACGGCGCTCTTCTACATCATGCGCATCCCCGAGTTCGAACTCCCGGGATTCTCACGGCTGGTGTACGAGAACGACCTGCTGGTGATCGGCGGCACGTACGCCACCACCCTGTTCCTGGTCTACTTCCCGCTGGGCGTGCTCGTGCGGAGGCTACGCCCCTGGGCGGCCGTGGCGTCGATCGGCTTCCACCTGTCGATCGCCTTCTTCATGGGGCTCACCGGGTTCGCCCTCACCATGGTGGCCTGCGACCTGATCTTCCTGAGCCGGCCGCTCGCCGCGGGGATCCGACTGGCGGGCCGTGTCCGCGACCGCGTCACGGCGTCCGTACGGGAACGGGCCGGATGGCCGGAACAGTCCGCCGTCACGGCGACACGAACGGCCTCCGCCGAGAATGCAGGCTGATCGTCCGGGGCCGGGCGCGCCCGACCGGGCCGCCCGTCCGGACGGGACGTACGACACGAACGGGAGTCAACTGTGGCGATGGTCGGACTGTTCTGGATCACCGCGGACGCGGTGTACGTGGGTGCCCCGCCGGGCACCGAGGGCCGCGGAGTCCGGCTGACCGAGAAGGGCGTGGAGGCCGGCGCGGCCGGTGACCACCGGGTGTGGACGTGGGAGGAACTGCGCTCCGCGACCGTCGAGGGCGCCCCGGTGCGCAGCGCTTCCCGCCGACGGCTGGCGCTGGCCGTGGAGGTCGTCCTCACGGCGGCACTGGGCGGCACCGGCGAACCGCCGGAGATGCTGCTGCGACTCGAAACCGCCTCCGACGCGCAGGAGTTGGCCGTCCACTCGGCCGCCGCCGGTGCGTACGACAAGGAGGAGGTCGCCCTCTCCCAGGATCTGCTCGCCCGGTTCGTCGACGGCGACGCGTCTCCCCGGACGCTCATGGCGTGGTGCCGGGACACCGGCGATACGACCCCGAAGTCACCCGAGCGTCAGGCGCTGCTGCGGAACTGGACCGGCGGATGAGGCGGTTCCCGCGCCCCGCTCCACTATGCGCGATCTCCGGCACCGGCCCCGTACGGGCCGAACACGGCCACGCCCCGGACGCGTACGTGGAGATCGGCTCCGTCACCAAGGCGCTCACCGGAACCCTGCTGGCACGGCTGGCCGACGCCGGGCGACTCGACCCCGACGACCGGCTGACCGAATGGCTTCCGGCCGTTCCCACCGGGTCGGAGATCACGCTCCGGCAGTTGGCGGACCACACATCGGGCCTGCCCCGCTTGCACCCGCAGCCGTCGTCGACCGACCCCCGCGACCCGTACGCGACCCTCGACTCCGAGGAGTTCGACAGGATCCTGCGGCATCTCGACACCATCGCCGCGCGGAAGCCGGGCTCGGGCGAGGAGTACTCCAACCTCGGCTACGCCGTCCTCGGCGCCGCCCTGGAGGCGGCCGGCAGTGGCACGTACGAAGAACTGCTGCGCACGTACGTACTCATGCCGCTCGGCGTCGACGAGGTCACCGCCCGCCCGCCCGCCGACCGGACGCTGACGGCCCGCGGCCTGTTCGGGCGGCCCCGCGCCCCCTGGACCATGACCGGACCGATCCTGCCCGCGGGCGGCCTGTATGCCACCCCCCGGGCCGTGGCGGAGCTCGTGAAGGGCATGCTGGTGGACCGTGCACTGGGCGAACCGGCGGTGTCCTGGCAGAGCGCGGGCGAGCTGCGCTGGCACAACGGAGCGACGCGGGACGCGTCCGTCTTCGCCGGGGCCTTCCCCGGCACCACCACCTGGGCAGTCGTACACCGGCTCGGCGGCCGGCCCGACCGGACGGACCGGGTCGGGCTGAAACTGCTCGCCGAGGCCAAGCAAGCCACGCAGGGCCGAGGACCCGAGAGGCCGGCAGCCGGATGACGGACTTCGACGTCGCTGTCGTCGGCAGCGGCCCCAACGGACTCGCCGCCGCGGTCACCATGGCCCGCGCCGGTCTGCGCGTCGAAATCCGCGAACGTGCCGACGACATCGGCGGCGGGCTGCGCACCGCCCCACTGTTCGACAGCGAGGTCGCGCACGACATCTGTGCCGCGGTGCACCCCATGGCCCCCGCCTCGCCGTTCTTCCGCGAGTTCGGCCTCGCCGCCCGCGGGGTGGAACTCCTCCACCCCCCGATCGCCTACGCCCAACTCATCGACGAGCGAACCGTCGCACTGGCGCACCGCGACCTCGCAGCCACCTGCGCCGGACTCGGCGCCGACGGTGTCCGGTGGCGCAGGCTCATGGAGCCCCTGGTCGCGCACACCACAGGCGTCGTCGACTTCATACTGTCCGGGCAGCGGTCCTGGCCCGACGACCTCGCCGCCCCGGCACTGCTGGCGTCGCGCGTCCTGCGCCACGGCAGCCCCTTCCACGGGTTCGCGACCGAGGAGGCGGCCGCGCTGCTCACCGGCGTGGCCGCGCACGCGGTCGGGCGGCTGCCCAGCCTCGCCTCCGGCGCCACAGCTCTGCTGCTCGGGCACCTCGGCCACAGCACGGGGTGGCCGCTGCCGAAGGGCGGCAGCGGCGCCATCGCCCGCGCACTCGCCGACGACCTGGTGGCGCACGGCGGCCGCATCCGCACCGGAGCGCCTGTCGCCGACGTGCGGGAGCTCCAGGGCGCACGGGCCGTCCTGCTGGACGTGGCGCCGAAGGGGTTCCTCGCCCTCGCCGGGGACAGGCTGCCGGCCCGCTACGCAAAGGCCCTGGCGCGCTTCCGGTACGGCCCCGGCGCGGCGAAGGCGGACTTCCTGGTCTCCGCGCCGATCCCCTGGCGCAACCCCGAGGTCGGCCGCGCGGGCACGGTTCACCTCGGTGGCAGCCGCGCCACGATGCTGCGACAGGAGACCCTCGCAGCACGCGGTGTCCCGACCACCGAACCGTTCGTCATGCTCGTCGATCCCGCCGTCACCGACCCCCGGCGGGAAGTACGGGGAAGGCGGCCGGTCTGGGCGTACGCGCACGTGCCCAACGGCGACACGCGTGATCCACTGCCGATGATCCGGGCCGCGATCGAGCGGCACGCACCCGGCTTCACGGACACGGTCCTGGCCGAACGGGCCGTCACCGCCGCGGGCTTCGAGGCGTACAACCCGAACTACGTGGGCGGCGACATCCTGGCGGGGGCCATCACGCTCACCCAGTCGCTGCTGCGCCCCGTGCCCCGGTTCGACCCCTACCGGACCCCGCTGCGCGGGGTGTACCTGTGCTCGGCATCCACACCGCCCGGCCCCGGCGTGCACGGCATGTCCGGCTACTGGGCCGCGCGTTCCGCCCTTCGGCGCGAGTTCGGCATCCGTACGACTCCGGTCCTCGGCCCCGCCTCATGAGCCGCGGGAACGCCGGCACCGAGGCGGAGATCCATGTCGTGCGCGTGGCCGCGGACTCGCCCGCCGCTCCCCTGGTGGTGATCCGCCTGCTGGCCCTGCTGCCACCGGAATGGCCCTGCTCCACGCATGTGTCGGCGGACCGGATCACACTGCGGGTCGGGGCCGGTCCGGATACGGCGCACGCGGCCGTGGCCGGGGCGCTGCGGGACCGCGCGCTGCGTGGCTGGTCCCTGCCCGACGCTCAGCTTGTCCTTTAACCTCTGTCCGCCCGGGTCTGCGGGTGCCTCTCCGCTGGGGCGTGGCGATTCTCCGCAGGCTCGCACGGGTGAGGCGTCAGATCCAGCCGCGCTCACGAGCCAGGAGAGCGGCCTGCGGCCGCCCCGCCGCGCCGAGCAGCTGCATCAGGTCGGCCACGTGGCGGCGGTAGGTGCGGACGGAGATGCCGAGTTCGCGGGCCCCGATCTCGTCCTTGCTGACCCGGCACATCGATTCCAGGACGCGCTGTTCCAGCTCGGTCGGCTGGTCGCGGCCGTCACCGTCCTCGTCGTACGGCGGAAGAGGCTCCGCCTCGCTCCAGATCTTCTCGAACAGGGCGAGCACATTGGCGACGAGACCGTCCTCACGGACGAGCAGTGCGCCACGAGCGGTGTCGTCGGGGTCCACAGGCACCAGGGCGATACTGCGGTCGTAGACGAGGATGCGCTCGGTGACGGTCTGCGCGACCCGGATCTGCGCGCCCTGCGAGGCGAGTTCGCGCAGGTAGCCGACGGTGGGCGGATGGTCGAGCGCCGTGCGCGGCAGGACACTGCGGATCCGCACACCGCGCCGCAGGCAACGCTGGTCGAGGGGACGGGCGTGGGCGATGTTCTCAGGCGTCAGCTCGACGTACGGCTCGACCGAGAGGATCTCCTCGCGCGCGAAGAAGGCCAAGTCGTCGATCCGGGCGCGGATCCGCTCCACGTCCGCCAGCCGCTCGATACGCGGAGCGGAAACGGCCTCCCGGGGCTGCTCCTGGCGCAGCTCGGCGACCAGGTGCCGGGCTTGCGTGACCCGGGCGAGCTCCCTGTGGAGCTCCCGCAGACACAGGTCGGTGAGGCGCTCCACGGTGGTCTCCGGGTCCACGGCTGCGAGCGCGCCCGGCCCGGTGCGGTTCAGCACCCCCAGCGCGCACAGGCGGCGCACGCTCTCGCCCACCTCACGCCGGTCCAGTCCCAGCAGTGTGTGGATCTCATCGTCGGAGGTGTCCGGATTCCTCAGGAAGTGCCGGTACACGGCCTCTTCAGGGGCGGAGAGCCCGAGCCCGGACATGTCCAGTCCCATTGCGTCGCCCCCATTCATACGCAGCCCCGACCGACTCTGCGCACGGCGGACAGGATGGTCGGTCCCGCCCCGGCGTGCGGCCGCTGCGCGATCGGGAGTCTAACCCGCCCGGACATCAGGCGAGTTCGGCGTCGGGTGGGCCGGTCGCATGTCGTCGTCCTGCGCGGGCGAGGCGACGCCGCCCGGTGCGCGACGTCGTGCGCCGCACGGCCGGCGGGGAAGCCCTGGGCTACTGGTCGATGACCAAGGTCATGAGCCACCGCCCGGCCGGGCCACCCCGACAGCACCGGCCAGAGCAGCCCCTCACGCCACACGGGCGGCCGTCGTCGAGGCGGCGGGGAACTCACGACGTCATGGCACGTGAGTGACGCGCACCACGGTGGCGTCACCGCCATACCCGCACCCCGCGCCCAGCCACCACAAAAACGCAGCGGCGCCCCAGCCAGCCGAAGCAGGCCCGAGCGCCGCATCGCAGGTCAGAGGGGATTCTCCCCTCCCCGCGTCCGTAGGCCCTGTGGGACTCGAACCCACAACCAATGGATTAAAAGTCCACTGCTCTGCCAATTGAGCTAAGGGCCCAGGCGATGTTGCCCCCACGAGCATAGCCGGAGGACGCCGAGTCTCCGATCGGGTATCCGGGTCCCGGTCGTGGCGAAGGGACGAACAAGGCCGATGAAGGCCGCCAAACGACCGGTTCGGGCGCATCCGCACGACCCCCCGGACAGCCCGCGCCCGGACGACGAAGCGCCGTGGCCCACCCGTTGGGAAGGGGGCCACGGCGCTCCTCAGGCGCTGATGTCAGCCGTTGCGCTTCCAGCGCGGCTTGTCCTCGCGGCGCTGGAACGAGCCGCCACCGCGGTGGTCGTCACGACGGCCGTACGGGCGGTCGTGGCCGGGGCGGTCGTGGCCAGGGCGGTCGTGCCCGCCGGAGCGGAAACCCGGACGGTCGTCACGGCGGTCCCGGTTGAAGGGACGGTCGCTGCCCCGGTGCCCGCCGCGCTCGTCACGGCGGAAGCCACCCCGGTCACCGCCGCGGTCGCGGTTGAACCCGCCACGGTCGTCACGACGCTCGAACGAACGGCCACCCCGGTCACCGCCGCGGTCACCACGGTCGTCCCGGCGGAAACCACCGCGCTCGCCCCGGTCACCACGGTCGGCCCGGTCGTCACGACGGAAACCACCGCGGTCACGGTCACGGTCGAAGGAACGGCCACCACGGTCGTCACGACGCTCGAACGAACGGCCACCCCGGTCACCGCCGCGGTCGCGGTTGAACCCGCCACGGTCGTCACGACGCTCGAAGGAACGGCCACCCCGGTCGTCACGACGCTCGAACGAACGGCCACCCCGGTCCCCGCCGCGGTCACCACGGTCGTCCCGGCGGAAACCACCACGGTTGTCGTCACGACGCTCGAAGCCACGGCCACCACGGTCGTCGCGGTCCGCCCGGTCGACGTCCTGCGCCGCCGGCTGCTCGGGCACGGACACCTCGGCCGCCGCGGCCACCACCGCCGCCTGGGCCTCGGCCACCGCGGCCTCGGGGTCCTCACCCTGCTCGCGGGCGATCCGGGCGACCAGGCGGTCTGCCTCCTCGCGCAGCTCGTTCGCACGCCGCTGCGCCCGCTCCAGCTCCTTGGTGAGCTGGGCGACCTCACGCTCGGCCTGCTGCGCCGCGTTGCCCACGGACTCGGCCTGGACCTCGGTCATCGACCGGGCGCCGGTGATCTCGGCGACCTCCGGGTCGAAGGCGCCGGCGCCCTGGATGATGTGGCGCGAGGCGTCGACGCCCGCGTCCTCCATCAGCCGGAAGATCTGACGGCGCTGGTGCGGCAGGGACAGCGACACGACGGTGCCGGAGCGGCCCGCACGCGCGGTCCGGCCGGACCGGTGCAGGTAGTCCTTGTGGTCACCGGCCGGGTCCACGTTCAGTACCAGGTCGATGCCGTCGACGTGGATACCGCGGGCGGCGACGTCGGTCGCGACGAGCGCGTTGACGTAGCCCTTCTTGAAGTCCTCCAGCACGCGGGTGCGCGCGCCCTGCGTCATGCCGCCGTGCAGCGCGTCGGCCTTCACACCGGAGTCGCACAGCTGCTCGGCGATGCGGTCGGCGCCCAGCTGGGTGCGGACGAAGATGATCGTGCGGCCCTTGCGGGAGGCGATAGCGGCGGTGACCGGCGCCTTGTCCTTGGGCTTCACGATGAGGATGTGGTGCGACATGGTCGTGACGTTGCCCTGGGCGCTGTCGACCTCGTGCGAGACCGGGTCGACCAGGTAGCGCTTGACCAGCGTGGAGATCTCGTTCTCCATCGTGGCCGAGAACAGCATGCGCTGGCCGCCGGCCGGGACCTGGTCGAGCAGCTCGGTGACCTCGGGCAGGAAGCCCAGGTCGGACATCTGATCGGCCTCGTCGAGGACGGCGACCTCGACGTTCTCCAGGGAGCAGGCGCCACGGTTGATGATGTCGCGCAGCCGGCCCGGGGTGGCGACGAGGATGTCGACGCCGCGCTCCAGGGCGTAGATCTGGTTGCCCATCGACGTACCGCCGCAGACGACCTTCATCTTCAGGCCGACGACATCGCCGTACGGCTGGAGGGCGTCCGCGACCTGCATCGCGAGCTCGCGGGTCGGGGTGAGGATGACCGCGCGCGGCTTGTGCTTCTCGGTGCGGCCGCCGGCGAGACGCGCCAGGGTCGGCAGACCGAACGACAGGGTCTTGCCGGAGCCGGTGCGGCCACGGCCCAGGATGTCCTTGCCGGCCAGGGCGTCCGGGATGGTCGCGGCCTGGATCGGGAAGGGGGTGGTCACACCGTTCTGCGCGAGCTTGCGCACAACGCCCTCAGGCAGACCGAGGTCCGCGAAAGTGACCTCGGGGGCGTCTTCGACTGCCTCGTTCTCGGGCACGACGACGTGATCAGTACTGGCGATGGACATGCGAATGCGAAACCTTCCGGAGTCTCAGTCGGCACGCGCCCGTCAACTCCGTGATTCGCGAATCGCAATACGACCGCCTCAATGCGGTCCACCACGGCAAGGGAGAGTACGCGCCACACGGCGCGCTCTGCAGTGGCGCCGGGCAAGATGGGATCAAACGATCTGCCACCATACGCACTCCGGGCCCCATAAGGCAAACCGGACCGCGCAGGAGACAGTGGACCACTGCCCGACGGCCGGACAGCATCCAAGCCTGCACAACCACCCTCCGGCCGGGATTGTTCCCGCCCCGGAGGAAAAACTTCCCACCCCACCCGCACACCCCCGCCCCTACGCCGGCGAGCCCGCCTCCGGCGCCGGCTCCCGCTGCTCGAGCTGCGGCCCCGGCGGCTCGTGCGCCGACGACGACGGCTCCGGCGTCGGCTCGGGAGACGCCGTCGGCTCCTGCGGCGTCGGCGTGGGCTCCGGCTCGGCCGTCCGGGTGGGCGTCGGCGGCGCCGGCGGCTTCGGAGTCGGCCGGGCCGGCTTCCCCGGCTGCTCACCCCCCGGCTCGCGCGGGCTCACCTCGGCGCTCGGCGACACCTCGGGCGCAGCCGACTTCCCCGCCCCGCCGCCCTTGCCCTTCTCGTCCTTCCGGCCCTTGCCGCGCCCCCGCTCACCATCAGGGCCGACCGCACCCGGACCGCCGCCGCCCCCCGACACCGCCCGACCGCCGTCGGACGCCTCGCCGGCCCGCTGCCCCGCGGAGTGCGACGGCTTGACACTCCCGCCCGCGTCGTCGTCGCCGACACTCATACAGCCGGCGGCAGCGGCAACCGCCACGACCGTGACGGCCAGTCGGACGGGTACGTACAAGGGGCGCACGGGGCCACCTCCGGAACGGGTGATGAAGTCAACACCTCCAACTCCCGCCGCCCACAAGAGGACACGCGGCCCGCATTCACAACCCGGTCAGCCGTACCCCAGGGCGTGAAGACGCTCGTCGTCGATGCCGAAGTGGTGCGCGATCTCGTGCACCACGGTGATCTCCGTCTCCGCGACGACGTCCTCCCGCGACTCACACATCCGCAGCGTCGGATTGCGGTACACCGTGATCCGGTCCGGCAGCACACCCGCGTACCACTCACCCCGATCGGTCAGCGGAGTCCCCTCGTACAGCCCGAGCAGCTCGGGATCGTCCGCCGGCGGCTCGTCCTCGACGAACACCGCGACGTTGTCCATCAGTCGCGTCAACTCCGGCGGGATCCGGTCGAGCGCCTCGGCGACCAGCTCCTCGAACTCCTCGCGCGTCATCTCCAGCACAGGCCCATTGTCGGCCACGACCCCGCCCTACGAGAGCCTCCCGGCGCCGCATATCCGGCCGCGGACTTGGGCATACGGGATCAATGGCCCGCGTCCCCGCCGCAGTCCTGAGTGTCCTGAACCCGATCCGCAAGATCCCGCAAGCCCTCACCCGCCGCTACCGCTCCCGCCAGGCGCCCACCACCATCGAACTCGTCGCACAGCCGCACCCGTGGACCCGCGCCGCGGGCCTCGTGGCCGTCGTCCTCTGCGGCGCATGGCTGGGACTGCTGGTCGTGGGCAACGTCCGGGTCCCGGTCGGCCCCATGGACACCACGATGACGCTGCGGCCGTCGTTCACCGGCGGCACAAAGATCAACGTCTCGCCCCTCGGCGCCCTGCAGCTGGACAGCCACATCGCGCCCGTCCGCCTGGACGTGAACGTCGACCAGCTCGACCCCGACCGCTCCCAGGCCCTCGTCGACCACCCCGAACGCCTCTCCGGCCTCCAGGACGAAGTCGCCGCGGACGTCGGCCGCGGCACCCTCGACCTGGCCGTACGCTCCGGCGTCGCCGTCGTCGCAGGAGCCACCACCCTCGGCCTCGCCGTCTACCGCCGACCCCGCCGCGCCCTGGCCGCCGGAGGCCTCGCCCTCACCCTCCTCGCCGCCTCGGGCGGCACGGCCTACGCCACCTGGCGCCCCGACTCCGTCCTGGAACCCAAGTTCTCCGGCCTGCTCACCTCGGCCCCCTCCCTGGTCGGCAACGCGCGCAGCATCGTCACGGAATTCGACGTCTACCAGAAGGAATTGGCCCGCCTCGTCACCAACGTCACCAAGCTCTACGACGCCACCTCGACCTTGCCGGCCTACGCCCCCGATCCCTCCACGATCCGGGTCCTGCACGTCTCCGACATCCACCTCAACCCGGCGAGCTGGAAGATCATCGCCTCGCTCGTGAAGCAGTACAAGGTCGACGTGATCGTCGACTCCGGCGACACGATGGACCACGGCACCGCCGCCGAGAACGGCTTCCTCGACCCCATCGAGGACCTCGGAGCCCCCTACGTCTGGGTCCGCGGCAACCACGACTCGATGATCACCCAGCGCTACATGCGAAACCTGAAGAACGTCCACGTCCTGGACGACGGCAAGGCACAGACGATCAAGGGCCTGCGCTTCGCCGGCATCGGCGACCCGCAGTTCACCCCCGACCGCTCGCAGCAGACCGGCGCCCGGCAGTCCCAGGAACTGGCCGGCGCCCGCCTCGCCACGGCCCTGCGCGACCAGAGCACCGCCGGCACCCCCGTGGACGTCGCCATCGCCCACGAACCCTCCGCCGCCCGCGAGGTCGACGGCGAGGTGCCCCTGGCCCTGGCGGGCCACCTGCACCACGACGAGATGGAGCTGCTGCCCTACGGCACCCGGCTGCGCATCGAGGGCTCCACGGGCGGCAGCGGGCTGCGCGCCATCGAAGGCAAACACCCCGACCCCATCGAGGCGTCGATCCTGTACTTCGACCGGGACACCCGCCATCTCCAGGCCTGGGACGAGATCGAACTGGGCGGCCTCGGCCTCACGACGGCGGAGGTCAGCCGCCACCTCCCGAAGGAGAACCAGCCCGGCGCGACACCCTCCCCCGGCACCCCCTCGGAGACCGCCACGTCGGCCTCCCCCTAAACCGTTTTGGCGATAGCTCCCGCCATCCCATATGCTTCTCACGTCCCCGACGCGCTGAGAAGCGCGCAGGCGGGCCGATAGCCCTCATCGTCTAGCGGCCTAGGACGCCGCCCTTTCAAGGCGGTAGCACGGGTTCGAATCCCGTTGGGGGCACGCACCACCCTGTGCGACACTGTCGTACGAAGCTTGGTCCTGTGGAGCAGTTTGGAGTGCTCGCCACCCTGTCAAGGTGGAGGCCGCGGGTTCAAATCCCGTCAGGACCGCTGAGGTTTCACGTGAAACCTCGTGGCTGGGTAGCTCAGTTGGTACGAGCGATCGCCTGAAAAGCGATAGGTCGCCGGTTCGACCCCGGCCCCAGCCACAGCCAAGGCCCCGATCTTCGGATCGGGGCCTTGTTTTATGCACGAGCTTCCCGTTCAGGGAATCTAGGGTGCGGCCGAGGGGCCGGTCAGGTGATCGATCTCCGGCCACTCGATCGAATGGCTGCTCGATCAGGCGCTCGAAGGCTGTCCGCACGCTCTGCTCGAAATCCGTTCGCCTCTGTTTTGCGGGGGATGAGATCCTGGATCCCGTATGTCTACGCACCCTGCCCCCGCCCTCGGCGCCCTCGCCCCCCGCCTGACCGAGCTGTCGCTGCGCGACGCGCACCGGCTCGGGCGCAGGCTCGAAGGTGCGCGCAAGATCCGTAAGCCCGAGGCGCGGGCCGCTGTGCTCGCCGAGATCGAGGCGGAGGTCGGCAGGGCCGAGGAGCGGATGGCCGGCCGGCGTGCCCTCGTGCCCGAGGTCACGTATCCCGAGCAGTTGCCGGTCAGCCAGCGGAAGGACGCGATCGCCGACGCCATTCGCGATCACCAGGTCGTGATCGTCGCCGGTGAGACCGGTTCCGGCAAGACGACGCAGATCCCCAAGATCTGTCTCGAGCTGGGGCGCGGTGTGCGGGGCATGATCGGGCACACGCAGCCCCGCAGGATCGCGGCCCGGACGGTCGCCGAGCGTGTCGCCGAGGAGCTGGACACCCCGCTCGGCGAGGCCGTGGGATGGAAGGTCCGTTTCACCGATCAGGTCGATCCGGACGCCACCTTCGTCAAGCTCATGACGGACGGCATCCTGCTGGCCGAGATCCAGACCGACCGCGAATTGCGTGCCTACGACACGATCATCATCGACGAGGCACACGAGCGGTCTCTCAACATCGACTTCCTGCTGGGGTACCTCGCCCAGTTGCTGCCGAAGCGCCCCGATCTCAAGGTCGTCATCACTTCGGCCACGATCGACCCCGAGCGCTTCTCCCGGCATTTCGGTGACGCCCCGATCATCGAGGTCAGCGGCCGTACGTACCCGGTGGAGGTCCGTTACCGGCCGCTGCTGGAGGAGGAGGGCGACGACGCCGACCGCGATCAGATCACCGCGATCACGGATGCCGTGGAGGAGCTCCAGAGGGAGGGGAAGGGCGACATTCTCGTCTTCCTCTCCGGTGAGCGGGAGATCCGGGACACGGCGGACGCCCTCACCAGGAAGAACTACCGGTTCACGGAGATCCTGCCGCTGTACGCCCGGCTCTCCCATGCGGAGCAGCACCGCGTCTTCCAGCAGCACACCGGCCGCAGGATCGTTCTGGCCACGAATGTGGCCGAGACGTCGCTGACCGTCCCGGGCATCAAATACGTGATCGACCCCGGCTTCGCGCGGATCTCGCGGTACAGCCATCGCACCAAGGTCCAGCGGCTGCCCATCGAGCCGGTCTCGCAGGCGAGTGCCAACCAGCGCAAGGGCCGCTGCGGGCGTACGTCGGACGGCATCTGCATCCGGCTGTACAGCGAGGACGACTTCAATGCCCGGCCGGAGTTCACGGACGCGGAGATCCTCCGGACGAACCTCGCTTCCGTGATCCTGCAGATGACCGCGGCCGGCCTCGGCGACATCGAGAAGTTCCCCTTCATCGACCCGCCGGATCACCGCAACATCCGCGACGGTGTCCAGTTGCTGCAGGAGCTGAACGCGCTCGATCCGGCGCAGAAGGACCCACGCAAGCGGCTCACGGACACCGGCCGGAAGCTGGCGCAGCTGCCTGTCGACCCGCGGCTGGCCCGGATGGTCCTGGAGGCGGACCGGAACGGCTGTGTGCGCGAGGTCATGGTGATAGCCGCCGCGCTGTCCATCCAGGATCCGCGTGAGCGTCCCGCCGAGAAGCAGGCCCAGGCCGATCAGCAGCACGCCCGCTTCAAGGACGAGACCAGCGACTTCCTGGCCTACCTGAACCTCTGGCGCTATCTCCGCGAGCAGCAGAAGGAGCGCGGGTCGTCGTCCTTCCGCCGGATGTGCAAGCAGGAGTACCTGAACTTCCTTCGCATCCGCGAATGGCAGGACATCTACACGCAGTTGCGCACGGTCGCGAAGCAGATGGGCATCCAACTCAACGAGGATGACGCCCCGGCCGACCGTATCCACCTCTCCCTGCTGGCCGGTCTTCTGTCGCACGTCGGCATGAAGGACGTGAAGGACGGCGCGAAGAACGAGTATCTGGGCGCCCGGAACGCCAAGTTCGCGGTCTTCCCCGGCTCGGCCCTCTTCAAGAAGCCTCCGCGGTTCGTGATGTCCGCCGAGCTCGTCGAGACCTCCCGCCTCTGGGCGCGTGTCAACGCGAAGATCGAGCCCGAGTGGGTGGAGCCCCTCGCCGCGCACCTCGTGAAGCGGACGTACAGCGAGCCGCACTGGGAGAAGGACCAGGCCGCGGTGATGGCGTACGAGAAGGTCACGCTGTACGGCGTGCCGATCGTGGCGCAGCGGAAGGTCAACTACGGGCGGATCGACCCGGAGATCAGCCGTGAGCTGTTCATCCGGAACGCGCTGGTGGAGGGGGACTGGCGCACGCACCACAAGTTCTTCTCGGACAACCGCCGTCTCCTGACGGAGGTCGAGGAGCTGGAGCACCGGGCCCGGCGCCGGGACATTCTGGTCGACGACGAGACCCTGTTCGACTTCTACGACCAGCGGATCCCCGAACACGTGGTCTCCGGGGCCCACTTCGACTCGTGGTGGAAGCGCAAGCGGCACGAGCAGCCCGATTTCCTCGACTTCGAGCGCGAGATGCTCATCAACGAGAAGGCGGGCGAGGTCACCAAGGCCGATTACCCCGACTCGTGGCGTCAGGGGAATCTGAAGTTCCGGGTGACGTACCAGTTCGAGCCGGGCGCGGACGCCGACGGCGTGACCGTGCACATCCCGCTCCAGGTCCTCAACCAGGTCACGGACGAGGGCTTCGACTGGCAGATCCCGGGGTTGCGCGAGGAGCTGGTGACGGAGCTGATCCGGTCCCTGCCCAAGCCGATCCGGCGGAACTACGTCCCCGCGCCGAACTTCGCGAAGGCGTTCCTGGACCGGGCCGTCCCTCTCCAGGAGCCCCTCACCGCGACGATGACCCGTGAGCTGCGGCTCATGGTCGGCGTGCCCTTCGAGGCGGACGACTTCGACCTGTCCAAGGTCCCCGACCATCTGAAGATCACGTTCCGGATCGTCGACGAGCGGCGCCGCAAACTGGCCGAGGACAAGGACCTGGAGGCGCTGAAGCTCCAGCTGCGCCCGAAGGCCCGCAAGGCGCTCTCCCAGGCGGCCGCGGCGACCGCGGAACGCTCCGGTGGTGAGTCCCTGGAGCGCTCGGGTCTGACGGACTGGACGATCGGCACGCTCACCCGGGTCTTCGAGACCCGTCGGGCCGGTCAGCCGGTGAAGGCGTATCCGGCGCTGGTCGACGACGGCGACACGGTCTCCGTGCGCCTCTTCGACACGGAGGCGGAGCAGGCGCAGGCGATGTGGAAGGGCACGCGTCGGCTGATCCTGCGCAACATTCCGGTGAACCCGGCGAAGTTCACGAGCGATCGCTTGACGAACGCGCAGAAGCTGGCCCTGTCCGCCAATCCGCACGGCTCGATCCAGGCTCTGTTCGACGACTGCGCGATGGCCGCTGCCGACAAGCTGATCGGGGACTTCGGCGGGCCGGCGTGGGACGAGGAGTCGTACCGGAAGCTGTACGACAAGGTGCGTGCCGAGATCGTCGACACGACCGTCCGTACGGTGGATCGGGTGCAGCAGGTCCTGGCGGCATGGCAGGCCTGTGAGCGGCGTCTGAAGGCCGTACGCAGCCCGGCGCTGCTGGCGAACCTCCAGGACGTACGGGGGCAGCTGGACGCCCTCGTGAGGCCGGGCTTCGTGACGGAGGCGGGGCTGCGGCGCATGCCGGACCTGATGCGCTATCTGGTGGCGGCAGACCGGCGTCTGCAGCAGATGCCGACGAACGTCCAGCGGGACACCACGCGGATGCAGAAGGTCCACGAGATGCGGGACGAGTACGCCTGGCTGCTGGAGCAGCTGCCGCAGGGCCGGCCGGTCCCGTCGTCGGTGCTGGACATCCGCTGGATGATCGAGGAGCTCCGGGTCAGCTATTTCGCCCACGCGCTGGGCACGGCGTACCCCGTCTCCGACAAGCGGATCGTGAAGGCGATCGACGCGGCGGCGCCGTGACGGGCTCGGCACGCAGGGTGAGTTCGACCCGGGACTCACCCTCCTGTACAGTCTCTTCTCGCAGCGCAACGCACGAATAGCGCCGCGAAACCTGGTCCTGTGGAGCAGTTTGGAGTGCTCGCCACCCTGTCAAGGTGGAGGCCGCGGGTTCAAATCCCGTCAGGACCGCAGTGAAAGAGCCCGGATCTTCGGATCCGGGCTCTTTGTGTTGCGCTCTGGCCCTTGAGATGGGTCTTTCGTGTGCCCTGACCTCCGCGTCTCCCCTCGGGCCCCCACACGCCGTCTTGACGCCCCCTCAATCCGCCGGTACCCCAGAACCAGGGCCGTTCCCCGTACGGCCTCCTGGAGGTGGGGTATGGCGGCAGCGGTCAGGCACGAGACGCGGGCGCTGCTCCGCGCGCACCTGTCGGCCGCGTCGTCGTACCGGCACCTCACACGGCGCTGCCCGATCTGCCACCGGCTGCTGCGGCTCGCGATGGAGTCAGCGCCGCGCACCGGCCGGGAGGACGAGAGCCCGGCTCCGGCTTGATCCACGAACGGCGCCAACACCCGTACGGACGCGGGCCGCTGGAGAGGGAGGCTCCTCTACCGCACGCGAGGCGGAGCTAACAAGCCGCTTGGTATGTGACGGGTGTCACCGCATGAGTTTTGGAAAGTGGGTTACTTACACCCCTCCTACAAAGGGTCAATTTAATATGTGCAATTGCACCCTGTCCGGGGTGCCGCGCGCACAGGGGATCCGACACCCCTCCCCAGGCTTCTACACGGCCGCGCACAGCCGGATCGACAGAACCGTCGTGGGCGCACAAAAAAGATCGCGCTGGACCCGGCGGAGTCCAGCGCGATCGACGACGCACCCTGTTGTATGCCTGAGAAGCTCTGACTGGCGTGGGCGTGGGGCCTGTTGGGGCAGGACCCGCGTCGCTTGGAGCTGCGGTCCGGGCGCCGCGACCAGTGGGGGACCAGCCGGTTTTGCCCGGTTATTCAGTTGTTCAGGCCTCGCTGCGCTGCTGCGGGATGCCCGCGAGCAGCGCGCGGACCTCGGCCTCGCGGTAGCGCCGATGCCCGCCGAGCGTGCGGATCGACGTGAGCTTGCCGGCCTTCGCCCACCGCGTGACCGTCTTCGGGTCCACACGGAACATGGTGGCGACCTCAGCCGGGGTCAGCAGCGGCTCGGCATCAGGGGTGCGAGCGGTCATGAGCGGCCTCCTCGGGAGAACCGAACCTTCTCGGTTCTTTCCTCTAAATTCTGCACCTTGACCCGCGTTGCCCGAAATGGCGGACGCGAGTCGAGTCGGTTATAGGACGAACGGCTTGTCCTCGGCACTACAACTACACCATCTGTCCAGCCGCGTCGGCCAAACCGATGGAATTGCCCCTCCAGGTGTTCATCAGCGACGGAAGCCGATGGACCATGCCATAGCGGACAGTCACACCGCTGTGACGATCAGTCACAGGGCGATCAGGAAGTCACCAGACCCCCCAAAGCGTGCAATGCTGAGATTCCGCCCATAGTGCAGCACCATGGGACGGAAGGAGTCCTCCCCGGACTCCTTGTCCTATTTTGGCATGAGGAGGGGCAAGGGACGCAAGAGCCTCGAACGTGTAGTCCGTCACGCTTGGCCTACATGAGAGGTCTGCCCGGATCGGGCCCTACGTCCCTTGTTGACGAAGCCTCAGGAGACGCACGGCCCGCTTCAGGAACTCGGTGCGAGGACGAAACCCCAAATCGGGCGGTTCGTCAAACGTCAGTTCGTGACCGAATGCGAGCGGTGTGTACGGAGATCAAGGTCAGGGGTCAGTTGGCCGACCGGAGATCCCGCACGGAACGCCAGCGCTCCACGAGCCGGGCGTACGCCTTTCCCGCGGCCTCCCCGTCGCCCCTGCGCAGGGCGGCGATGCCCTCGGCCACGTCCGCGGCCGAGTGATCGTCCTCCAGCGTCCCCGCCGGCAGCGCGTGCACCAGACCGCCGTAGTCCAGCTCCACGAGGGAGCGCGGGTGGAACTCCTCGAGCCAGCGCCCGACGTCCGTCAGCCCGTCGATCAGCGGCCCCTCGTCCATGGCCTCCCTCAGGGCGCGCAGGCCCCGGGCCACACGCCGGCGGGCCTGGACCATGGGGGTGCGGTAGCGCAGCACCGGCGGTCCTCCGGCCGAGGCGCCGCTGTCGTACTCGCGCTCCTCGTCGGAGACCAGGACGAACCAGTTGATCGGGACCTGCCAGGTGGCCGTACGGATCCACGGCCGGGCGTCCGGGTTGATGGCGAGCCAGCGCTCGTAGTCCTGGGCCGCCTGACGCCGCAGGACGGGCGGCAGGACCGCGTCCATGACCGGCCGGGGGAGCTCCTCGGACAGCTCGTCCAGAGCCAGCCAGCCGCGCAGCCGGGTGCGCCAGGGGCAGACGCAGACGACGCCGTCGACGTCGAGCACGAAGGCGTCCTCGCTCTCGTGTACCGGCACCGGGACCGGCGGGACGGGTGCCAAGTCGGCCAGGGCACGGCGGAGTTCGTCCTGGTACGTGGGGCGGTCGGCCCGGCGGGCGTAGCGGGCCCACTGGCTGCGCTCCGGCTCGGGGAAGGCGGCCAGCGGTTCGTACACGCGCAGGTAGGTCGCGTAGGGGACGATCACCGGGGTCACCTTGGGCACGCCTGCTCCCTCCCCCGCGCACCGCCGCGAAAACCTGCGGAACCCACTCACGATCGCGCGGGAAATCTATGCAAATCGTCGCACGGGTGTACTCCGGTCGGAGGTGATCCTGTGCTCTGTGCGGTCGGCGGGCCCGCCAGGCTCTAATCTCATGCTCAACAGTCCCCGCCACCCGCACGAGGGCTGGTCTCCACCCGCCGCACCTACTCAGGAGTCACCACAGTGACCGACGTAACCGGCGCACCTGCTGATGTACTGCACACCCTGTTCCACTCGGACCAGGGCGGACATGAGCAAGTCGTGCTCTGCCAGGACCGGGCGAGCGGCCTCAAGGCCGTCATCGCCCTCCACTCCACCGCCCTGGGCCCCGCGCTCGGCGGTACGCGCTTCTACCCGTACGCGAACGAGGCCGAGGCCGTCGCCGACGCGCTGAACCTCGCCCGCGGGATGTCGTACAAGAACGCCATGGCCGGTCTCGACCACGGCGGCGGCAAGGCCGTGATCATCGGCGACCCGGAGAAGATCAAGAGCGAGGAGCTGCTCCTCGCCTACGGCCGGTTCGTGGCCTCGCTCGGCGGCCGGTACGTCACCGCCTGCGACGTCGGTACGTACGTCGCCGACATGGACGTCGTGGCCCGCGAGTGCCGCTGGACGACCGGCCGCTCCCCCGAGAACGGCGGCGCCGGAGACTCCTCCGTCCTCACCGCCTACGGCGTCTACCAGGGCATGCGCGCCTCCGCTCAGCACCTGTGGGGCGACCCCTCGCTGCGGGCCAAGCGGGTCGGCATCGCCGGCGTCGGCAAGGTCGGCCACCACCTGGTGGAGCACCTGGTGAAGGAGGGCGCCGAAGTCTTCGTCACGGACGTGCGCGAGGACGCCGTGCGGCGGATCACCGAGCGGCACCGCGACGTGATCGCGGTCAGGGACACCGACGAGCTGATCCGCGTGGACGGTCTCGGCATCTACGCCCCCTGCGCGCTGGGGGGTGCCCTGAACGACGACACCGTGCCCGTGCTGACCGCCGAGGTGGTCTGCGGCGCCGCGAACAACCAGCTCGCCCACCCGGGCGTGGAGAAGGACCTCGCCGACCGCGGGATCCTCTACGCGCCGGACTACGTGGTGAACGCCGGCGGTGTCATCCAGGTCGCCGACGAGCTGCACGGCTTCGACTTCGAGCGGTGCAAGGCGAAGGCGTCGAAGATCTTCGACACCACGCTGGCCATATTCGCACGTGCGAAGGAGGACGGCATTCCGCCGGCCGCGGCGGCCGACCGGATCGCCGAGCAGCGGATGCACGACGCGGCCCGGGCCCGCCGGGCCTGATGACCGCGGGCTGATCCCGGGCGCCTCGTACGTTTGGCCGGTACCCGTCGGTGGGCAGTTAGAGAGAACTCTCACTTCTACCGGCGGGTCGACCGCCGATAAGTGGTTAAAATCGCGGTTGACCAGCGAGGACGGGGCGCCTCGAAGGTCCTGGGCGCGGGCACGTCATGCGGGCGACGTACCGTATGGGCCCGGGCTCAGGTACCGTGGAAGCCCTACGGACCGGTCTCTCCGCGGAGAGTCCGTGCCGGACCATGAACGCGTGTCAAGACTCTGGGGCCGTCGAGCCCCGTCGTTGAGGGGGTCGAGCCATGGGGCGCGGCCGGGCCAAGGCCAAGCAGACGAAGGTCGCCCGCCAGCTGAAGTACAACAGCGGTGGGACTGACCTCTCACGCCTGGCCGAGGAGCTGGGTGCATCGCCTTCGAATCCGCAGCCGCCTAACGGCGCGCCGCCGATCGAGGACGATGATCAGGACGACGACCTGTACGCACGGTACGCCGACCTCTATGAGGACGACGACGACGAGGACGGCCAGTCCTCGCAGCATCGTCGCGGCGCTTGACCCTGCACTAGAGCATTAACCCGGTCGGTGATTCCGGTCACCGACCGGGTTCTGTGCTGCCCGCAGGGCCATGACCCCGTGTCTCAGCTCGCGTAGTCACCGATCAGGGCGGCACCAGTCGTGTGCTCGCCCCGGTTCGTGATCTCTCCGGCCACCCAGGCGTCCACGCCGCGGTCGGCGAGGGTCGTCAGGGCCACGTCCACGGACTCCTGCGGCACGATCGCGATCATGCCGACGCCCATGTTCAGGGTCTTCTCGAGCTCCAGACGCTCGACGCTGCCCGTGCGGCCGACGAGGTCGAAGATCGGGTCGGGGGTCCAGGTGGAGCGGTCCACGATCGCGTGC
The DNA here is from genome assembly GCF_040302345.1 of Streptomyces sp. NPDC126510. Lineage (NCBI taxonomy): Bacteria > Bacillati > Actinomycetota > Actinomycetes > Kitasatosporales > Streptomycetaceae > Streptomyces > Streptomyces sp. NPDC126510. The sequence goes on along the minus strand of NZ_JBEORR010000009.1, from coordinate 269,415 downwards.
AGGTCGTCGGGGATGACCCGGGCGAGGTTGGCCGCGAGGCCGCCGCCGGTGATGTGGCTGAAAGCGTGCACCTCGGTGGTGCGCATCAGGGCCAGGCAGTCCAGCGAGTAGATCTTCGTGGGCTCCAGCAGCTCCTCACCGAGGGTGCGGCCGAGCTCCTCGATGTGCGCGTCCAGCGCCAGGCCCGCCTGGTTCAGCAGGACGTGGCGGACGAGGGAGTACCCGTTCGAGTGAAGACCGGAGGACGCCATGGCGATCACCGCGTCACCCGTCCGGATGCGGTCGGCGCCGAGCAGCCGATCGGCCTCCACGACGCCCGTACCGGCGCCGGCGACGTCGAAGTCGTCCTCGCCCAGCAGGCCCGGGTGCTCGGCCGTCTCGCCGCCGACCAGGGCGCATCCGGCCAGTACACAGCCCTCGGCGATGCCCTTGACGATGGCGGCGACCCGCTCGGGGTGGACCTTGCCGACGCAGATGTAGTCGGTCATGAACAGCGGCTCGGCACCGCAGACCACGATGTCGTCCATGACCATGGCCACCAGGTCGTGGCCGATGCTGTCGTAGACGCCCAGCCGGCGGGCAATGTCGACCTTGGTGCCGACGCCGTCCGTGGCGGAGGCGAGCAGCGGCCGCTCGTAGTTCTTCAGGGCGGAGGCGTCGAAGAGGCCGGCGAAGCCGCCCAGGCCGCCGAGGACCTCGGGGCGCTGGGCCTTCTTCACCCACTCCTTCATCAGTTCGACGGCGCGGTCGCCCGCTTCGATGTCGACGCCCGCGGCTGCGTAGCTGGCACCAGTTGTGTCAGGCATGACGATGAGAACCTTCGTGTTGTACGGCAGGTGGTACGGGCCGTCTTACGGGCGGCGGATCGCGTCGGCGGCGGCCGTGGCGGCCGGGCCGGCGGCCAGCTCCGTCTCCAGCAGCTGCTTGCCGAGCAGCTCGGGGTCCGGGAGCTCCATCGGGTACTCGCCGTCGAAGCAGGCGCGGCAGAGGTTCGGCTTGGCGATGGTGGTCGCCTCGATCATGCCGTCGATGGAGATGTAGGCCAGGGAGTCGGCGCCCAGGGAGGTGCCGATCTCGTCGATCGTCATACCGTTGGCGATGAGCTCGGCGCGGGTGGCGAAGTCGATGCCGAAGAAGCAGGGCCACTTCACCGGCGGCGAGGAGATCCGGATGTGGACCTCGGCGGCGCCCGCCTCGCGGAGCATGCGGACCAGGGCCCGCTGGGTGTTGCCGCGCACGATCGAGTCGTCGACGACGACCAGGCGCTTGCCCTTGATGACTTCCTTCAGCGGGTTCAGCTTCAGGCGGATTCCCAGCTGGCGGATGGTCTGCGAGGGCTGGATGAACGTCCGGCCGACGTAGGCGTTCTTCACCAGGCCGTTGCCGAAGGGGATGCCGGAGGCCTCCGCGTAGCCGATGGCGGCGGGGGTGCCGGACTCCGGCGTCGCTATCACCAGGTCGGCCTCGGCCGGGGCCTCCTTCGCCAGCTTGCGGCCCATCTCCACGCGGGAGAGGTACACGTTCCGGCCGGCGATGTCGGTGTCCGGGCGGGCCAGATAGACGTACTCGAAGACACAGCCCTTGGGCTTCGCGTCCGCGAATCGGGAGGTCCGCAGGCCGTTCTCGTCGATGGCGACGAACTCGCCCGGCTCGATCTCGCGGACGTAGCTCGCGCCGCAGATGTCGAGGGCGGCGGACTCGGAGGCGACGACCCAGCCGCGCTCCAGCCGGCCGAGGACCAGCGGGCGGATGCCCTGCGGGTCGCGGGCCGCGTACAGGGTGTGCTCGTCCATGAAGACGAGCGAGAACGCGCCCTTGACCTTCGGGAGGACCGTGTGTGCGGCCTCCTCGATGGTCAGCGGCTTGCCGTCCTCGTCGACCTGGGCCGCGAGGAGCGCGGTGAGCAGGTCGGTGTCGTTGGTCGCCGCGACGCGCGGGGTGCGCCCGCCTTCCTGCTTGGGCAGGTCGGCGACCATCTCGGCGAGCTGGGCGGTGTTGACGAGATTGCCGTTGTGGCCGAGCGCGATGGATCCGTGTCCGGTCGCGCGGAAGGTCGGCTGGGCGTTCTCCCAGACGGAGGCACCGGTGGTCGAGTAGCGGGCGTGACCGACCGCGATGTGACCCTGGAGCGAACCGAGGGAGGTCTCGTCGAAGACTTGCGAGACCAGGCCCATGTCCTTGAAGACGAGGATCTGTGAGCCGTTGCTGACCGCGATTCCCGCGGATTCCTGGCCTCGATGCTGGAGGGCGTAGAGCCCGAAGTACGTGAGCTTGGCGACCTCTTCGCCCGGAGCCCAGACACCGAAGACGCCACAAGCGTCCTGGGGGCCCTTCTCACCGGGGAGCAGGTCGTGGTTGAGTCGTCCGTCACCACGTGGCACGCCACCGAGTGTAGGCGAGGTCGACCACTGGTCCGAATTGGGGATACCGGACTTTCCGGTGGATCACCGCTCGGCGACCGCTCGCACACTCGTGCCGTTTTCGCTGGTCAGCGTCAGAGTTTGGTGATCGATTCGGTACTCCAGCTTTCCGTCGAAAAGTCGCAGCAGCTTCTTCTCGGCGTCCATGAGTGAGTCTTCGCACATCATTCGGGTCGTGGCGGGAGGGCCGAGGGTGATATGGCCGTCGCGGACCGTGGCCTCGGCGTTCACCTTGTTGCAGCCGAGGTTGCCGGAGACGGTGCCCTTCTCGTCGTCGAAGGTGAGGTGGGCCCGGCCGTCGGCGCTCGGGGTCGTGAGGGTCCACTCGGTGCCGGCCAGCGGGGCGTCCTTCGCCTTGGTCAGACGGACGGTGTCGCCCTGGCCGGTGGTGAGGGTGAGACGGTCGTCGTCCGTCTTCGCCGTCAGTTCCTGGTCCGAGAAGGCCTTCGCGAGGGTCGTCTCGAACGCGACGGGCGTGCCCTCGCAGGCCATCTCGGTGGCCCTGGCCCTGCCGAGCCGGACGCGGTCGCCGTCGACGGTCGCCTCGGCGCTGAAGTTGTTGCAGCCGAGGCTGCCTTCGGCCCGGCCCTCGTCGATGGTCACGTGGGCGCCCGCCGGGGCCTTCTGCGTCCTGCCGTCCGCGGTGACGCTGTCCACGTTCCACCGCACACCGGTGATCGGCTCGCCGGCACCGGCCGAGCCGCTGCCGCTGCCCGCCTTCTCGCTGCCACAGGCCGCCAGGAGCGGGACGAGCATGGCGGCGGCCGTCAGGGTCATGCGCTGCTTCTGCCTGTCCATGCCACTTCGACGGGCGACCCGGGGGGATCGGTTCCCCTCATGTCATCAGGGGCAGGTGGGCCGACAGGTCCGCCCGTTCTCCGCTCGCGCTGACCTTGGCGTCCTGGACGGCCTGCGCCCACCCGACCCGCCCGGTCGCCAGCCGGATCCAGGTCAGCGGGTCCGTCTCGACGACGTTGGGCGGGGTGCCCCGGGTGTGCCTCGGCCCCGCCACGCACTGCACCACCGCGTACGGCGGCACCCGCAGTTCCGTCGAACCGCCGGGCGCCTTCACGGCGAGCGTGTCGGCCAGGAGCCGGGTGCAGGCGGCCAGGGCCTGGCGGTCGTAGGGGATGTCCAGGCCGGGGACGGCGGCGTTGAGGTCGTCGGTGTGGACGACGAGTTCGACGGTACGGGTGACGAGGTAGTCGGCCAGCGGCAGGGCGCCGGCGCTGGTGGCGAGCAGCCGGGTGCCGGGGTGGGCGGCGAGGTCGGCGGTGAACCGCTCCTCGACGGCCGCGAGGTGGGCGGCCGGATCCGGATGGCTCCCGGCCAGCTCGCGGGCGTGAGCGGCGATATCGGGCGCGTCGGCCGCGATCGCGGAGGGCCAGTCGAGCAGCGTGCCGTCCTGCTTGGCCGGCTCCGGCAGACCGGTCAGCCGGGAGACCGCCCCGAGGCTCATCCCGACGTGTGCCACCAGATCCCCTACGGTCCAGTCGCCGAGCCGGGTGGGCAGGGCGAGCTGTTCTGGAGTGAGGCCGGAGGCAGCGTCCCGCACGTGCCCGAACTGTGCGAGCACCGCCGTGCGGATCTTGACGGGGTCGTAGCTGCGGGGTCGTTTCCTGGCCGGTGGCATGGGGATCAGCCTAAGTGCGGCCTGTGACAAGGAGGAGCCGCCTCGAGCGCGCGCACCGGGCCGGGCACGGTGAAGCCCCCGCCCGGGCGGACCGGGCGGGGGTTCCGGAGCGGTTGCCTACTTCAGCAGCGCCGGGATCGTGTTCTCGTGCGCCTCGCGCAGCTCGGCCAGGGGGAGCGCGAACTCGCCCTGGACGTCCACCGTGTCACCGTCCACGACACCGATGCGGGTGACCGGCAGGCCCCGTGCACCGCACATGTCGTTGAAGCGGACCTCCTCCGAGCGCGGCACGGCCACGACCGCGCGGCCCGCCGACTCGGAGAAGAGGAAGGTGAAGGCGTCCAGACCGTCCGGGACGATCAGGCGGGCGCCCTTCTCCCCGAGCAGCGCCGACTCGACGACCGCCTGGATCAGACCGCCGTCGGACAGGTCGTGCGCCGAGTCGATCATGCCGTCGCGGGAGGCGGAGATCAGGATCTCGGCCAGGAGCCGCTCGCGCTCCAGGTCGACCTTCGGGGGCAGGCCGCCGAGGTGGTCGTGCACGACCTGCGACCAGGCCGAGCCGCCGAACTCCTCACGCGTGTCGCCGAGGAGGTAGAGCAGCTGGCCCTCCTCCTGGAAGGCGACCGGCGTGCGGCGGGCCACGTCGTCGATGACGCCCAGGACCGCGACGACCGGGGTCGGGTGGATGGCCGCCTCGCCCGTCTGGTTGTAGAGGGAGACGTTGCCGCCGGTCACCGGGGTGCCGAGCTGCAGGCAGCCGTCGGCGAGACCGCGCACGGCCTCCGCGAACTGCCACATCACCGCGGGGTCCTCGGGCGAGCCGAAGTTCAGGCAGTCGGAGACGGCGAGCGGCTTGGCGCCGGTGGTGGCGACGTTGCGGTACGCCTCCGCCAGCGCCAGCTGTGCGCCGTGGTACGGGTCGAGCTTGGCGTACCGGCCGTTGCCGTCGGTGGCGATGGCCACGCCGAGGCCGGTCTCCTCGTCGATCCGGATCATGCCGGAGTCCTCGGGCTGGGCGAGGACGGTGTTGCCCTGCACGAAGTGGTCGTACTGGCTGGTGATCCAGGACTTGGAGGCCTGGTTCGGGGAGCCGACCAGCTTCAGGACCTGGTCCTTCAGCTCCTCGGCGGTCACCGGCCGCGCCAGCTTGTTCGCGTCGTCGGCCTGGAGCTCGTCCTGCCAGGAGGGACGGGCGTAGGGGCGCTCGTAGACCGGGCCCTCGTGCGCGACCGTGCGCGGGTCGACGTCGACGATCTTGCCGCCGTGCCAGTAGATCTCCAGGCGGTCGCCGTCGGTCACCTCGCCGATGACGGTGGCGATGACGTCCCACTTGTCGCAGATCTCCAGGAAGCGGTCGACCTTCTCCGGCTCGACGACCGCGCACATGCGCTCCTGCGACTCGCTCATGAGGATCTCCTCGGGCGAGAGCGTGGAGTCGCGCAGCGGGACGTCGTCCAGGGTGACGCGCATGCCGCCGGAGCCGTTGGACGCCAGCTCGCTCGTCGCGCAGGACAGGCCCGCCGCGCCGAGGTCCTGGATGCCGACGACCAGCTTCTCGGAGAAGGCCTCCAGGGTGCACTCGATGAGGAGCTTCTCCTGGAAGGGGTCGCCGACCTGGACGGCCGGGCGCTTCGAGGGCTTGGCGTCGTCGAAGGTCTCGGAGGCCAGGATCGAGGCGCCGCCGATGCCGTCGCCGCCGGTCCGGGCCCCGTACAGGATGACCTTGTTGCCCGCGCCGGACGCCTTGGCGAGGTGGATGTCCTCGTGCCGCATGACACCGATGGCACCGGCGTTGACCAGCGGGTTGCCCTGGTAGCAGGCGTCGAAGACGACCTCGCCGCCGATGTTGGGCAGGCCCAGGCAGTTGCCGTAGCCGCCGATGCCGGCGACGACGCCCGGCAGGACGCGCTTGGTGTCGGGGTGGTCGGCCGCGCCGAAGCGCAGGGGGTCGACCACGGCGACCGGGCGGGCGCCCATCGCGATGATGTCGCGGACGATGCCGCCGACGCCGGTGGCCGCGCCCTGGTAGGGCTCGACGTAGGAGGGGTGGTTGTGCGACTCGACCTTGAAGGTGACCGCGTAGCCCTGGCCGACGTCGACGACACCGGCGTTCTCACCGATGCCGACGAGCATCGCGTCGGACTGCGGGGCCTTCTCGCCGAACTGGCGCAGGTGGACCTTGCTGCTCTTGTACGAGCAGTGCTCCGACCACATCACCGAGTACATGGCGAGCTCGGCCCCCGTGGGCCGGCGGCCGAGGATCTCCACGACCCGCTCGTACTCGTCCTTCTTCAGGCCCAGTTCGGCCCAGGGCAGCTCGACGTCGGGGGTCGCGGCCGCGTGCTCGACCGTGTCCAGAGGCGTCCGGCTCATGCGTTGACCAGCTTCTTGAGGATCGAGGTGAAGAACGGGAGGCCGTCGGTGCGGCCGGTGCCGATCAGCGGCTCGACGGCGTGCTCGGGGTGCGGCATGAGGCCGACCACGTTGCCGGCCTCGTTGCTGACGCCGGCGATGTCCCGCTGCGAGCCGTTCGGGTTGAAGTCCAGGTACCGGAAGGCGACGCGGCCCTCGGCCTCCAGCTGGTCGAGCGTGTACGCGTCGGCGACGTACTGCCCGTCGTTGTTCTTCAGCGGGATGTGGATCTCCTGGCCGGCCGTGTAGTCGGTGGTCCAGGCGGTCGAGGCGTTCTCCACCCGCAGCTTCTGGTCACGGCAGATGAAGTGCAGGTGGTCGTTGCGCAGCATCGTGCCGGGCAGCAGATGGGCCTCGGTGAGGATCTGGAAGCCGTTGCAGATGCCGAGCACCGGCAGACCGGCCTTCGCCTGCTCAAGGAGGGGCTCCATCACCGGCGAGAAACGGGCGATGGCCCCGGCGCGCAGGTAGTCGCCGTAGGAGAAACCACCGCACAGCACCACGGCGTCGACCTGCTTGAGGTCCTTGTCCTTGTGCCAGAGGGCGACCGGCTCGGCGCCGGCGACGCGGATCGCGCGCTGGGTGTCGCGGTCGTCCAGGCTGCCGGGAAAAGTGACGACGCCGATACGAGCGGTCACTTCGCGGCCTCCGCGACTTCCTCGACCCGGATCGCAAAGTCCTCGATCACGGTGTTCGCGAGGAAGGACTCCGCAAGATCATGAATGCGGGCGAGGGCGGCCTCGTCGACCGGCCCGTCAACTTCCAGTTCGAAACGCTTTCCCTGGCGGACGTCCGAGATCCCGTCGAAACCCAGCCGCGGCAGTGCGCGCTGCACCGCCTGGCCCTGGGGGTCGAGGATCTCCGGCTTGAGCATGACGTCGACTACGACGCGTGCCACTGGCACTCCCGGTGTGTGGTGCTGAGCAGGTCCCTTCAGACTACCCGCACAAAATTTCTACGCGCGTTGACTTGTAGGAAACTACGTGACCGTCATCACGATCCGGCATCGACGGACCCACACGCGAAATTTTCGGGAAAGATTCCGGATCGACACCCGAAACCTATTGCCTTCAGACACGCGGAAGGATTTAGTCGGGCTTCACAATGTATTGCCAGGCGCTGTACAAATAAATTGGCACAGTGCCGCATGAAGGGACCGATATTCGTGGCGCAAAAGGTCGTGGTCACTCTCTCTGACGACATCGACGGCTCGGAAGCGGCGGAAACGATCGCCTTCGGACTGGACGGCAAGTCGTACGAGATCGACCTGAGCGAAGGCAACGCCGGAGAACTGCGGAAGGCGCTCGCGCCCTACGTGGAGGCCGGCCGCAAGCGGTCCCGCTCGGGCAAGGCGTACCGGCAGACGGAGGTCGCCCCCGACCCGTCGGCCGTGCGCGCCTGGGCGCAGGCCAACAAGATGGAGGTCCCCGCGCGCGGGCGCATCCCCAAGAAGGTCTACGAGGCGTTCACCGCCGCGCAGTGACGGCCCGTCGGGCCCGGACCGGTGCCCGGTCACCCGCCCCTCGCGGCAGCCGACTTGCGCAGCACCCCGGCTGATCAGCTAGAGTCTGGAGCACGCCGAGGGGCGAGGCCGAAAGGCCCAGCTCACGGAAACATGCGGGTGTAGTTCAGTAGTAGAACATCCCCCTTCCAGGGGGAAGGCGCAGTGTGCGATTCCTGTCACCCGCTCTGCATCGCCTTACCGTCCACGCTTGTGGATCAGGTAGGCTGGTGCCCGCACCGGTCAGTGAAAGCTGATCGGGAGCAAATGCGGACGTAGCTCAGTTGGTAGAGCGCAACCTTGCCAAGGTTGAGGTCGCGAGTTCGAGCCTCGTCGTCCGCTCGGAAATGAAGGCCCCGGTCCTGACGGACCGGGGCCTTCATCGTGTTCCGGCCGCTGCTCCGGCTTTCTGACATTTGTCATGCCGAGTGATGACAGCGCGCACTGCTTCCGTGCCCACACGGCCGGGACGCTTGAATCATGGAAACCAACGGACGCGAACACGTGATTGAGGTCACTGACCTGCGACGTGTGTACGGGGGCGGGTTCGAGGCGGTGCGCGGAATCAGCTTTTCCGTCCGACGCGGTGAGATCTTCGCGCTGCTCGGCACCAACGGCGCGGGCAAGACGTCGACCGTCGAAGTCCTGGAGGGACTCGCGCGGCCGGCCGCCGGGCGGGTACGGGTCCTCGGGCACGACCCCTGCACCGACCGGGCCGCCGTGCGGCCCCGCACCGGCGTGATGCTGCAGGAAGGCGGCTTTCCCTCCGAGCTCACCGTCGCGGAGACCGCTCGGATGTGGGCGGGGTGCGTGAGCGGGGCACGGCCGCCGGCGGAGGTCCTGGCGCTGGTCGGCCTGGAGTCCAAGGCCGGCACCCGGGTCAAGCAGCTGTCCGGCGGCCAGCGGCGCCGCCTCGACCTGGCGCTCGCCCTGCTCGGCGATCCCGAGGTCCTCTTCCTCGACGAGCCCTCCACCGGGCTGGACGCCGAAGGCCGCCGGGCCACCTGGGAGTTGGTGGGCGCGCTGCGCGACGGCGGCACGACGGTGCTGCTGACCACGCACTACCTGGAGGAGGCCGAGAACCTCGCCGACCGGCTCGCGATCATGCACGAGGGCCGTATCGCCACCACCGGCACCCCGGCCGAGGTGACCGCCGCGGAGCCGTCGCGGATCTCCTTCGAACTGCCCGACGGCTACTACGTCGGCGACCTGCCGCCGCTCGGCGAACTCGGCGTGACCGGGCACGAGACCGACGGCCGGACCGTCCGGCTCCGCACCCGTGAACTGCAGCGCACGGCCACGGCACTGCTGGTGTGGGCCGAGCGCGCCCGGGTCGAACTGCACCGGCTGGACGTGCGCTCGGCCTCCCTGGAGGAGGCGTTCCTCCACATCGCCGGGAACGTCTCCGCCGAGCAGGCCACCGGAACGACGACGAGGGAGTACGCGGCATGAGCGCCACCCACACGACGCCCCGCCCGGCTGCGGCGACGACCCCGCTGAGCCGGATGACCGCGCTCGCCCGCGCCGAACTGACCCTGCTCGGGCGCACCCGGGGCGCGCTCGTCGCCGCGCTCTTCGTGCCGCTGGTGATGCCGGTGAGCGTGCGGTCGGCGGCGGCGGAGATGGATCTCGCCGGGGCCGGGCTGAACACGGGCACCCTGGTCCTGCCCGCCGCGATCGGCTTCTCCCTGCTGTTCGCCGTCTACTCGGTGCTCGTCGGCGTGTTCGTCGTCCGCCGTGAGGAACTCGTCCTCAAGCGGCTGCGCACCGGTGAGCTGCGGGACGTCGAGATCCTGGCGGGCTCCGCACTGCCGGCCGCCCTCACCGGGCTGGCGCAGTGCCTGCTGCTCACGGTGGGCTGCGTCGCGCTGCTGGACCTGTCCGCGCCGTCGGCGCCCCATTTGGCCGTCCTCGGCCTGCTGTTGGGGCTCGTGATGTGCGCCGCCCTCGCCGCGGCCACCGCGAGTTTCACCCGGACCGGCGAGAGCGCCCAGGCCACGCCCATGCCGCTGATGCTGGTCTCGATGATCGGCTCCGGCATGTTCTGGCCGCTGGAGCTGATGCCGGACCGGGTGGCCTCCGTGTGCGAGCTGCTGCCGCTGACGCCCGTCGTCACACTGGTGCGCGGCGGCTGGACCGGGGACCTCTCGGCGTACGAGGCACTGGGCGCATCCGCGACCGCCGTGGCCTGGATCCTCGTCGCGGTGTTTGCTGTACGGCGGTGGTTCCGCTGGGAACCGCGGCGCTGACCGAAGCCGCGGTGCTGAACGAGGGGGAGGGACGGGCGATGCGCATGCCGGGCAGGTGGTGGCGGCACAAGAGCACACCGGAGAAGGTCGAGACGTACACGCGGTGGTCGTTCCACTTCTTCGCGGTGATGGAGTTCTTCTCCGTCGGGGTCACGTCCGTGGCGCCGCTCGGGATGCGGCTGGGCAGTGCCGCCCTGCTGGTGGTGGCCCTGCACGCCACCGTCTGCTTCGTGACCGTGTCCCGGGCGATCGACTGGACGCGCGGCCGCAGGCCCCAGCCCACCGGACTGATGTGGACGCTGGGCGCCGTCACCGCCGTGATCGCCACCGCCGCGCTCGCACTCGCCGAGCACGGGCCCCACCGCGAGGGCGTCGACTCCGCCGCCGGTGGCGTCTTCGGAGTGATCCTGATCTTCGGCCCCGGCATCATCGCGCTCGGCGTCCGCTCCCGGCGGCGCGCGTTCGGCATCACGGGCGTTTTCGCGGCGGGCGCCGGGGTCGTGGCCCTGGCGTTCGGCGCGCCCGCTCTCACGGCGCTCTTCACGGCGCTGGTCGTGCTCCTCGGCGGCATGTTCATCGCCTTCACGGCCGTCTTCTCGGTGTGGCTGCTGAACGCCGTCTACGAACTCGACGAGGCCCGCGAGACGCGGACCCGGCTCGCCGTCGCCGAGGAGCGACTGAGGTTCGGGCGGGATCTGCACGACGTCATGGGACGCAACCTCGCCGTGATCGCCCTCAAGAGCGAACTGGCCGTGCAACTCGCCCAGCGGGGGCGGGCCGAGGCCGTGCCGCAGATGGTCGAGGTGCAGCGGCTGGCGCAGGAGTCGCAGCGGGAGGTGCGGGAGGTCGTGCGCGGCTACCGGGAAGCGGACCTCGGCTCGGAACTGGTCGGTGCGCAAGGAGTGCTGGCGGCGGCCGGTATCGACTGCCGGCTCGGCGGGCTGCCGGTGGCCGGCCTGCCGGCCGCGGTGCGGTCCGCCCTGGGGTGGGTGGTGCGGGAGGCCGCGACCAATGTGCTGCGGCACGGGGACGCGCAACGGTGTGACGTGCGACTACGGGTGCTGGAGGGACGGGTGGTGTTGTCCGTGGAGAACGACGGGGTGAGCGAAGAGGGGGTGGAGTCCGGGGCCGGTCCGTCCGGCTCGGGGCTCGCAGGGCTGCGGGAGCGGCTGGCGAAGATCGACGGGACGCTGGAGGCCGGACCTGTGGGACGGGGACTGTTCCGGCTGACGGCGCAGATTCCGCTGCCGTCGCCGTCCACCGCTTCCGGCGCTGCCCCGGCCACCGTCGCGGTGCGTTCTGTGAGCGAGGTCACCTCATGACGACCGTGGAGCCCGTCCGGCTGCTGCTCGCCGACGACGAGCACCTCATCCGAGGGGCGCTCGCCGCCCTGCTGTCGCTCGAGGACGACCTCGTCGTGGTCGCCGAGGCGGCCACCGGGCCCGAGGCGATGGCGATGGCCCGGGCGCACAAACCCGATGTCGCCGTGCTGGATCTCCAGATGCCCGGGGCCGACGGTGTGAAGGTCGCCACATCCCTGCGGTCCGAACTGCCCGGCTGCAAGGTGCTCATCGTCACCAGCCACGGGCGGCCCGGGCATCTGAAGCGGGCGCTGCAGGCCGGGGTGCGCGGCTTCGTGCCGAAGACAGTGAGCGCGCAGCGGCTCGCGGAGCTCATCCGGACCGTGCACGCCGGGAACCGTTACGTCGACCCGGAGTTGGCCGCCGACGCGATCGCCGCCGGTGACTCGCCGCTGACCGCGCGGGAGGCGGAGGTCCTGGAACTCGCCGCCGACGGGGCACCCGTCGCGGAGATCGCCGAGCGGGCCGCGCTGTCGCAGGGCACCGTGCGGAACTATCTGTCGTCGGCGGCCTCGAAGCTCGGTGCGGAGAACCGGCATGCGGCGGTACGGCTCGCGCGGGAGCGAGGTTGGGTATAGTGGTTCTCGCGCCACGGCGCATGCGAACGTAGCTCAGTTGGTAGAGCGCAACCTTGCCAAGGTTGAGGTCGCGAGTTCGAACCTCGTCGTTCGCTCCATCGAGAAGCCCCCCGGTTCCGGCCGGGGGGCTTCTTCGTGTCCTACGACCAGCTCGTGCCGGTCAGGCGCTCGTACGCCTCGACGTACTTGGCGCGGGTCGCGTCGACGACCTGGTGGGGCAGGGCGGGCGGCGGCTGCTCGCTCTTGCGGTCCCAGCCGGACTCCGCCGAGGTCAGCCAGTCCCGGACGAACTGCTTGTCGTACGACGGCTGCGCGCGGCCCGGCTGCCACTGGTCGGCCGGCCAGAAGCGGGAGGAGTCCGCGGTGAGGACCTCGTCCGCGAGGACCAGGTCCTCGCCCTCGAAGCCGAACTCGAACTTCGTGTCCGCGAGGATGATGCCCCGCTCCCGGGCGATGTCCCGGCCCCGCGAGTAGACCGCGAGGGTCGCCTGGCGCAGCCGGGCCGCGGTGTCCGCGCCGACCTGGCGGGCGACCTCCTCGTAGGAGACGTTCTCGTCGTGCTCGCCGACCTCGGCCTTGGTGGCCGGGGTGAAGATCGGGGCGGGCAGTTCACTGCCGTCGGTCAGGCCCTCCGGCAGGGCGAGGCCGCAGACCGTGCGGGTCTCGTTGTACTCGACGAGGCCCGAGCCGGTGAGGTAGCCGCGGGCCACGCACTCCACGGGGACCATCCGCAGCGACTTGCAGATCAGCGTGCGGCCCTCCCAGTCGGCGGGGGCGCCGTCGGGCAGTTCCGTACTCAGGACGTGGTTCGGCACCAGGTCGGAGAGCCGGTCGAACCACCACAGGGACAGCAGCGTGAGGATCCGGCCCTTGTCGGGGATCTCGGTCGGCAGCACCCAGTCGTAGGCGGAGATGCGGTCGCTGGCGACCATCACGAGGTCGCCCGCCTCGTTGCGGTACAGATCGCGCACCTTGCCGGTGTGCAGATGCACCAGGCCCGGAACCTGACTCGGCTCGGGCTTTTCGACGAATCCGGACACGGTTCCTCCCCGTGGTTCTGTACAAGTGGCTCGATTCTCCCGTATCCGAGCTTGATCACGGACAGTGGGTCAGTCGCGTTTGCAGATGCGGTCCAGAAGGTTGGCGGTGGCGCGCTGGATACGACCGTCGACGTGGCCGGGCCGGTCCAGGGCAGGAGACCAGGCAAACGTTCCTGCTGCGAAGACCCAGGCGCCCGAGGGGGCGCGGTACAGGGACGTCTCCTGGTGGCGCGGGGCGCCCTGCTTGTCGGTGTACGGGGAGTGGGCGAGCAGCGTGCGCTCCTCGTGCTCGGGCAGCGGGGTACGTGGGAAGTACCGGTCGGCCTCGCCGGCCACCAGGTTCTCGATCTCGTCGCCCTCGTGCGCCCCGGTGGCCTCCCACAGCCAGTGCCCGGCGTTGCGCACGATCAGCGGGTGCGGCTCGGGGACGGGCCCGGCGTACTGGATGCCCAGGAGCTGCTGTTCCGCCCGGTCGATCTCCCGCCACAGCACCGGCTTGCCCGGGCCCCGGCGCTTGCGGCAGGTCAGCAGCCGGTCGGGCACGCCGGACGGGGAGGGGCCCAGTTCCACCTGCCAGTACATGGAGTTGGCGGAGAGGAAGACCAGCGAGGTGCCGGCGTCGCGGGCCAGCTCCACGGTGGTGCGCATCGCGGCCGACCAGTACTCGTCGTGGCCCGGGAAGACCAGGCCGCGGTAGCGGGTGGGGTCGACGCGGCCCGCGTGCAGGTCGCTTGCGTCGGCGTAGGCGACGTCGTAGCCGTAGCGCTCGGCCCAGCGGATGAAGTCGTAGGCGTGGCCGACGTGGAGGGGGAGGCCCGCGCCCGCGTACGGGCGGTCGAAGGAGACCGTCGTGGCGGCCCCGGACTCGCCGAGCAGCCGGCCCTTCTCGTCCCAGGCGTGGTAGAGGCTGGCTCCCGTGCGTCCGTCCTCCGGGTAGAGGTTGTACGCCTGCCAGGTGACGTCGGGCAGCACGAGCAGCAGGTCGGCGCTCTGGTCGTGGCGGACGGTGAAGGGGACGTGGGAGCGGTAGCCGTCGGCGGTGGTGAGGACGGCGACGTACGCGCCGATGGTCCAGTACGAGGGGACCTGCAGCCGCCAGGACAGCCACCAGTGGTGGCAGGAGACCGTTCGGTCCGCGGTGAGCGGAGCGGGCTGCACGATGCCGGACAGCCGCGGGCTGGTGGTGATCTTCGCGGCGCCGTCACCGCCGTAGTGGCCGATGCGGTAGATGTCGACGGCGAACTGCTGCGGCGGGTCGACGGTGATGTGGAAGTCGATGGCCTCGCCGGGCGCCACCGCGCCGGTGGAGGTGAAGCCCTTGATCTGACGGTTGACGTCGTCGGCCGCGCGGGGGCCGCCCGAGCGGCCTCCCTTCTTCGACGGGTGGGGGGCGTCCTGGTCCACGTACCAGGGGACGACCTGGCCCGAGTCGTCGAAGTACGTCACGTTGCCGCGCAGCCACGGAACGGGGCCCTGCCCGAAGGGGTCCGTCACGGCATGCGCCAGCGCTCCCGACTCCCATCGGCGGATCTGCTCCGAACCCATGATTGCTTCCCCTCCCCTTGGCCCCCGTGATGACGCGTGCCGGTGTGGTGCGGCCGGTGCGGTGTGTGCCAGTGCGGTGCTCTGCGATGTCGGCGGTGCTCGTGACTGCTGCGGTTCCTGCGACGCCTTCGCGCTTATGTGCCTGTCGTATGTCGCAAGCTCTTGCCATACACGCGGACGGTCCAAGCACATCACATAAAGCGCGCACTTCGTCACTGTTCGTTTCGAATTGGCCAGAACCGGAAGCCGCCGCTCCGGCGGTCAGCCGAGACGGACCGGCTTCTCCGGGCGTATACCGAGCTGGGAGAGCCAGAGCCGCAGGGGGGTGGCGTCGCCGTCCTCGATGAGCGTGAGGACCTTGGGCGCCAGATCGGCCGCGCGCTCGCCGTCGACGAGGAGGGTCGGGCCGTCCAGCCAGTCCAGGCCCGGGGTCGCACCGGCGGTGTCCATCGCTGCGCAGCAGACCATCGCGGTGAGGTGGTCGGCCAGCAGCTCCCGGGCGGTGCGCGGGGGCTGGAGGGGGAAGAGGGGGAGGGCCCGGTCGTCCCAGAGGGCGGCGAGGTCGGTGGTGGGCGACGGCGAGGCGGGCGTCGGGGCCGCCGGGGAGGGAGCGGCTTCTTCCCTGGCCAGTTCGGCGCTGAGCCGGGCGGCGAGGGTGGCACTGGGGGCCGTCGTACCGGAGAGGTCCTCGTCGTCGTCGAGGGGGTCCGGTGTGGCGTCGGTGCCCGGGGTGCTCTGGGTGCCGGTGGTGATTCCGGTGCCGGGCTCGGGTGCGCCGGGGGCTTCGGGCGGCGCGGTGTCCGGTCTGGGCCCGGTCGGGTCTGCTCCAGGGTCCCCCGTCGGGCCCGCTGCCGGGGCTGCCGCGGGGCTGCCGGCTCCGGTGGTCTCGGCCGTACCCGCAGGGCCCGTGTCCGTGAGGTGGTCGAGGACGCGGGACAGGGTCGGGGCGTCGGTGGCGGAGGCCGTGGGGCCGGTGGCGGGGCGGACGCCCATCGCGTCCAGGACGCGGTGGAGCCGGGCCGCGTCCAGGCGCCACTTGCGGTCCACGACTTCGTCCGGATATTCGCTCCAGTCCACCGGCGACCAGTCGGGCCCGGGCCCCGCGGGGCCGCCGTGGAAGAGGCGGGCGGCGAGGAGGGAGGCGGCTTCGTCGACCGTGCCCGGCTCCTCCAGCAGATCGCAGGCCGGCCGCTCGCCCAGCCGGGACGCGAAGCCCTCGGCCAGGCGGTCGCGCCGGGACAGCTCCGTGAGCGCAGCGACCACGCCGGCGTCGAGCCGGGACGGCCAGCGGCCCATCCGCCAGGCGGGCAGCGCGACCCGGGTCAGCAACCGGTCCCAGCCCGCGTAGGCCAGGCCCACCTGCTCCTGGGCGACGATCCGCAGACCGTAATCCACAGCCTGTGCACGCTCCGCGGCCGCGGCCGCCACCCCCCGCTCCATCTCGGCGGCGTGGATCCGGCAGCCGCGCAGCAGAAGCCGGGCTACCCAGCCGACCCCGGCGAGCACCGCCCGCGACAACGGGTCGCGGCGGGGCGCCGACGCCACGGCCACCGCGGCGTCCAGGCCCCGGACGAAGCGCCGGGCGGCGGCTATGTCCGGGTGGGCCGAGGGGCCCGTACCGGCGATGACCGGGGCGAGGACCGCGCGCAGCTCACCGACCCGCATCCACCACAGGAACGGGGAGCCGATCACGAGGACCGGCGCGACGGGCTGCCGGCGGTGCGCCTGCCTACCCGCCCCCGCTATGTCCTGGTGCTCCTCGACCGGCGGCGGGGAGTGGGACGGATGGGTGCGGTCCTCCAGCCAGCTGTCGCAGTCCGGGGTGAGCGCTATCGCGGAGGGCGCGGGGACGTCGAGGCGGTCGGCGAGGTCGCGCACCATCCGGTACAGGTCGGGGGCCCCTTCCTCGGCTACCGGGACGGTCGGGCTCGTGGCGGGCCGGGCGCGGGCGACGACCAGGGCGATCCCGGCCGCGGCGAGCAGCACGAGGGCCGCGACGGGTGTCAGAACCGCCCGGGCCGCGTCCCAGCCGGGACCCTCCAGGCGGTCACCGGCGGCGCCGGCGAGCAGGATCACGGCGACGGCGGCCGGCAGCAGGGCGACGGCCAGGGCCCGACTGCGGATGCGCAGCACCGCCAGTGCGCGTACCCGCGCGACCTGCGCGCCTGCTTCCACACCCATTCCGGTCACGACCGACCTCACCCCCTCCCCGTTGACCCGATGCTTGCCTTGCTCACTCCCCCACTGTGGCACCCGTCACTGACATCGCAATGCCGGTGGGCCAAGTGCCGGAACGCTTGCGCCGCACCCTAGTTGGGGCTCCGTCCCCCGTCAGCCGGATACGGCATCGGTCACTCGATGGAATGGCTTTGGGGAAAGGTGGATGACGCAGAGCGAGCATCAGGGCCCGTCTTTCGCACAGTTCAGGCCACTGCTTCCCTCAGCACGTCCGGCCACCGCCCCCCCCATTCGTCCGGCCACCGCCTCCCCATACGACAGGCCCCGGATCCTGAGACGGATCCGGGGCCTGTGGGGTTCATCGGCGGCGGTGGTTCGCCTGCCGGGCGCGGGCGCTGGTTACGCGCCTGCCGCCTTCGCGGCGATGTCGGTGCGGTGCTGGGAGCCGTCGAGGCGGATGCGGCCGACGGCCGTGTAGGCACGGTCGCGGGCCTCGGTGAGGTCCTTGCCGATGGCCGTCACGGACAGGACGCGGCCGCCCGCGCTGACGACGGCATCGCCCTCCTGCCTGGTGCCGGCGTGCAGCACGTACGCGTGCGGGGCGTCCTGGGCGGCGACCTCGTCGAGACCGGTGATCGGGTCGCCGGTGCGCGGGGTGCCGGGGTAGTTGTGCGAGGCGACGACCACGGTCACGGCCGCGTCGTCGCTCCACCGCAACGGCTCCAGGTGGGCCAGGTTGCCGGTGGCGGCCGCCATCAGCAGACCGGCGAGCGGCGTCTTCAGCCGGGCCAGCACGACCTGGGTCTCGGGGTCGCCGAACCGGGCGTTGAACTCGATCACGCGGACGCCCCGGGAGGTGATCGCGAGACCGGCGTAGAGCAGGCCGGAGAACGGCGTGCCGCGCCGCTGCATCTCGTCCACGGTCGGCTGCAGCACGGTCTGCAGCACCTCGTCGACCAGCTTCGGGTCGGCCCACGGCAGCGGGGAGTACGCGCCCATGCCGCCGGTGTTGGGGCCCTCGTCGCCGTCCAGGGCGCGCTTGAAGTCCTGGGCGGGCTGGAGCGGTACGACCGTCTCGCCGTCGGTCACGGCGAACAGGGAGACCTCCGGGCCGTCGAGGTACTCCTCGATGACCACGCGCTCGCAGGCCGCCGCATGGGCCCGGGCCGCTTCGAGGTCGTCGGTGACGACGACACCCTTGCCGGCGGCGAGTCCGTCGTCCTTCACGACGTACGGAGCGCCGAAGGCGTCGAGGGCCGTGTCGACCTCTTCCGCCGTCGTGCAGACGTACGACCGGGCCGTGGGCACCTCGGCCGCCGCCATGACGTCCTTCGCGAAGGCCTTGGAGCCTTCGAGCTGCGCGGCCCGGCCGGACGGGCCGAAGACCGGGATGCCAGCGTCGCGCACGGCGTCGGCGACACCGGCGACCAGCGGGGCCTCCGGGCCGACGACCACGAGCTCGGCGCCGAGGCGGGTGGCCAGCGCGGTGACGGCGGCGCCGTCCAGGGCGTCGACCTGGTGCAGCTCGGCGACCTCGGCGATGCCGGCGTTGCCGGGCGCGCAGTGCAGCGCGGTGACGTCGGGGTCGTGGGACAGGGAGTGGCACAGGGCGTGTTCGCGGGCGCCGCTGCCGATGACGAGGACCTTCACGAGGGTCAGCCTAACGGGAGACGCCGGCTTCTCCTTGTGCGGGCTTCCGAAGGGGAGGGGGATCTTGAGCTGGAGGTTCCTCCAAGGGAGGGCCGGCACGTCGTGGCGGGAGGCTCGGCGTGCGGGGCCGGGCTGTCCGTCGCAGACCCGGGCTATTCGTTCGCAGACCCCGGGCTGTCCGTCGCAGACCCCGGGCTATTCGTTCGTGAACTCCTCGACGACCGTCGCCCCCAGCTCCCGGACGATCAGCTCCTGGCCGGAGAGGGCCGACTCGTCGAGGTCGGGGTCGTCGTCCTCGGGGATGTCCTCCTCGACGGAGACGTGACGCGGCTGCGGGGCGGACGGCTGGGGGACGGAGGCGGACGGCGTGGAGGCCGGGGCGGAGGTCGCGGCGGAAGTGAAGCCGCTCGACTGCTGGGCGGGAGCGGCCGGGGGAGCCGACGGGGACGGGGCGGGGCGCTGGGCCGTGGCCGTACCACCGCCCGCGTTGTATCCGCCGCCGGAGGTGTAGCCACCACCGCCGGAGGTGTGGCCGCCGCCGGGACCGCCGGAGGTGTTGTAGCCGCCACCGCCGCCGAATCCGGAGGGACCGCCCGGCGCCGGGGGCGCGGAGCCGCCCGACGGGTCGACGATCGCCTCGATCTTCCACTGGACGTTGAACTGCTCGCCCAGCGCCTGCCGCAGTACGTCCTCGCTGCCGCTGCTCAGGAAGTTGTCCCGCGCGCCCGCGTTGACGAAGCCGAGCTGCAGGGTCGTGCCGTCGAAGCCTGCCACCTGGGCGTTCTGGCTGAGCAGGATCCAGGTGAAGCGCCGGCGGTTCTTGACCGCCTCCAGGATGTTCGGCCAGAGCATGCGGGGGTCGAGACCGCCGCCGCCCATGGGAGCGCCACCGGAGGCGGGGGCCGGGGTCGTCGGGGCCGGAGCCGCGGGCTGGAACGCCGGTGGGCTGCTGGGCGCGGGGGCGCTCGTCGGCGGGGTGCTTGCCGGTGGGGTGCTTGCCGGTGGGGTGTTGGAGGCGGGTGCGCCCGGGGCTGCCGTGGGCCAGCCGCCGGGGCGACGGCCGCCGCTTCCGGCGGGGGCGGCGGTCGGCCAGGCGCCGGGGGCGGCCTGGGCCGGGGCCGACCGGGCGGGCTCCGGGGGAGCGGAGGCGGCCGGGGCTTCGGCGGCGGTCCGGGCGGTTTCCCGCCCGTCGGGGGCCGAGGGCCCGCCCTGGGTGGCGGGAGCGGGAGCATGGGCCGGGGGCGTGCCCGGTGCCGACGGCGGGTTCTCCTGGCCCGTCGCCGATGGGCCGGAGCCGGCCGCGGGGGCAGGCCCTGCCGCAGGCGCGGACCCTGGCGCAGGCGTCGTATGACCGCCTGTACCGACACCACCGCCGCCGTTGCCCGGTGCTCCGGACGCGCGGACCGCCGCACGGGCCGCGGCCGGGCCGCCGCCCTGGGGCACCGGAGCGCCACCACCCATCTGGGCCGGAGCGGCGCCGCCCGGGTGAGCCGCGGCGGCCGCCGCTCCCCCGTGGCCCTCCGGCCCGGGTGCGTATCCCATGGCGGGCATGTCGGCGGGACCGGCGGAGTAGTTCACTCCGCGCTCGATCCGGTCGAGGCGGGCCATGACGGAGCGCTCGTCTCCGTAGGCGGCGGGAAGCAGGACGCGGGCGCAGATCAGTTCGAGCTGGAGACGGGGCGAGTTGGCGCCGCGCATCTCGGTCAGGCCCTCGTTGACGAGGTCGGCCGCACGGCTCAGCTCGGCGGGGCCGAAGGTGCCGGCCTGGGCCTGCATGCGCTCGATCACATCGGCGGGGGCGTCGATGAGCCCCTTCTCCGCCGCATCCGGGACGGCGGCGAGGATCACCAGGTCGCGCAGCCGCTCCAGGAGGTCGGCGACGAAGCGGCGGGGGTCGTTCCCGCCCTCGATCACGCGGTCGACGACCTCGAAGGCCGCGGCTCCGTCTCCGGTGGCGAACGCCTCGACGACGGAGTCGAGGAGGGAGCCGTCGGTGTATCCGAGCAGGGCGGTGGCCATGGCGTACGTCACACCGTCCGCCGCGGCGCCGGCGAGGAGCTGGTCCATGACCGACATGGAGTCACGCACGGACCCGCCGCCCGCCCGCACGACGAGCGGCAGAACGCCGTCCGCGACGGGGATGGTCTCCTTCTGGCAGACCTGGCCGAGGTACTCCCGCAGGGTGCCCGGGGGGACGAGCCGGAAGGGGTAGTGGTGGGTCCGGGACCGGATGGTCCCGATGACCTTCTCGGGCTCGGTGGTCGCGAAGATGAACTTGAGATGCTCCGGCGGCTCCTCGACGACCTTCAGCAGCGCGTTGAAGCCGGCCGACGTGACCATGTGGGCCTCGTCGATGATGTAGATCTTGTACCGGCTGCGGGCCGGACCGAAGAAGGCCTTCTCGCGCAGGTCACGGGCGTCGTCCACGCCACCGTGGGAAGCGGCGTCGATCTCGATGACGTCGATGGAGCCGGGGCCGTTGCGGGCGAGGTCCTGACAGGAATGGCACTCACCGCACGGCGTGGGCGTGGGCCCCTGCTCGCAGTTCAGACACCGGGCCAGGATGCGCGCGCTGGTCGTCTTGCCACAGCCGCGCGGCCCGCTGAACAGGTACGCGTGGTTGACCCGGTTGTTCCGCAGCGCCTGCTGCAGCGGGTCGGTGACATGCTCCTGCCCGATGACCTCGGCGAAGGTCTCGGGGCGGTAGCGGCGGTACAGAGCGAGAGACGACACGCATACGAGGTTATAGGCGCCCACCGACATCGGGTCCGGTCCGGACCCGGCGGGCAGATCCAGCCGGGGAAGTCCGGTCCGGGAGGCCCTGCCCGGCGTCCCGTGCGGGAGCGCAGAGTCCGGGAACGCAGACGCCCCCCACGCACCCGCCAGAGCCGACCTACCCTTGCTGCCTTCCGGCCCTGGGGGAGTTCAGTCAGATAGCGCCGCGTGAGGGGCTGCGCCAAGGTTACCTGATGTCGGCGGCGGGGAACGAGTTCGCGAGCACTCCTCTCGGTCATGTAATGTTCCCAGCGGAGGATTCGCCTAGAGGCCTAGGGCGCACGCTTGGAAAGCGTGTTGGGGGCAACCCCTCACGAGTTCGAATCTCGTATCCTCCGCCAGTGCCTCACCGGGCACGATGTCGAAGGGCCCCACCGTTCGCGGTGGGGCCCTTCGACGTTGTCCGTCTCAGTTTCCGTCTCAGTTGGTTTTCGGGAGCTCCCACAGCGCGTCGCCGACTTGCTGCGCGACCTTGCGGAGCATGGTCCCCGTCACGTGCATGTACCGGGCGCGCATCCGGGCCGCTCCCCCGGGCTCCCAACCCATGATCGAGTCGATCACGACGTCCGGGACGCCGAGGATCAGCAGCACGGTCGCTGCGGTGTGGCGAGCGTCATGGAGACGGCCGTCTCGTACGCCAGCGTCCCGCAGAAGCCGCTTCCAGACGTGGAAGTCGGTATTGGGGCTCAGCGGCCCGCCGGTCGGCGAGGCAAACACGTAGCCCTTGCCCTCCCAGTCGGCACCGGCCGCGATTCGTTCCCGTTCCTGCGTCTCCTGGTGCTGCCGGAGAATCTTGATCAGCGGATCGGGCAGGCCGATGGTGCGCCGCCCGGCGCGGGACTTGGTGGACTTGTGCTCCCGGCGGGTCTGCTGCTTCTGAGGGCAGTAGCCAGCCTTCCGCCCGCAGGGATCGTCCCCGCAGCCGTGGGCGTACTTGGGGCGTAGACGGTTCTTGCGGATGCGCACGTATCCCGCGTCCAGGTCGACGTCTTCCCAGTGGAGCCCGAGCGCCTCCCCTTGCCGGAGGCCGAGCGCCAGGGCGACGACCCAACGCGCGCTGTTGCGGAGTTTGGCGGCCTCGACCAGGACGCTCTGAACCTCTTCGATCGTGAACGGCTCGATGTCCTCTTCTTCGAGTCGCGGGGCCTTGGCGATCTCAGCGGCGTTGGTGGCGACATGCCCACGTCGCTTGGCCTCACCGAGGGCGACCCGGATCGTCCGGTGAGCGTGGTGAGCGGTGCCGGCGGAACTTCCGGCTTCCTGCATCCGCTGGTAGAAGCGCTCCAGGTGTTCCGGCTCCAGGCGGTCGAGCTTGTGAGCACCGAGGCCGGGCACCAGGTGCACGCGTACGTCGACCTCGTAGCCGTCGTACGTGTTCTCGGAGACGTACGGCTTGGCGATGTTCTCGACCCAGTGCTCAAGCCAGGCCTGGACGGTCCAGCCCTGGCCCGGCTTCCTGAGCTTCTTCTCGTCCCGGGCCCGCTCCATCTCGCGGACGGCCTTGGTCACGGCGGCCTTGGTCTTGCGCTCGATGTGACGACGGTCCGGTTTGCCGTCATCACGGAGGCCGACCGTCACTCGTCCGTGCCATTTCCCGTCCTTGCCGAAGTAGATCGACGAGGCGCCGTTGGGCTGTCGTGTGCGCTTCTTCTCTGCCATGGCTCCCCCTCAGGCCGCTTGGGCGGGTCGGTGGCGCAGCTTGGCCACGTAGGCGGGTACGGCGTCAGCAGGGATGCGGCGAAGTCGCCCGACCGTCACCGACTCGATCTCTCCGGCCAGGACCAGCCGGAAGCACGTTGTACGGCCGATGCGGAGCCGCCGGGCCGCCTCCTCGACGGTGAGCAGGACCAAGGCAGGATCGTGGCGCTCAAGGGCGGTGGCAGGGGTGCGGGGCTCATCCATGGGTCGGTTCTCCTTCCGTGCCGGGGGCGGGTTCGAGGGATGCGGCCAGCCAGGCTTCGGTCTCCGAGAGGCCGGTACCGGCGAAGACCCAGTGCGCGAGGACGTATGTCGTGTCGGGCTCGGGGCCGTTCGCTGCTGCGGCTTGGGCGCGGCGCCATTCGGCGCGTGCGTCGCGGAGGGCGCCGAGGGTGGTGGAGTAGCGGCGGGATTTGGTGGAGAAGTGGCCGCGGAATCCGAGCATGTGGGCCCAGGCGCGCAGGCGGAGGTGTTCGAGGTCCTTGCGGGCGCCCAGGAACCAGGCAGTGCGGATCAGGCGGCGGGCGTGGTCGCTGATGTCGAGCTGGGCGAGTTCGGCGGCGAACTTGAGCGGACGGTCGAGAGCTCCCGTGGCGGTCTCGGCGCCCTTGGTGGCGTACTTGGCGATGTACGCCGCCACGGCGCGCTCGGTCAGCTCCTGGCCGCCGTTGAAGTCCGCTGAGCGGATGGTGCGTATGTCGAGTTGGCGGCCGAAGGTGAAGGCGTGAGCGCGGCCGTCGATGACCGGGCCGTCCACGTGAACCTTGGCTGTCGCAGTGCGGATGGCATCGGTGAGCAGCTCGGCCGTGGCCCAGGGCGGGGGTGGAGTGTCGCCGCCGCTGGGGCCGTCGATGCGGATGACGGCGTGGAAGTGGACTGCGCCGCGCTTCTGGTACTCGGCGACCTTGGCGAAGGACACGCGGGCGTGCTCGCGGAAGCGCCGCTGGGAGAGGCCGGCGCGCTTGGCGACCTCTCGGCGCAGGTAGGTGGAGAAGCGCCGCCAGAGTGGACCGGCGTGGGCGTTCCAAAGGACGGCGGCTTTGTAGTCGTAGGTGTCCGGGTCGAGCGCGGTGCCGAGTGCCTCGTCGTCCTGGTCGTGGTGGGTGCCGCAGCGGCAGGGGCGCCCGCTGGAGGGGCGGTTGTGGACCGGGCCGAAGCTCGGCGCCGTGAAGGTGGCGAAGACGCGAGGGTGGGCGGAGACGTGTTCCGGGATGCCCTTGCCGCCGCGCAGACCGGAGGTGATCAGGTGGAAGGTGTCGCGGCGGTAGACCTCGGCGCAGGCGGCGCAGCGGGTCGTGCGGCGGTTGTTGCAGCGGACGAGGAGCTGTCCGGCCGGGAGGTTGGTCGATTCGAGGCGGTGGAGGACGTTGCCGATCTCGCCGGTCGTGGTGTCGACGTCGTACTCGGTGCGGTGGCCGTCGAGGCGGATCGGGTGGGTGCAGCCGCCGAGTCCTGAGAGTTGGCGGAGGATACCGGGCAGTGTGCCTTGCGCGGCCAGGTTCGCGAGTTCCGGAAGTGGGGGCGGAGTGGTGCGGGTGAAGATGGCGATTCCCCTTCTGATCGGCTCGGTCGGGAGGAGCAGGGCGCCGGGGCGGCGAGATGCTTGGTCGTGTGCCGCCGCCCCGGAGGCCGGCGCGGTTCAGCGGCGGTGGTGGTCGCGGAGCATGGAGCGCAGGACGACAGCGGCGACGGCTACGGAGATGGCCGTCACGGCCACGGCGGCCAAGAGCGCGGTGAGGACGACCCCGCCGACGACCAGGGCGACGACGGTCTTCTGATCGATGGAGACCGACGGGAGCGAGCGCCGAGGGGGCGCCGCCGTGTCGGTCGGGATGTGAGTGTGTGCGGGCGGCGGGGTCGGGCTGTCGGGGTACTTGGGCAGGAACACGACCGGGACTCCTTATCTACTCGTCTAGGTGTGTGAGCCGTTTATGACGGTCACGCCGGAACTCGTGCCGGACTCGATGGCGGGGGCGAGGAAGGTCTGCGAGAGCCAGAAGCCGAAGAGCGCGATCAGAACGACGACCCAGGTACGGACGCCGAGGAACTTGATCGCTCCCCAGGCGAAGAAGCCGAGGACGACGACGAGCGGCAGGCTGACGGTCACGAGCACGGGTCCTTTCAGCGGACGGGGCAGCGGTGAGTACGGGCGGCGAGCTCAGCGGCGGCGCGGCTGTCGTAGTCAGCGGAGAAGCCGCAGCGCGGGGCGGTGCAGGCGGCGGTGTGCTTCTCCTGGCCCCGGCCGTCGAAGGAGGTGCCGACCTGGACGGGGCCGATGCGGTTGATGTCGCGGAAGCGGCGGTTGGCTGTCATGGGCTGGTCTCCCATCAGAGGTGTGCGGCGATGGCTTCCGCCATGGGCTCGGGTACGCCGAGGCGGGCGCGGAGCGTCGGTGCGTCGATCGGGGCACCGGTACGGGTGTGGTGTTCGGCAGCGACCTTGCGGGCGTGCTCGACGAGGGCGGCAGGGACAGGGACGGCAGGGCGTTCGGGCGATGGCTCGATGGCTGGTTGCGTGGGCGGTTCGGGTTCGAGGGCGTCCTCCTGGTCCTTGAACTCCCCCGGCTCCTCCACGTCGTTGACGGTCGTTGTGGGCGCGGAGTGGGCAAGAAGGGTGCCTCCGAGGAAGGCAACCGCAGGCCAGCCCGCGACGAGGATGCGCAGCCAGGCCGGAACCTGGCCCAGGTCGAGCAGGCCGGCGGTGGCCACGTTCGCGCCCAGGGAGGCTGCGAGCGCGATGACGAACCAGCACCACCCAGCCGCTTTCGCCTCCCCCGAGCGCAGCCGACGCCAGGCAGCGACAAGCAGCAGGTCGACCGAGATCGGGTAGGCCCACGCTTTCCATCCGTCCTGCCCGGCGGCCGAGGCGACGTCGTGCAGGTGGGCGAAGGACAGCGCGGCAGCGATGACGGCCTGGATGAGCACCGCGTCAACACGGGCCAGTTGGGCACGCACGAAGCGGCTCCTTCCGGATTCAGGCATGGCGGGGTAGGGACTTGGCGCGAGACGGTCACGCCGACCGGGGTTGGTGGAGAGGTCAGCCAGTGGCGGGGCGCGGCTCGCCGATCAGCGCCGGACCTTCGACCGGACGGGCGGCCACGTCGGGCCGGAAGGGCTTTAGCCCGGGCAGGTCGGGGACCAGGTGCGCGGACTCGCGGCAGGTCTCGGCGGCACTGCCGAGGGACAGGTACGGCGTACGGATGCGCGACCAGCCGCCGGAGGTATCGCCCGCGACGGCCAGGCCGGGCCGTTCGGGAGCGATGGCGCAGGCAGCCGAGACCGCCTCGGGGGCGATATCGCCGAGCGCCATCTTGGCGGAGGCTTCATCGTTGACGCGGTGGCAGACCCGGCCGGTCAACTGAGCGCGCAGCATGGTCGCGCCCTTACCCAGCTCGGCACCGAAGCGCTGCCCGCAGACCTCCAGGTAGATCCCGGCAGCCCGGCCGAGTTGGGCGAGCCGGATGAGTTGGGTGACCATCTCATCCCGCCTTTCCTCGTCCTTTCTGGTGGCGACGAGGAAGAGTTCGGCCACCTCGTCGACGAACAGCACGACCGGCATCGGGCGTTCGTGTTCGGGCAGCCCCCAGATGTCTGAGGTGATCTCCTCGTCCGGGGTGTCGGGGGCGATGCCTTGCCGGGCCTTGATCAGGTCGTATCGGTCCTCCATTTCCTTCACGAGTACGGGAAGCAGCTCGGCGGCCTGCTCCGGATCGGTCGCCAGCGCGGAGAGGCGGGGCGCGAAGGGCGCCAGCTCCACACCGCGCTTGCAGTCGATGCCGACCAGGGCGACCCGCTGAGACGCGAGTCCGGCGATCAGGTGCCGGAGGTACATGGACTTGCCCGACAGGGTCGCGCCGAGGGTGAGTTGGTGAGGGACGGTTCGGTAGTCGCGTACGAACGGCATGGCGTCCTCCCGCAGTGCCACCGGCACCTGAAGGAACCCGACGTCCACCTTGCGAGGCATCCGCACCCGCCGCAGCACGTCGAAGCCGACCAGCCGCAGTTCGACCACACCGGGCTTGACCGTCGAGACGTACACGGCGTGAACGCCCCAGGCATGCCGCAGCCGTTCCGCCGAGGCGGCGACGTCGGCCGGTTCCTGCCCCGGAGCGAGCCGCAGCCGAAGCCGAAGCCCGGTCGAGGTGGGCCGGATGATGCCCCGACGCGGCGGTACGGGCCGGACCTCACGGCGAGTCGTGGCCTTGACCGCCAGCATGCGCAGCCGAGAGGGAGCCACCGTGAGGCCGCAGGCCTCCATGACCGAGCCGTACGAACTGAGCAGCCGGGCCGTGGATATCGGGAGGCCGACCGTGGACCAGTACACCCCGGGATACTTGGCCCGGGCGTAGGCGGCCCCGCCGCCGAGCGCGGCGACAGGACCACCCACCTCCAGGAACGTCGTCAGATCGGACATCAGGCAGCGGCCCCGGAGGCGGCCGGGAACGCGGCCGGAGTCACAGCGGCGGCGCGGAACGCGATGCCGTGCCGCTGCTGCCCGTTGAACACGCTTTCCCACGGACGGGCCACCAGCCCCGGCAGCGAGACCGGAGCACCTAGCGTCAGCCCCTCGGCCACTCCACTCTCAGGAACGGTGACCTTGATCAGCGACGACTCGCCGTCCTCCAGGTAGACAACGCCCATCGTCATCAGGGCTTCACCGCTCACGGCGTCCTTGGCGATCTCGCCCGTCTGCCGGTCACGGACCTTGGGCTCGGGCGCCTCGGTCAGCAGGATCGTTGCGGCCGAGGTCTCCACACGGATGGTGCGCAAGATTCTTTCCCGTCTACTCGTCTATACAAGATGCAGCCTTCGAACCCGACCTCCGGGAACGACGACCACCTTGCCACACCACTTGCCCACTCGTCTATACGAGTATGCCTGTGGAGGTGTACGAGTTCGGAGAAGCGCCCCCGCGCACCACCTCTTACCATGCGATCAGGTCGCCGGGAGCTGATACGACAGCACGTACGCATCGGCCGCCATGACCGTGTCGCAGACCTCCACGGGCCGCCCCTCGGCGTCGAAAGCAGTCCGGATCAGGTGAATGACCGGCACGCCGGAAGCCAGCCGGAGCGTCTTGACCTCGTCAGGCGAGGGCATCCGGGCGCGGATCTCCTCTTCGAAGTGGTCGAGGCGGTGACCCAGTTCCTCGAGGCGGGCGTAGATGCCGCCGGGGCCGGGGTTGGGTTCGGCGATCTGCGTACCGCGTGCGATGTCGAGCGGGAGGTAGGAGGTCGCGAACTCGACCGGCCGACCGTCGAGCAGGTACCGCCGCCGACGAGCCAGCACCCGGCGCACGGACCCGAGCCGAGTGGAGATGTCAGGGCTGGCCTTCTCTTCCTTGACCTCCAGGCTGTCGACCTGAGGGTGCCCGCCGGCCGCGTCGGCCTCGACGATGAAGGCAGACTTGCCCTGCTCGCGATGGCGACGGGCGAAGCGGTCGGAGGCGAGCCGCCGCACAGGCGGCCGTGGTCGCACGAACACTCCCTTGCCGTGCTCGGCGTGAACCAGGCCCTCACCCTGAAGGATGGAGAAGGAGTTTCGAACCGTCATACGGGAAACCCCGTAGTGCTCGACAAGCTCCGCCTCCGAGGGCAGCTTTTCGCCCTCACGGAATCGCCCACGGTCGATCGCCTCACGCAGCTGGTCGGCGATCTGCCGGAAGACCGCACGATCGCTCGTGGGGTCGACATCACCGAGGATGCCCGAAGGAAGAGAAGGGCTCACGCGTGTACTCCTTTAGGTATCTAGACGAGTGGGCGAGCGTTGTTGCTACGGTGGAGAGCCTAGCTATCCGAGAGGGCCGAGGTACGTGAGCACAGAACGCCCGCACTCCGTGAGCGTCGCCGGGGTCGTCGTCGACGACCAAGGCCGTGCCCTCTTGATCCAGCGCCGTGACAACGGCCACTGGGAACCCCCGGGCGGCATCCTCGAACGAGAGGAAACCGTCCCCGAGGCCCTGCAACGCGAAGTCCTCGAAGAGACCGGAATCAAGATCGCGCTTCCCGCGATCCTGACCGGCGTCTACAAGAACATGACGGGCCTGATCGTCTCCCTGGTCTTCCGATGCCAGGCAGCCGACGGCACGCCTACCACCGGGGACGAGACCCGTGCTCTGCGCTGGGCCACCCGTGAAGAGGTCTCCGAGCTTGCCGACGAGGCGTACGCGATCCGCGTCCTGGACGCACTCGACGCGACGTCCCCGCCGGCCATCCGCGCCCACGACGGCGTGAAACTCGTCTAACCCGAACCCGCTGCACATGGCGGCCTACCTGCATAAAGGAACTTGTATGCACGAGTATACGAGTACAGCCCGGGTCTGGGGGCTCAGTTGCCCAGGTTTTCCGGAAGAGGTGAGCCGGGCCCGCCGCTGGACGCGGGACATCCTGCACGGATCCCCTCTAGCCGACGACGCCGAACTGATCGTGAGCGAGCTGAGTGCGAACGCGATCCTTCACACGGCGAGCGGTGGGGCAGGCAGCTTCCATCTGGCCCTGGCGGTCTCCCCCAAGGTGGTCGCCCTGTCGGTCACCGATGAGGGAGGGACGGGCACGGCCCCGAAGGTCGAACAGCCGAGCATGGATGCGGTACACGGCCGCGGCTTGGGCATGGTCAGCGTCATCGCTCACCGGGTCGTCGTCCACGGCAGCCACAGCGGCTACACCGTCACCGCCGAACTCTTCACGGACACCCAGCCGGGAGGACACCCGTGCTGATGGACAAGCCCCAGCGGGGCTTCTGGTGCGAGTGCTGGACGCAAGACGTCAACGACGATGCAGGGTGGCCGGCACTCCGGGGATCCTTCGACGCCTACTCGGCACCACAGGCCGACAGATGGGTAGCGGTCGCTCTGCGCACCATCTCACCGGCACTCGACCCGGACGCCTCTGACGAGGCTTGGGCCTGGCTCTACGACGGCCGCATCGACACGCGACGAGCCCTCTTGCGCATGGAACCCTGCACGGTCTCTCTGACCCGCGCCAGCACCCGCATCACCTGGACCATCCGGCCAGTAGTCTTCCTACCGCTGTTCCACCGCCAAGGGGCCGATCTCCCTGCCTGCGCATACGACTTCACGCCCCACGCCACAGACTGAGTTACAACTTTCTCTACCGGTTCAAGGCGGCTCGCTCCGCTCACCGCGCGCGGCCCGGCCCCCGGCCGGGCCTGCGCTCCTGTCTCCGCCCCGCTCCAGCCCGGCCGACGCCCGTGCCGCGCGCACGACAATCAGCCGCTTGCCGTAGGAGAGGTACGTCGTGGCTGGGGCGGTCGGCTCCACGGCTTTACGGAGCCACTTTGGCGCGAGCCTCGCAGATCATGGCCCCAACGTCGTGCTTTACCGGGCAGGTCCACAGACTGCCCGACGCGCCGGAAGCTTACGGGGCCATGATCACTCGCGCCAAAGCAGCGCCACCCCAAAGCCGCTCCACCGACCTCTTCACGTGGACATCCCGTTGAGGCCGCTATTCAAGCTCATTGGGAATTCGAGGGAGCTGGGGGGGGCGTTCACCCGGAGCTATCTCCGGTCGCGAATATCCACCACTTTTCGGTGAAACGTCTTGCATCAGATAGAGGAGATTCCTGATGGCGTCTGGGAAATCATGGAGATCATTATATTCTAGTGCAGTTTCAACCTCGGTTAACAGTCTGCTGAGATCTTCATCAGTGGATCTCTCTGCCGTTTCGATGAGCCTCTGTACACGGCCCACGGTATCCAATTCGAGTAGAAACCCCTTCAATTCATCATTACTTTCCGATACCAGAAAATCAAGGACTCGCGGCAGATATTCCCTCCATCCCTCCTCCACTTCCCATCGAGGCAGTTCTTCTCCGCGCCACTGATGCAACGACTTCATCAGAAAGAGCAACCAGTTCAGGGCTTTTCTGCGAGCAGCAATCATCTTCTGAGTGACCCGCAAGCTCCCCGCCATGGCGTAGTCGAGGGTGGCTGAAGCCCCTACCCCCACAGCAGCAAAGCTCAGAGTCTCATACCAGTCATTGTGAAACCCGATACCGCTGAGAGCGGCACCAGCAGCGCCAGCAGCAACACTTCTTAAGGCAGCATTCCTGGTATGAAGTCTCCCCTGAATCTGCTCCTCGGTGAGGCCAATTTCGATATGATGGTACATCTCATCGCGCACATGATTTTGAGCCTCTGTCCGAGGGCCCAGGGGGTCCCTCAAGATGTGGGCGGTGGCGAGCTGTAAGTATCTCGCGAACACCTTAGGGCGATTTTCCCCATCCGGAAATCGGGCATAATTAAGCGCCTCTTCCCCCCTCTCGCTTTTCGCGGCAGCCATTGCCCATAGACGCAAGCGCTCCTGGAAGGTATCCCTCCGAGGGCCGCGAAACTCGGGATACCTGACACCCTGCCCAATCCACCTACGGAAGAATTGCCCGATCCGCGAGAAGAACCCTTGTGGTTCCATAGGGATCGGGGTTTCATTCAAGACCGCGCACATTCTCGTGGCGGCTTCCCTTACCTGCTGAGGTTCTACGTCACGGCATCCCATTAGGAATGCCATAAGAACAGACCGCCCGAATAGGTAGTTGAACCATTGCCGCTGCGTAAGTAACCTTTTGCCGAACTTGGCGCCCTTGTAAGCGCTTGACAGGGCGCGAGTGCCCCCGCTGAGATCTGCCACAGACGTATCCTAATGAGGGGAGAGGGCCGAGAGGAGTCGTTTCACGGTTCCCCCCTCGATCGTGATCTCCCGACCGGTCCACGGTGAGCCGTAGGTTCCCTTCGAGCATCGGAACCTCGTGGGCGCAACCGTCAGGCCAAGCACCGCATCCACCCGCACCAGACCGAGCAGGGAACCATGGCGGCTCCTCGGTCGCATTCAGGGCGGAGGGGGAGTCGATGTCGCGGGGACGACGGCGCCCCTCTTCGTGCCAGACTCGTGCCAGATAGAGCGGCAAACCACGGGGAACACCGGGGCATATGGCCCAACGCCATTGAGCATGGACGCTGTCGAGCCGCAGGTCAGCAGGGGCCCAGCGTCCAGATGACCCAAGCTTCCCAAGCTGAGGTCTCACCGCTGTCGTGGCCCGTCAGTCCAGCCAGACGAGCATCGCGTCGTCCGCCCTGGCAGCAGCTTCGAAGAACTGTGTGAGGCCGTCGTACCAGGGACGCCCCCACTCCAGCGCGCCAGGCTCACTCCACCCGAGGGGATACACCTCGGCGCTGCTCAGCTCAGCAGGATCCACGCCACTGATCAGCTCGGCATAGCTGATAGCCCGCAGAGCTTCCGCCGCGAGCTGGACCCGCTCAGGTCGCAGGTACCTCGGGGGCCCGTAACCCCAGTCCTCATCCTCGGCGAACGGTTCCTCACCGTTGATCACGTTCACGGGGAACTCGGCGCGCGCCAGCAAGAAGCTGAGCATGTCCCAGGTCTTGTACGTGCTGAAGTGACGCGCCTTGGCCGGCGCAGGCTCCGTCTCTTCCTCGGCGTCCCGAACCTCTTCGACGAAGTCCAGAGCCCAGTCGGGGTCTCGGATCGCCGAGTCAAGCTCGGCAACCGTGACACGCAGGTACTCACCGATCATGCTCATGGCCGGAGACTAGGCGAGGCCACTGACAGCGGCCACTGGACGGGCCGTCTCAGTTTCCGTCTCATTCAGCACGGTTCACCGCCGTTCAACCGAGACCTGGAGCGGATCCCAGCCCGGTGGCCAGCCGCCCATGAACGCAGGTGAACACCCCTGCACACACCCCACCGGCCCACCAACACAGTTGGAAAGCGTGTTGGGGGCAACCCCTCACGAGTTCGAATCTCGTATCCTCCGCCAGTGCCTCACCGGGCACGATGTCGAAGGGCCCCACCGTTCGCGGTGGGGCCCTTCGACGTTGTCCGTCTCGGTTTCCGTCCCGTGATCGAGTCGGCAGGCCCCCGTCAGTGCGTGCTCAGGCGCGGACGGAGGCGGGGAGATCTCCCATCACCTCGGCCGGGGACAGCAGGGACGCCCCGTTGTTCCACAGGGCGAGATGATCTCGGTGCACGGCGAGGATGCGGTGGCGCAGGGCGGACATCTGTGCGGGCGGCTGGAGCGTCAGCCGGTGGAACGGCGACGCTGTGCCTACGAACACGCCGGGACGCAGGGCGAAGTACTCGTACTCGCTCATTTCCTCGTCGAAGCAGCGGACAGTACGAAGGGGTGAGCTCGGAACGAAAGTGCCGTCCTGGCAGCGGATGGTCACGGCGGACTTGTCATCGGTGTCGGCGGCCGGGGGGGGGGCGGGGGCGGAACGCCAAGCCGGCGTCGCATTCGACGTCATCGGGATCCCCCCTCTCCGGGAAGACCGACTGACCGGGCAGACGGGCCGGTTCGGCGTCATCAGGGCCGCACCCGGCAGTGAGGCTCCTCGGCTGCCGCACGGCCGCATCGAGCGCCCCGAGGCTTGACTGCGGCCTGAAACTACCTCAGTCAAACTAAAAATCTTCACAATTACTCGGTAAGGACTACCCAAGCGCTCCGGATCGATCACAAATGGCCATTAACCTGATCGCGGCATGCGCACCTGCGTCACGGATGCGCACAGAACTCGGGGGGAGCTCGCCATGCACAGAAGAACGTGGCATTGGCGTCGGGACCGTTCATCAACTCCCTCGCCCCTGGGCTCGCTGACCTTACTTCTCATCTTCTCCAACGTGGTCTGGCTGCCACTGCCCCTGATAGGCGCCGAGGCGTCGCCCGAGACCTGGGCGCTCGGGCTGGCGCTGGCCGTCGTGTTCGTGGGCGTACTCCTGGCCGACAACCGAGGCCTCTCCCAAGGACCGCGAGAGGCCCGGGCACATGCCTCCGCAGCGTTCCTGACACTGCTGGCCCTGGCGGTGCAGGCGGCATCGGGCAGCCACATCCTGGACTGCGTACTGATCTACCCCGCCACCGCTGCCGTCTGGATCTTCAACCGGAGGCCGGCGAGGACGGGCTGGGTGCTGTTGTGCAGCGCGTTGCCATCGGTCAGCGTCCTGTGGACCGGCGCCCGTACGGACGTGTTGCTGCCGCTCATGACGGCGCTGATCCTCTCCACGGTGCTCATCAACGTCGCTCTGCGCACCATGCGGGCCCGCCACCGGGCACTGATGAGCGCCATCCACGACACCGTGGGCCAGGAACTGACCCTGCTCGCGCTGGAGGGCGATCGGGCTCTCGCGCGTGGGTCGCACGGTCCCGAGGCCGCCGCCCTGCACGTGATGACCAGCCGCATCCGCCTGCTGCTGCGCTCCACGGAACGAAGTCTGAGCAGCCCGGACGGCGTCGACGTGCCCGACCTCGACGAAGAGGTGGAGAAGGCCGTGTGTGCCCTCACCGGCACGAGCGTCTTCTTCCGCATCGATATCGCCGTCCCCGTGCACTTCCCGGAGCTGGAGGGCGTGCTGGCCGGTCTGCTCCGCGAGGCCGTGACCAACCTGCTCCGGCACGCCGGGGCGGCCACGGAGTTCCACTTCACGGCGACGCTGTCCGGCGACCGGGTCCAGCTGAGCTTCGGCAACGACGGTGCTCCGCCGCCACCGTTGCGCATGGGCCTGGGCGTGACCGGGATGCGGGACCGCGTGGCCGCCCTGGGAGGCGTGCTGACCGCGCGGTTGCACGACGATCGCTTCCTCGCCCGGGGGGTCCTGCCCGCGCCGCACCCCGTGTTGCGCCTGGCCGGGAGGGAGGCCGCGTGACCGGCCGCAGACCCGCCGCGCCGCCTGTCCGCCTGCTGCTGGCGGACGACCACGAGATGGTGCTGACCTGTCTGGCTTCCGCGCTGCAGGCGGTTGAGGACTTCCATGTCGTCGCGGCCGTCACGCACAGCGAGGACGTACTGCCCGCCGCCGTGCGCACCAGACCCACCGTGGCGCTGCTGGACCACATGATGCCCGGGCGGAACGGACTGCAGCTGGCGGCCGACATCGCAGAGGTGCTGCCCTCCTGCCGGACGGCCCTGATGACCGCGACGCCGCAGCGTGACGTGGTGCGCGCCGCGATCACGCAGGGCGTGTTGAGCGTCGTGCCGAAAGCCACACCGTTGTCCCAGCTCATCGACACGCTGCGCAGCGTCGCCGCCGGGCGGGTGACGATCGAGAGCGAGTTGCTGACCGGATCCCCCACCGGACGGCCCAGTGGTCTGAGTCAGCGTGAGACGGAGGTGCTGCGGGCGATCTCCACAGGTGCCCCGCTGGGCGAGATCGCCGAGCAGCTCAGCCTGTCCCTCGGCACCGTCCGCAACCTCTCCTCCAAGCTGATCAAGAAGCTGGATGCCCGGAACCGCTTCGACGCGGCACGCATGGCCCGCGAAGCGGGTTGGATCTGACGGGGACCGAACGCAGGATGACCTCTCTCGTACACGTGCTGCGGGACGCCGCCCAGGAGCGTCCTGACCATCCCGCCGTCATCCACCAAGGGCATCGCACCAGCTACCGCGTACTGTGGCACTCGGTCCGTTGCGCCGCCGCCGCGCTGCGTCGACGGGGCCTCGGGCCGGGTGACCGAGTGGCTGTGCTCCTCCCCAACACGACGGCCTTCCCGGTGGCGTACTTCGCGGTTCTGGCGATCGGCGGCACCGTGGTCCCCGTGCATCTGCTGCTCAGCAAGGACGAGATCGCGTACCTGGTGCGGGACAGCGGGGCGACCGCGGTGATCTGCGCGCCGGAGCTGCGCGACCGTCTCGGGTCCGACGCCCCCGAGGTGATCACGCCCGAGCACCTCGACGGTCCGGGCGACGCCTCCGCCCCCGAGGAGCGCGCCGGCGACGACCTCGCCGTCATCCTCTACACCTCGGGCACCACGGGACGTCCGAAGGGCGTCATGCTCACCCACGCCAACCTGCGCGGCAACATCGAGACCACGGTCCGTACGCCCTTCGCGGTCACGCCGGACGACGTGCTCTACGGCTGCCTGCCGCTCTCCCACATCTTCGGCCAGGTCTGCGGCATGGCCGTGTGCATCCGCGCCACCGCCACGCTGGTGCTCGCGGAACGCTTCGCCGCCACGACGGCACTGCGCGAGATGACGGAGCTCGGCTGCACGTACCTCATGGGTGTGCCGACGATGTACCGGGAACTCCTGGACGCCGTCGAGGCGGGCGCACCCGTTCCGCCGAGCCTGAACCGGGTCTACTCGGGTGGCTCCGCGCTGCCCGTCGCGATGCTGAACGAGTTCACAGCGCGCTTCGGCTGCCAGGTCTACGAAGGCTACGGGCTGACCGAGGCGTCGCCGGTGGTGGCCTACAACCTGCCCGGGCGGCCGCCCGTGCCCGGAACCGTGGGGCACCCGATCCCCGGTGTGGAGGTCGTGATCGCGGACTCCTCGGTGGAGGAGCACATCGCACCCGTGGCGAAAGGCGAGGTCGGTGAGGTCGTGGTGCGGGGCCCGAACGTCACGGCCGGCTATCTCGGCCTGCCGGACGAAACCGGGAAGGCCATCGTGGACGGCTGGCTGCGCAGCGGCGACCTGGGCCGGATCGACGCGACGGGGCGACTGGTCCTGGTGGACCGCAAGAAGGAGATGGTGATCCGGGGCGGCTACAACATCTACCCCCGTGAGGTCGAGGAAGTACTGGCCCGGCACCCCGCGGTGGCGCAGGTCGCGGTGGTGGGCGTGCCGGACGCGCGCCTGGGGGAGGAGGTGTGCGCGGTCATAGTGCCGCGCCCCGGGGCGGTCCGGGACGCGGAGGCGATCCGTGGCTGGGCGAAGGGGCGGTTGGCCGCCTACAAGTATCCGCGCCGGGTCGAGTTCGTGGAGCGGTTGCCGCTCGGGACCAGTGGGAAGGTCCTCAAGCGGCAGCTCGTCCTCGACCTGTCGGCCCGTCAGCCGACGCGCGGCAGCTCGAGCTGAGCCCACACCCCGTCCAGCGCTGCGGCGAAGTCCCGCACGTCCTGCTCGGTGTGCTTGGCGGAGGGCGCCACGCGCAGGATCTCCTCGCCACGCCGCACACTCGGGGCGTTGATGGCCTGGACGTACATTCCGTGTCCGTGCAGCAGCATCGCCGAGGCCCGGCGACAGGCTGCCTCCTCTCCGACCAGCACGGAGATGATGTGGGACCGGTCCGAAAGGAACGGGATGCGCGCCTCGCGCAGGGCGCGGTGCAGTTGCCGGGCGTTCTCGCCCAGCGCCTTGCGTTCCGTCCCGCAGCCGCGCAGGTGCCGGACGGCGGCCAGGGCGGCGGCGGCCAGCGCGGGCGGAGTGGAGGTGGTGAAGATGAAGGAGCGGGCCAGAGCGCGGACCGCCTCGACCAGCGGTGCCGGACCGGCCAGATAGCCACCGGCGGTGCCGAACCCCTTGCCCAGCGTGCCCATGATGAGGGTGAACCGGTCCGCGAGTCCCTCACGGGCCGCGATCCCGGCGCCTTCGGGACCGTACATCCCGACGGCGTGCACCTCGTCCAGGTAGGTCGTGGCGCCGTGGCGATCGGCGAGGTCCGCGATGTCGGCGAGCGGGGCGACGTCGCCGTTCATCGAGTAGACGGACTCCACGACGATGAGCTTGGGTGCCGTGGGGTCGGCGGCGGCCAGGAGCTCCGCGAGGTGGGCGGTGTCGTTGTGGCGGAAGATGTGCTTGGTGGCGCCGCTGTGCCGTAGGCCGTCGATGATCGAGGCGTGGTTCAACTCGTCCGAGAAGACTTGGCAGTTCACCGGGTGCCCGGCGAGGACGGAGAGGGAGCCCTCGTTGGCGGTGTAGCCGGAGGAGAAGATGACCGCGTCGTCCTTGCCGTGCAGGTCGGCCAGTTCGCGCTCCAGGCGGTTGTGGTAGGGGTTGGTCCCGCCGATGTTGCGTGAGCCGCCGGCGCCGGCACCGTGCTCGTCGATCGCCCGGTGCATCGCCGCCATGACGGCGGGGTGCTCGCCCATGCCGAGGTAGTCGTTGCTGCACCAGACGGAGACGGGGGACGGCCCACCGTCCGGCGCCGCGCCCAGGTCGGCGGTGGGGAATCGGCCGGCACACCGGCCCAGCTCGAGGAAGTCCCGCTTGCTGTCGCCGATCCCGGCCATGACGCCGGCGAAGTGTTCCAGGTGTGAGGACATGGCGGTTCTCGCTCTCTCAAGGCTGGCGGGTCAGGACGGCGCAGACGTCGGGGTGCCCGTCCGGAACCGTGAGGCGCCGGCGATCCGGCTTGCCGACGGCGGTGAGCGGCAACCGGCGCCACAGGACGACGGTGGTCGGGGCGTGTTCGGGGCCGAGGTGCGCCGCGATCCGGGCAAGGGCGCGGTCCACCTGCGCCTTGGCACCTTCCTGGGGTGTGCCACGCCCTGGGACGACGGCGGCGTGTACCAGCTCGGCTCCGTCGGGCCCTTCGGCGGAGTAGACCGCGGCCTCGGTGAAGACGCCGTCGGCGAGCAGTTCCCTTTCCACCGCGGCGGGGTGGACCCGGGCTCCGCGCGTTTTGATCATGTGGTGGCGACGGCCGGTCAGGCGCAGCAGGCCGTACTCGTCGAAGTATCCGAGGTCGCCGGTGCGGGTCCAGCCGTCGGGCCGGACCGTCGCGGCGGTCAGTTCGGGGTCGCCGGGGTATTCGGTGAGGCACTGGGGCGAACGGACCAGGATTTCGCCGTCGGGCTCGGACAGCCGGACCTCGACGCCCGGAAACGGCCGTCCGACGGCCCCGCGCAACTCGTCCTCGTAGTGGTCGAGTTGATCGAGCAGGGTGACGCGGCCGGTCTCGGTGGAGCCGTAGCACTGCACGAGGACGGGCCCGAGGACGGCGAAGGCGCGGGCGACGCGGGCGGGGGCCGCGTGGGAGCCGCTGTAGATGAGCCGGCGCAGGGCGCTGAGGTCGGTGCCGGGCAGATCGGGGTGGTCGAGCAGCCGGTACAGCTGCGGAACCGCCAGATAGGCCCGGGTGATGCGGTGGGCGGCGAGGGCGTGGAGCATCGCCGCCGGTTCGAAGTCCTCGTGCAGGACCAGGAAGCCGCCGGAGACGAGGACCGCGTCGGCCATGGCGGCGACGGCGTGACTGACCGGGGTGGTGACGAGCAGGCGCGGCGGACCACCGGGTTCCGCGGCCAGCTCCGCGGCGTCGCTCAGGACGAGGTCGTTGTGTCCGGAGAAGGAATGGCGCACGCCCTTGGGCCGTCCGGTGGTGCCACCGGTGAAGGTGAGGATGCCCCTGGTGGGCGCGCGATGCGGCACGTCGGTCTCGGCGGCGGGCACGTCGGTGCCCAGGGTGCGAAGTCCCGTCGCGGCGGCCAGTTCCGCGGCGCGGTCCGTCAGAAGCGGGTCGTGCACGATGAGCCGTACTCCGACCACTCCGGCCATCTCGGCCTGGTCGACGGCCGTGAGCGTGGCCGCGTTGCTCCCGGGGTTCGCGGTGCGCAGGTGCACGACGCTCGCGCCGAGCAGATGGGCGGCGTAGCGCAGAGCCAGACTGTCGGGGTGGTTGGGCAGAGTGAGCAGGCCGAGGACCGTGCCCTCGGCTGTCCCTGCCGCGCGAAGGGCTGCGGACAGCGTGCGGATCCTCGATGAGAACGCGGTAGCCGTCCATACGGTCTGCCGCCACGTCAGGACGGGGCGGTTCTCCGGCCCGTCGTCCAGCATCGTCAGCAGCTCCGCCACGTAGTGCCGTCGCGGCGCGGGATCCTGCTCGGTCACCATGTGTCTCCGCTTCGTGTGCCGGCGGACGGATGGGGATCACCGGGGTGAGGCGACGGGACCCGCTGAGCGGGTCCCGTCGCCGTCAGTACCGAGCCCGGGTCGGCCCCGTCCGCTCGCGCTGCGTCAGCAGCAGGAGGACGAGGACGAGGAGGACGACGAGCAGCAGGCCCAGTTGCCGTCGCTCGCGCCCATCTCCGGCAGCGCGACACCCTCGTTGACGTCCAGGACACCCAGGTCCTCGATGTCGAAGGAGGCGAACAGCTCGTCGAACTCGGTGGTGGTGGCGTTGGACACAGTGGTCCCCTTTTCTTGTGGAAGACGCGGCGGTGGGGGATCGACCCGGGGGCCGCGGCGGCCGTTTGCAGCCGGCCAGCACAGGATGCGGGCAGCGGGAAGCGCCTGGGGCGGTCCGGGGCCGAGATGCTGACATAGTTAACGTCCGGCATGACAAGCATCATTTGTTGAGGCGCTCGTGGTGCCGTCGTGCTTAGGGTCGGGCGTACCCCGGCACTGAAGGAGGACCCATGGCCACGGCCGCTTCCCGCCCCGCACGCCCCGGCAAGGCGGCGTCCCCGGCACCCCTGATCGGAGCCGTCTTCGGGCTCGTGTGGGCTGCCGTCGGAATGGCCGGGGTTTCCGGGGCGGCCGCCGGCACGGTGCGATGGGCGACCGCAGTGGTGGCCGCCGTGGTGCTGGCGCTGGCCCTGCTCTCCCGGCGTGGCAAAGGCGCCGGCGGTGCGGCGGCGGTGCGCCCCTCGCCCCGCCCCGAGCCGCGCATCAGCTTCACCAGGCTCGTCCTGCTGCAGGCGGTGCTCATCGGTGTCGGCTGCGGACTGCTCAACACCCGCCTGCACCAGCCTCATCTCACCTACGCCTGGCCGGCGTTGGTGGTCGGTGCGCACTTCCTGCCCCTGGCCCGGAACTGGGCCGCTCCCTCCTTGCGGCTGCTGAGTGCGGGAATGATGCTGGTCGGGCTGGCCACGGCCGTCGTCGTCCTCACAGGCCTGCGGGGTGCCCCCGCAGGCCTGTGGATGTGGCTGCCCGGGCTGGGCTGCGCCGCTCTGCTGTGGGCCGCGGCCCTCGTCTCCGCCCTGCGCCGTCCCGCCTGAGCCGCCAACCAGGGTGGGGCGCGGACCGGCATGACAATTGTCATCCGCTCCGTGACATCGGTGAGGGATCGGCCGCCAACCGCTGCTCAGCCCGTCACGGTGCGGACAGCATGTCCGCATGTCCGTACCGACCGCTCCGGGTCCGTCCGGTGACAGGCCGTACGTAGGCCTGCGCCTGCACACCCTGACACCCATCACGCCGCGCTGGCTCGCCCATCGCGTGCTGCCGCTCGTGGACGAGCTCACTCAGCGGCACGGAGCCGTGCACGTCCGTCTCCAGCAGGGCTGGCTGCACGGCCCGCACGTGGAACTGACGGCCTATCGGGGACGGCGTGGTCCGCTGCCGTGGCAGCGGATCGCCGACGGCTGGGACGCGGGGCCGGCGGATGCCGAACGCGCCCTCACCAAGCGTGCCTACCTCGACCAGGCGCGGGCGCTGGGCCGCATGGAGCGCGTCGCGCCGCCTTACCTCCCGCTGCGCGAACACGGCACGGCCTGGCCGTTGACCGACGGCGAACGGACGGCGCCCTGGCCCGGTGTCCTCGGCGAGCTTCGGGAGTACGCGCTGGCCCGGCTGCTGGGTCCGGTGTG
Source organism: Streptomyces sp. NPDC126510 (assembly GCF_040302345.1). Taxonomy (NCBI): domain Bacteria; kingdom Bacillati; phylum Actinomycetota; class Actinomycetes; order Kitasatosporales; family Streptomycetaceae; genus Streptomyces; species Streptomyces sp. NPDC126510. The sequence continues at coordinate 228,092 of NZ_JBEORR010000009.1, read as the reverse complement.
CCGCACCGTCGCCTCGCTGGCCGACGCGCCGCAGGAGGCGCTGGAGCGTGCCGCCGAGGCGTTCATGGCCGTGGCGGAGGCGCATCCCTACGGAGCCGCCTACGGCGCCTTCTCGTTCCGCTCCCATGCCGAGGCGTTCTTCAACTCCACCGCGCAGTCGGCGCCTTCGCGATCGGCCCGTCCGCAGTCGCCCCGTGCCGCTTTCGCGCACCGGCTCGAGGGCGATCGTTCGCGGCTCGAGGCAGTCGTGCGCCTCGCGCTGGAGGGCGGAGAAAACGCGACGGCTTCCGCTTGGCGCGGTGCCGTCGCCCACTGCGCGGGGTTGTTCGAGTCGGCGGCGGTCCGCGGCGACGTGGGCGCGGCCGACCTCGCCGAACTCGCCGGGCCGCACGACGACGGTGGTCGGGCCCCCAGCCCCTTCCATCAGGCCGTCGCCGCGTCCGGCGCGGTCGACGGGGGCGCCGCCTGGTTCACCGGGTACCGCACGGTGATCAACCTCTTCTACCGCCAGCTTCCGCTGCTCGGCGTCTCCCCCCTGCAGCGCTTCTACCTCTGCCATGCGATCGCCGAATGCGTCGACGGGGTGCTCGGTGAGACCTGGCAGCAGCGCCTGGAGCGCCGCGCCTCACCCGCGTCCACCGTCTGACCCGCCCGAGCCGAAGGAGCACACCCCCATGCACAGCGCTACCGGAGCCGAGGCCGTCATCGAGGTCAGCGACCTCGTGGTGTCCTACGGCGGACGAACGGTGGTGGACGGCATCGGCTTCACCGTGCGGGCGGGCGAGGTGTTCGCCCTCCTCGGCCCGAACGGGGCGGGGAAGACCACCACCGTGGAGGTCCTGGAGGGCCACCGCACCCGGGACGGCGGGACCGTCCGCGTCCTCGGGCACGACCCCTTCGGCGCCCCTCGTGGCTGGCGGAACCGTATCGGCATCGTTCCCCAGGCCACGGGTGACCACGACTTCTGGCGGGTCGGTGAGGTGGTCGAGCAGTTCGCGCGCTACTACCACGATCCGATGCCGCCGCACGAGGCACTCGCGGCCACCGAACTGACCGAGCACGCCCACCGGCGAGTCGCGGTGCTCTCCGGGGGCCAGCGGCGCCGGCTGGACATCGCGCTGGCGATTCTCGGACAGCCCGAGCTGCTCTTCCTGGACGAGCCGACCACCGGATTGGATCCGGACGTGCGGCGTGCGTGCTGGGAGCTGGTGCGAGGCCTGACCTCGCGCGGCACGTCCGTGCTGCTCACCTCCCACTACCTCGACGAGGTCGAGTACCTGGCCGACCGTGTGGCGGTCCTGCGGGACGGCCGGATCATCGCCGACGGGTCTCCCGAGGAACTCGGCGCCGACGCGCCCACCGAAGTCCGCTGGCGGGAGGGCGGCGAACGCCGCTGCGAGGCCGTCGCGCACAGCGCCCGTTTCCTCGCGGAGCTCCAGGCACGGCTCGGCCCCGACATTCCGGGGCTGGAGATACGCCGACCGTCCCTGGAGGACCGCTACTTGCGGATCATCGAGCGGAAGACCGAGGCAGGAGCCCGATGAGTACCACACACCCCGCGCCGCCCCTTCCCGGCACGTTGCGTCTGGGGCTCACCCGAGGCGGAGCCGAGATCCGCGTCTTCTTCCGCAACCGGAACTCGATCGTCTTCAACATGGCGATGCCGGTGTTTCTCATGCTGCTGTTCGGCACCCTGTTCAAGGGCCACGTCCCGCACAGCACGGTGCCGTTGAACCACGTGGTGGTGGCCGGTGTGCTCGCCACCGGTGTACTCACCTCCGCCTTCAACAACCTCGCCTTCGCGCTCACCCAGGAAACCGGCGACGGCACCCTCAAGCGCCTGCGCGGGACGCCGTTCCCCATGGCTTCCTACATCCTCGCCAAGGGCTGCCTCGTCCTCGTGCTCGCCCTGGTGCAGTCCGCCGTCATCCTCGCCATCGCCGTCGCCGTCTTCGGGTTCCCCCTGCCCACCCGGCCCACGGCCTGGCTCACCGCGGTGTGGGTCCTGCTGCTCGGCGTCGCGGCCTGCTCCGTCATCGGTGTCGCGCTCGGCAGCCTGGTCCGCGACCGGCGCCTGATCATTCCGGCGGTCCAGTTCCCCGTGGTCGTACTGCAGTTCGTCTCCGGGGTCTTCTACCCGCTCGGCTCCCTGCCGTCGCCGCTCAGAGACATCGGCGCGCTGTTCCCGCTCACGTGGATGGCGCAGGGCATGCGTGCCGCCCTGCTGCCCGACTCCCTGGCCCATGCGGAGCCGGCACACGCCTGGCAGCTTCCCCAGGTCGCCGCCGTTCTCGCCGCCTGGACGCTCGGCGGGCTGCTCCTCACCGCAGTGGCCCGGCGCCGCTTGGCTCGGAAGGCGGGACGATGACCGGTATCGGGGAGCCCGTCTGGGTCCTTCGCGTCAATCCACTGCCCCGGCAGCGCCTGGCAGAGCCGCAGTCCAGCCGGATACTCGGTGAGCTGACGGAAGCGCTGCGAGGTGCGCTGGCGTTGGCGCCGGCCGCGGAAGACGCCCTCTACGAGTCGATCCGGCCGGCCGGCGGCGCACAGCGGCGGCACCTGCTCGCGCTGCGGCGCGACGTCCACAACGGCCGCACTCCGAGCGTGACCTCCGACCTGAGTGCCCTGCCGGCGGCCGTGCGCGACTGGCTGGCGGCACAGGAGCGGGTCGCCGCGCTCCGCGCCCGCCTGTCGGAGCACCACCCGACAGCCCTGCGCGCCGAACGCGCGGTGCTGAGGTCCCTGCTGGACGAACCCGACCTGCGCCAGGCCATGGCCCTGCTCGCACCCGAGGTGGACAGCGCCGCCCGCCGGTACCGCGCTGCGGCGGAACCGGGCAAGCGGGAACGCAAGTCCGAGCGCGGGCTGCTGCAGTACGTCACCCGTGCTCTCATCCGGACCAGCCCGCTCTCCCGCTTCACCGCAGTCGGCCTCGCCGTTCCGGAACCCGGCGCTCCCGACCCCGCCACCCTCGGCTTCCTCGGCGCCCACGCCCACCTCGCCCTCGACCGGGTGATGTTCACGCACATCGCCGACGCCCTGCAGGTGCCCGGTGCCCCCGCCCCGGACAGCTGGATCCACCAGCCCCCCACGGCCGGCCTCGACACGGAGGGAACCCGCTACACCTTCCTCCGGGCCGAAGAGGGGGGTGTGCGGCGCCTGTCCGCACCGGTCACCGGAACCCTCGCTGTGCTTCTCCGCCTCACCGAGCTGGGGCCCCGCCGGCTGTCCCAGGTGGCGGCGGAACTCGCGAGCGTCCTGGACCACAACGTCTCCGACGCGGTCCGGTTCGTCGTCAACGCCATCGGCACGGGCATCCTGTGCGTCACCGCCGTCCCCGAGGACGGACGGGACCCGCAGCCCGCCCAGCTCGACCACCCCGAGCTGAGCGGTCTGGCTGCGGACCTGGCGGAGCTGGCCACCGCTGCGCCGGATCGCCGTCCCGCGGTGCTCGCCTCGCTGCGCGCCGACACCACCGCACTGGGCAAACGGACCGGCCGTCCCGCCGCCGTCCTCGTCGAGGAGGACTACGTGATGCCGCCGCAGCGGATCGGTACCGAGACCTGGCGGGACCAACTGGCCGACACCGCCGCCGCGGTCGAGTTCCTCAGCATGTTCGACCGGCTCCACGAGATCCGCGCGCTCGCCTCCGCCGCCTTCACCGACCTCCACCGTCCCGGCGCCGACGTCCCGCTCCGCGAGGCCGCCGGACCGCTGGTCGCGGAGGTGTACCGGCGTGAGACCGCGTTCCGGGCGGGCGAGCACACCACCACCGCGCTTGCCCGGCTGAGGGCCGTCCGCCGGTCCGCCCTGGACGCGATGTACGACCTGTTCGACGACGGCCGGTCCGACGACGAACTCGCTGTCCACCCGGAGCTGTTGCGCGCCCTCGCCGCCGACCTGCCGGCCGCCCAGCGTCGGGTGCCCCTCGCATACGGAGTGCTCCTCCAGCCCTGGGGACGCCGCCTCGTCTTCAACGACGCCTACTCCGGCCACGGAATGCTCTACGGCCGCTTCCTCGGCCCCGACGCCGACATGGGCGGTCAAGCCGCCGCGCGGCTCGCGGCCCGCCTCCATGCCCACTACGGCCGGCCGGGTGTCGAGCTGGCCGAGGAACTCGGTCTGCACCGCCTGAACGTCAACGCCCGCCGGCCCGCCCTCGACAAGCACCTGACCGCCGAGGACTGGTCCCTGCTGCGCCTCGTGCACGACAAGGACAGCGACCGGCTCCGCATCGAACGCCCCGACGGCCGTGAACTCCTGCCGCTGACGCTCGGCGCGGGCTTCCCCGAGCTGTACCCCGCTCCGGTCCGCCTCGCCGCCTGGCTCACCAGCGGTGGCCGCCTCGTCACCGACCTGGCCGGCGGATACCGTGCCGCTCGCCGGCCCCAGGCCGTCCGACTGCCCCGCCTCAGCGTGGGCTCGCTCGTCCTGCAGCGCCGGCGCTGGTACCTCGACGGGCAGCTGCGAGACACGGCCGCCGGCCACGCCGAGGGGCCCGAACTGCTCGCTGCCCTCGCCGGGCTGCGCGCACGCCACGGACTTCCGGCCGAACTCCTCATCAAGACCGACTCCATGGCGACCCGGCGCATCGACTTCGCCGAGCGCCGACGGCAGAAACCCCAGTACCTGGACCTGGACAGCGCGCTGCTCACCCGGGTACTGCCCCGCATGCTGGAGCGCCGGCAACCCGGACACCTGGAAGAGGCGCTGCCCCGGATCACCGACTCGCCGCACGCGGTCGAGTGGATCGTCGAGATCGGTCGTCTCTCCGGCGGCCCTTTCACCTACCTGGCCGACTTCGAAGGATTGGAGCAGCCGTGCGGCTGAAGCTGCGCCCCGCCGTCCACTACGCCCCGCTGGCCAACGGCGTCTACCTGGCAGGCGCCGGCGCACCCTTCGTGTTCCAGGGCTCTCCCGCGCTGTTCCGGATCGCGGACGTGTGTCTGCCGCTCCTCGAGGACGGCGCTGACGAGGACATCCTGGTAGAGGCGCTCGGCCCACGCGCCCGGCCGGTCGTGCGCAAGCTCCTCGACGCCCTGGACGCACATGGACTGCTGCTGCGGCCGGACCGGCTGAGCGTGCCCGAACCGGACGAGGCCACCCGGCACGAGTTCGCCGAGATCCTGGCTCATCTGGAGGTTCACAGCACGGATCCGTACGCGGACTTCGCCCGGCTGCGGACGACCCGCACGGTGCTGGCCGGACCCTGCGACGCCGTCCTGCCCGCTGCGCGGGGGCTGTGGCGGGCGGGGGTACGCGAACTCGTTCTCGCGGTGGACGATCCCGCCGTGGCGGAGCGTACCGGCCGGCGCCTGGGCGTACCGGTCCACGAGGTGCGCGTCGCCGAGGAGGCGGCGCGCCACGCCGACGCCGTGGTGTCCTTCACGGTGGCCGGTGCCGAGGACCCGGTCGCCGCGGACGCCCTGCCCGCCACGGTGACCTACGTACCGGTGCGCCTGGGTGGCCCGCTGGGTCAGGTGGGGCCGGTGCTGCGGGTGTCCGACGCCGAGACGATGCCGGACGCCCTGTGGCAGCGCGCCGTCAACTGGGCGCTCCAGCGGCGCGGCGAGCCTCCGCTCCGTCCCGCCTCTGACGCGCTCGCCGGGGCCCTGGCCGCCGAACTCCTGCTCTCCGCCCTGACCACCGGTCCGGCGGCCGGCCAGGCCCATGCTCCCCAGGCCCATGCCCTCCAGGGCCCCGGGCTCACGGCCACCCCCCTCTCGCTGCCGGCCGCGCCGATCGCCGACACCTCCGATCCGGTGGAGCTGGTGGCCGCCGTGACCGGGACCTTCCTCGGTCCTCTCGCCGGGGAGACCCCCTACGACCTGCCGCAGCTTCCGCTCGCGCTGGCCCGGACGACCGCCGTCGACCTGCCCGGCCGCCCGGCCTTCACCCGATGGGGAGACAACCAGGCCGAAGCCGCGCTGGAGGCCGCGCTGGAGGCGCTGCGCGCCGTCGTCGCGGCCACGGAGCCGAGGGGCGTCGCCGCGGCGGGCATCGACGAGACGCGCGCCCTGCTCGACGGGGCGTTGCGACTGCTGGCCGAACGAGCCACCACGACGGAGGAGATCCTGGATCCCGGCAGGCTGCCCGAGCGGCCCGCCTCGCTCTGGCGCACGCTTGCCGCCTACGAACTGACGCCGTTCGAGGCGGAGTCGGCCGCTCTTGCCGGAGTGGACTGGCGGCTCGTCCGCCTTCGCCACCCCGACGGCAGGCCGCTGTCGGCCGCGTGGGGGCCCGACACCGACACCGCCCTCACGCACGCGCTCGCCGAGGCCCTCACCCATGTCCAGGCCGGGGTGCCCGCCACCCTCGGCACCGCGGCGCTGAGCACCGCGGACCGGTCCACCCTCGACACGCTGCGCCGGCAGCTCGCCCGGTACGGCCCGACCGCCCGGCGTGCCGCCCCGGACCCGCTCCTGGGCGCCCTCCCGCTCTGGCACGGCAGCGTCGTCCTGGTGGAGGCCGGCCATGGCTGAGCTCGACGCGTCGCTGCCCGGCACCGGCTTCGTCGTCGACGGCATCGCCGACACACCGGAGCCTCCCACCGTCACCGTCACCCGAGGATGGGACTTCGGGCGTGAGCGTGCCGCCTGGCGTGCGGCTTCGCTGGCGGGCCGCCCACACCTGTCCGTCCGGCTCCACGACCGGCACGTCGTGCTGGGGCCCCTGTGGGTGCCGGGCACGACGTCCGGCTGCGCCGGCTGCGCCGAGGCCCGCACGCGCATCATCGCCGACCACCCCTTGCTCGAGGCGCCCGAACAGCCACAGCACGGGGTCGGAGCGGAAAGCCCGTTGCTGTCCACCTTCGTGGAGGCCGCCACCGTGCTGCTGCGCGCGGCCCCGCTCGCCCCTGGCGAGCTCTACCGATGCGGCGGCGCCGTCGCCTCCGCCCGTCACCGCGTGTTGCGCAGCAGCAACTGTCCCGTGTGCCGGCCGGCTGTCGACCCCGTCGACCCGGCGTGTCCCCCGGCCGACTGGCGGCCCGCGAGCCGCCCGGCCGCCCCTCGGAACGCCACCCGCACCGCGGCCTCGGCGCATCTGACCGTGGGCACCCACCTGCGCGACCGCGTCGTCGACCCCGCCTACGGCCCCGTCCTCGGCACGCTGAGGGACATCAACGCCCCGTTCGCCATGAGCAGTGCGATCAACCCCGATGCCAAGGCCTGGGGGTACGGGCGGGCCAGGACCTTCGCCGAGGCCGAGCCGATCGCGCTGCTGGAGGTCTACGAGCGCCTCTCCGGCTTCCCGCACGAGGCCGCCATCCTCACCGAGGTCAGCACCGACGAACTGAGGACAAGGGCCCCCGGACTCGTCCTGGACCCCGCCACCCTCGGCGGCTACACCCCGGAGCAACTCGCCCATCCGATGTCGCGGGTGCTGCCCGGCGGGCCGGACACCCCCCGCGACTGGGTCTGGGCACACGCGCTGCACGACGGCTCGCCGCTCCTGGTTCCCGCCGAGGTCGGCTTCTACCAGTACGGATATCAATACCGCCGACGCCGACACAGCCTCCGGCACGATGCGCACGCGGACCGCCGCCAGCAGTTCCAGCCCGAGTCCTCGAGCGGTTGCGCCCTGGGCGCCAACCTCGAAGAGGCCGCGCTGCACTCCCTGTTCGAACTCGCCGAACGGGACGCGTTCCTGCGGGCGTTCTTCCGCGCACGGCCCCTGCCCGCCCTGGACCCGGCCTCTCTCCGCGATCCGGTCACCGTCCACCTTCTGGACAGCATTCACGCACGGGGTTTCGACACCCACCTGCTCTCCCTCACGGGTGACGGCCCGTACGACATCGCCCTGCCCGCCGTGTGGGCCGTGGCGATCAACCGCACGGGCGGCTTTCCCGCCAGCTGGTCCGCGGCGGGTTCCGGTATCGGTCCGCACGCGGCCGTGCGCGCCGCCCTGTGGGAACTGGCCCAGATCGTCAGGGAACCGCCGAGGTTCGACCGAGCCCACGCCGAGACCCTCCTCGACGACCCCTACCGGGTCGACGAACTGGAGGACCACATGGCCCTCTACGCCCTGCCCGAGCGGCTCCCCCGCATCACGAGCGTGCTGGGCGGGCCCACCCGGCCCGTGGACGAACTGTTCCCCGACGCCCCGGCCCGCTTCGCCGCCCGCGCCGGTGGTGACGTACGGGGCGCCCTCCGGCACGTCGCCGAGCTGTTCGCGCACGCCGGGATGCCTCTCGTCGCCCTCGTCGACCAGACGACGCGGGAACACCGCGACATCGGTCTCGCCGCGGCCAAGGCCGTGGTGCCCGGCATCGTCCCTCTCACATTCGGCCACGCCCAGCAGCGGTTCACCGGCATCGCCCGGCTCGCCGACGTACCCGGTGAGGCTCCCTACGACCCCCACCCCTTCCCATGACCCCATCACACACGGGCAGCCGACCCGATCCGGCACACCGCCTCGTCCTGCGCTTCGCGCACCGCCAGGGAGCGGGCAAGGGAGTCGTGGACGCCCCCATCCGGCTGGACCCCGACGCCCCCGACACCAGCGGACAGCTCCCTCCGGGGGCCCACCCCCAACGGGAAAAGCCGCTGCCGCGCGGTGCCCACGACCTGCTGGCCGAACTCCCCTACCCAGCCGGGCGCATCGCGCGGTCCGGCTCCGCGCGGCCGCACGGCGATCCGCTCGGCCTGGCCCTGCAGACCGCCTTCGGCCTGCTCCGGCGCGAGACGTGCAACCCCTACAACGACCACCGCGCCCACCCCTCCGTGCGCAGCAAGTTCCCCGTGCACACCTTCCTCACCGAGCCCGACGGACGGAGCTTCTGCCACGACCCCTACCGGGTCGCGCTGCTCCCCCTGACCGACGGCTCCGGGCCACCGCGTGAAGCGACATCCCGTGAAGCGCCGCCCAGTGAAGCGACACTCATCCACCTCGTCGGCCGCTACACCCACCTGCCGGCCTACTACCGGCCCCTGCGCGGCTCGCTCACCGAAGCGGAACTCGGCATCAACCTTCGTTCCCTCGTCCTGGCTCTGGACCTCTTCGGGCTGCGTGAGAGCGCCGCGCTGCGGCTGCCCGGGTCCAGGGACACGGCCGTGCTGGAGGCCCTCGGCCTGCGTCCCACCCATGAGTGGACGCTCCCGCTCACCGTGTCACTGGGCGGCATCCCGGCACCGGCCGCCGAGCGGGCCCCCGCCGACGAGGCCGTACCAGATGACGCCGAACTGGCCGAGATCACCGCCGTGAACCGCACCCAGAACGGTGACGGCCGGTACGAGCCCCTGCCCCCCTCCCTCCCCGACCTGCCCGACGCGCCGCCGACCGACTGGGCGGACGTTCTGTGGCGCCGCACCTCGGGGCGGATGCCACGCGGTCTCTCCGGGATGAACGGCCGTCGCCACCCGGCACCGGCCACCGCCCTCACGGACGGTGCCGCCTTCGGCACCGTGGAACCGCCCGGTGCCGCGCTGGCAGCGGTCGCGAGCCGCCTCCGGCTCACGGCCGTCATCCAGGACGTCGACGGATACTCCGTCGGTACCTACCGGGTCAGCCGTGACGGGATCACGCGTGTGCCCGGGGCGGCCGCCTCGCCGGCCGACCTGGAACCGCATTACGGCTACCCCCTCACCACCGGCAACGGCTGCGACGTCCGGCACGCCACCGCCCTGTGGTTCGTCACCGCTGACGTGGCATCCCTGGTCGCCGAGTACGGCCCCGGCGCCTGGACGCTCGCGCAGTACGCCGCCGGCTGGACCGTTCAGGGCCTGGGCCTGTCCGCCGCCGCGCACCGTCACTACGCCCGCCCCACCCGCGCCTTCAAAGACGCCCCGACCGTGCCGCTGCTCGGGCTCGCTCCCAGCGAGACGATCCTGCTCGCTGTCGTCACAGGCACGGGGCGTTACCTCGAACCACTTCTGGACCTGAGGCTGTGATCACCACATGACGGACTCCCCCGCCCGCTCCTGGACGGCCTGGCACCTTCACCTCGCCACCAGCGCGACCGGGGCCCACGACCGTGTGCTGCGCGAGGTCGTGGGCCCCGTGATCCGCGCCCGCCCCGGCCGGCCCTGGTTCTTCCTCCGTTACTGGCAGCACGGACCCCACATCCGCTTCCGCATGCGCGACCTGACACCCCAGCAGGTGAGCGACATCTCGGACCGACTCGCCGCCCACCACGCCGAGGCCGCCGAGCCCCGCGCGGACGAGAGACGCCTCGACGCCCAGGACCACGCACGCCAGTCCGAGCGGCTGGCCGCTGCCGGGGAACTCGGTGCGGCCCTGCCCGCGACGGACGTGGCGACACTGCTCCCGCCCGGCGTGCATCCCGCCTTCTACGAGCCGGAGTTCGACCGCTACGGAGGCCGTGACCTCATGGGGCTCTCGGAAGACCTCTTCACCCTCTCCAGCCGCCTCGTCCTGGCCTTCCTCGCGCAGCCACGCGACACGGGAGCCCGCGCCGTGCTCGCCCTGCACGCCACCGCCGCAGCACTGCACACCCTCCCCGACGTCCCCGCCCGCGTCGCGTTCTGCGAGGCCGGGCTCATGTCCTGGCGTGACTGGCTCCGTCGCCTCGGCCACTCCACGGAGCAGGTCGACGCCACCGTCGAGGCGCTCCGCGATCCGGGCCGGTTGCCGCCCACGCTGAGCACGGCCGTCTCGCGCCACCTCGAGCAGCCCGTCACGGAGGGGCCGCTGACGTCCTGGTACGCGGCCCACCTCGAGGCCACCGGTGTGTGGGCCCAGACCGCGGCCGGCCCCGGACGCATCCTCCTCTCCCACACCCACATGCTGCACAACCGTCTCGGCCTGGGCGTCCTCGACGAACTGGCCACCTACGGACACCTGTTGGCGCAGCTGACCGCGACCCGAGCAAGGACCGTCACCCCATGACCGATTACGCGCGCCTCGCCGCTCCCCGCCTCGCCGCGCTGGGCCGACTCGTACCGGACGCGTCGTCCTTCCGCTCCGACCTCCCCGACACCCCCCGGCTGCATTCCACCGAGGCGGACTTCCGGGACGTCCTCGACCTCGACGTCATCGACGAACTGATCACGAGTCGGTCGCTGCGCCGTCCCGCCTTCCGCGTCATACGCGACGGAAAGCAGGTGGACGACGCCGAGTTGCTGCGTGAGCGCGTGCTGTACCCCGACACCGCCGACCCACGGAAGATCGCCGGTCTGCTGGGCGCCGGCGCCACCCTCGTCTTCCAGGGACTTCAGGAACTCCACGGCCCGTGCGACGACTTCGCCCGGCGCTTGGGCCACGACCTCGGCCGACCGATCCACGTCAACGCCTACCTCACCCCCGCCGCCTCCCAGGGGTTCGGCGACCATTACGACGTTCAGGACTCCTTCATCGTCCAGGTTCGCGGCACGAAAGAGTGGACACTGCACGAGCCCGTACTGCGCCGGCCGCTCTCCCAGGAGGTCTTCAGCCGAGTGGGCTCCCGGCTCGGCGGCACGGTCGTACCCGAAGGACGCACCCCCTGGGCCACGATCACCCTGAGCCCCGGCGACGTCCTCTGGCTGCCGCGCGGCTGGGTCCACTCGGCGCGCAGCAGTGAGAACGCCTCGCTGCACCTCACGATCAGCCTCTTCGAGTGGACGGCGTGGTGGGCGCTCGGGCGCGCTCTGGAGCACGCCACGGGCCTGCCCGGGCGCTTCCCCGTCTCCGCCGACTTCGTACGCGACCCCGAGGCCGCGGTCACCGACCTGGCCAGGGCACGCGACGAGCTGGTCACCTGGCTCCAGGGCGCGGACATCGCCGAGCTCGCCACGCTCGTACGGAACGACGCGTTGAGGGAGTTCCTCCCTCCGATCCGCCGGCCCGCAAGCACGCTGTGCGCGGCGCGGGGGGCGAAGACCGCCTATCGCGTCAACGCGCACGCCGTCCTCGCCGCGACGCGCACGGGCGAGCGCCTGCTGCTCCACCTCGCGGACCGCGTGGTGTCCGTTCCCGCCGCCCTGGCCGACCTCTTGTCCGACCTCCTGGCACGGGATCGCTTCACGGTGGAGGAGCTGCCCGACCACCCCGCCGGAGCAAAGCTGCTGGAACGGCTCGCGGCGGAAGGCGTCATCGAAGCAGACCCCACGCTCCCGGAGTGACGACGCTCCTGCGCGTCTGCCCCGCACACGCGCACCTCGTACGGCATGCTCGCGCGGGCCGTGAACACCTGCGCGGGGATGCCGGCGTCGAGCGGCTTCGCTCAGGCGGACTTCGCGGCGGACCGCTTCGTGCTCCTGGTCTTGCCGGTGCCCGTGCCGCTTCGGCCCGTGCCGGTGCGGCCCGTGCCGCTTCGGCCGGTGCCCGCGGACGCCGCCTTCCGCTTGGGCTTCTCCGCGGATACGTCCGTGCGGGACGCGTCCGCGCCCGAGCGCGTGGCCCGCGCCGGTGCCGTCGCCCACTTCAGCTCGATCTCCAGCTCGATCTCCCCCTCACCGATCTCCACCTCCATCTCGCTGTGGAGGTCGTCGGGGATCCGCAGGCCCAGCGTGCCGGGGCCGAGTTCCAGTTCGGCGTCCCCGCCTTCCCGCAGTGCGTCCGCGAGCGCCGTGAGCTGGTCGGCGGCCTCCTGGCGTGACAGGGAGCGCTTCTGCTCGAACTTGAGGTCCTTCATGGGGCCCTCCGATATGGCAGAAAAGGGTAGATGCAACCATCTTGGCGTGTTGTGTGGGCTCGTGCGTCAGCCGCCCGCCTCCGGGCCCCAGTGCTCCGGCCCCACCCCGCGCCAGTCGATCCACGGCACCTCCGCCACGTCCGCCGGGTCGATCTCCAGGCCGGCGCGGCGCAGGAACTCGGCGACATCGGTCACGTTGTGGGCGAGGCCGAGGATCTCGCCGTCCACGCGCACGCGGCGACCGCCCGAGGGCGACGGCGGGTGCACGATCACGCGAATCGGTCCGGACATGCCTTCAGGATCGTCCGGGACGTACGGTCCCGCAGGCTGGCGCGTCACCGGGGGAGCCGCTCACGCACGTCCCCCGCCGTCCTTCCCAGCTCCCGCAGCTCCCACCACGCCGCCGGGCTCGGCCGTCGCCGCTGCCAGTAGGGGTGGAAGTACGTCCGTGCCGACAGCCGGTACAGGCGGCGGCGCAGCTCGGTGCGGCCGGGCCGATCGGCGAGCTGCCGGTAGGTGGCACTCCACTCCCGTTGCGCCCGGACGAGGTCGTCGGGAAACGTTCGCATGGCCGAATTCAAGCATGTGTTCGATTTTTCAAGCCAGTGAGGGCCTCGTTTACGTCTCGGTTCGGGCACCGGACGTGGACAGCCGCAGCGCGAGCGGCACGACTAGGCGCATACTGAGGCTGATGACAAAGCCTGCTGCTTCCAAGCGTCATTTGCCTACCAGCCCCTTCAAGGCTCCGGTCGCCCCCGCTCCCAAGTACTTCGCCGTGGGTGACCAGGTCACGCACGACATGTACGGGCTCGGCCGGGTCATCGGCATCGAGGACGGGATCGCCGCGCTCGTGGACTTCGGTTCGGCGCAGATGCGGATCCCGAGCCCGTACGCCAAGATGACCAAGCTGTAGGACCTCCGTGCCCGGTCAGGGCACGCCTGGCCCCGACCTGGGCCAGTACCGGAAAAGAGACCTCTCATCGAACCGACTTCGCTGTTCTCCGCCGTGGAGGGGCAGCCCAGCCTTTCCGGCGCGGCGTCGCCGCCTCCGGCGACCAACCCCTTCCAGGCCCCGGACTTCGGGGAGGACGAGGCCTTCCCGTTCGAGGACGCGCCGACTCAGCCCGCCGCGACCGGGCGTCCGGCCCACCACAGGGCCGCCTAGTACCACCGGCGCCCGTCAGCTCCGCAGCGCCTGCTCGCCCGCGCGGTCCGACGTCGGCCAGACGTACGGCAGGTCGTCGGGGACGCCCGGGAAGAGGGCCGTGTAGGTCGTGGGGTCCTTGCGGACCAGGGCCGAGCGGTGGCTCTCGTGGAAGGGGTCGTCGCCGAGCCAGGGCGGGAGTTCGCCCTCGGCGGCCAGCCGGTGCTGGTCGCGGATCGGGGCGTGGGGCCGGGTCGCGGCCAGGTCGGCCACCAGCGTCGCCGCGCAGGTGTCCTGGTGGCCCTGCTCGCGCCAGACGCGGCAGACCTCCAGGCCGTAGCGCACCAGCGCCTCCTCGTAGCCGAGCCACATCTTCACGGCCGGGTGGCGGCGCCACCCGTAGCCGGGGACGACCAGGCCGCGCAGGACCTGCAACGCCTCGACCCGCTGTTTGCCGAGCCGGCGGCGGTCGAGGGCCAGGGCCGTGGCGCGGAAGTCGGGGTAGGGCAGGAAGGTCTGCATGACGTCCTCGGTGGTCCTTACCGTGCGTCGGTGCGCGTGCCGCGCCTGCCGAGGGCCAGGGCCAGGCCGATCATGGCGATGCCCAGGACGAAGTGGAGCCAGTCGTCCGCGGAGTTCAGCGGCACGAAGTTGGCGTCGCTGTCATGGCCGACGGACAGGCCGTACACCCACAGCACCAGGTAGAGGGCGCCTCCCACCAGCAGGTACGAGTACGCCCCGGCGGCCGTCCCGGCGAGCATCAGGCCGGCGAGACCGTAGGCCAGGTGCACGAGGTTGTGCAGGATCGAGACCTGGAACAGGCCGAACAGTTCGGCGCCCGACTCGTGCGAGGCGAACTCCAGCGAGCCGTAGTCGGTGGTGATGCCGGGGATGAAGCCCAGCACACCGACCACGAGGAAGACCAGGCCGGCCAGCAGGGCGGCCTGCTGCACGGGTGCGCGGGCGGCCGGGCGGGACGCTGGTGGGGTCATGGCCGGTGGCTCCTCACGCGGGGGTCAGGGTCTGTTCCGCCCAGATGGTCTTGCCGGTGGCGCTCTGGCGGGTGCCCCAGCGCTCGGTCAGCTGGGCGACGAGGAGCAGGCCGCGGCCGCCCTCGTCATAGGTGCGGGCGCGTCGCAGGTGGGGAGCGGTGTTGCCGCCGTCGGAGACCTCGCAGATCAGGGTCGTGTCGTGGATCAGGCGCAGCTGGACCGGAGGCTCGGCGTGCCGGATGGCGTTGGTGACGAGTTCGCTGACGACCAGCTCGGTGACGAACACGGCGTCGGACAGCCCCCACCGTTCCATCTGCGCCACCACGTCCTTGCGGGTCTGCGCGACCGCGGACGGGTCGGACGGCACCGCCCAGGTGGCGACCTGCCTCGCGTCGAGCGCGCGGGTACGGGCGATGAGCAGGGCCACGTCGTCGGCCGGCCGCTGCGGCAGCAGGTCGGCGAGGACCCTGTCGCAGAGGGCGTCCAGCGAGGCGGCCGGGCGGCCAAGGGCCTCCCGCAGCCGGCCGACGCCGGTGTCGAGGTCGCGCTCGGGGGTCTCGACGAGGCCGTTGGTGTAGAGGGCGAGCAGGCTGCCCTCGGGGACGACGACCTCGGTGGACTCGTACGGCAGGCCGCCCACGCCGAGCGGGGGCGCGGTCGGGAGCCCGACGAGTTCGACGGTGCCCTCGGGGCTCACCACGGCGGGCACGGGATGCCCGGCCCCGGCGAAGCAGCAGTGCCGGGTCACGGGGTCGTAGACGGCGTACAGGCAGGTGGCCCCCAGGTCGCCGGTGGTCCGGGCCGAGCCCGGCGCGCGCCCGTCGGCGTCACCCTCCTCGGTCTCCTCCTCCGTGTTCAGGCGGGCGACCAGGTCGTCGAGGTGGGTCAGCAGCTCGTCGCAGGGCAGGTCGATGTCGGCCAGCGTGCGGACCGCCGTACGCAGCCGCCCCATGGTCGCCGACGCGACCAGCCCGTGGCCGACCACGTCTCCGACGACCAGCGCGACCCGCGCCCCCGAGAGCGGGATGACGTCGAACCAGTCCCCGCCGACCCCCGCTTGCCCGCCCGCCGGGAGGTAGCGGGAGGCGACCTCGACGGCGGCCTGCCGGGGCAGCCGCCGCGGCAGCAGGCTGCGCTGGAGCGTGACGGCCGTGGCCCGCTCACGGGTGTAGCGGCGGGCGTTGTCGATGCTGACCGCGGCCCGGGCCACCAGTTCCCCGGCCAGGACCAGGTCGTCGTGCCGGAAGGGTTCCTGGTTGCGGTGCCGGACGAAGAAGGCGACGCCCAGGGTGGTGCCCCGGGCGGCCAGCGGCACGGTCATCGCGGAGTGGATGCCGAACGCGCGGACCCGGGCCGCACGCGCCGGATCGCGGGCGAGCCAGGCGGTGAACGCCGGATCGCTCGTCTTGTGCAGGGCGGGCCGTCCGCTGCGCAGGCTCTCGAAGGGCATCGAGCCCGCCGGGTAGGCGTCCACGGTGCCCGCGGGCACGGCCGACTCCGGGGCGCCCGGGGTCACCGACCGCAGGGCGGCCCGGCGCAGCAGCAGCGGCCCGTCCACCGGAACGGCCCGCGCGGGCGGCTCGGACACGTCGTCCAGCGTGGCCAGCAGATCGACGCTGACGAAGTCGGCCAGGGCGGGGACGGTCACGTCCGCCAGCTCCTGGGCCGTGCGTGTCACGTCGAGCGTGCTGCCGATGCGGCGGCCGGCCTCGGCGATCAGCTGGAGGCGCTTGCGGGCCCAGAACTGCTCCGTCATGTCGTGCGCCGCCAGGCAGACGCCCCGGACGGTGCCCTCGTGGTCGCGCAGCGCGGACAGGAAGACCGACCAGGCGTGCTCATGGCTTTCGCCGGGGGCGCGCAGGTAGTTCTCCTCGTACTCCGACTCACCGGTCCGCAGCACCCGGGCCATGTCGTGTTCCGCCCGCCGGCCGGCATCGCCGCCGGAGATCTCGGACACGCGCAGGCCCCGCATCTCCTCCTCGGTGAGCGCGGTGGCCCGTTCCATGTCGGCGTTGGCCCGGCGCAGCCGGAGCCGGGTGTCGTAGATCGCCAGGGCGCAGCACGGGGACTGGGCGAAGCTCCAGCTCACGAGGGACTCGTCGAGACCGGCCGGTGGCTGCCGGTCGGTCAGTGCGGAGACGACGAGCCAGGCGGGCCCGTCGGCGCCGGGCGGCCTGTGGTGGGCGAGGATCCTGACGGTCAGCTTCCGGCCGTCCCGGTGCCGGAGTGCGATGTCGCCGTTCCAGCGGGGCAGATCGGCGAGCGTGGGCAGGCCGCCGCGCACCGGGATCGGCTCGGCCAGCAGATCCGCGGCCCGGCGGCCGGTCACCTGCCCGGCAGGGTAGCCGAGGAGCCGCTCGGCGCCCGCGTTCCAGCCGGTCACGATGCCGTGTTCGTCGAGGGTGACTCGGGCCGTGAGGGAGGCGTCGACGAGGGCTTCGAGGGCTTCCGGTTCTGCTCCGTACGACCGGGTGGCCCGGCCGCCGGTGACGGGCTGCTCCATGATCGGTCATCTCACTCTCGGGGGAATCAGCCGTAACCCCGGATTTGCACAGATATCACCTGGTCTACCCCGATAGGGACGGGTTGCACCGTGTCGTCCCCGCCGAGAAGCCGAGCCTGCCGCCGCCCGGCCCGGGTATCCGCTCCCCCATGGGTCAGATCCGCGTGGGCACGTGTTCCTGGACCGACCGGGCGCTGGTCGCCAGCGGCTGGTATCCCCCGGGGCGGCGGGACGCCGAGGGCCGGTTACGGCACTACGCCGAGCGGTTTCCGGTCGTCGAGGTCGACGCCTCGTACTACGCGCTGCCGAGCGAGCGGAACAGCCGGTTGTGGGCCGAGCGGACACCGGACGGTTTCGTCTTCGACGTGAAGGCATTCTCGCTGCTGACCGGGCACCCCACGCGGCAGGCGGTGATGCCCGGGGGACTGCCGGCCGAGCACCGGGACCCGGCGGTGCTCGACGCGGTGTGGGACAGGTTCTCGGCCGGGATCGAGCCGCTGCGGGAGGCCGGGCGGCTCGGGAGCGTGCTGTTCCAGTTCCCGCCCTGGTTCCGGCCCGGGCAGCGGGCGGAGGCGTTCCTCGGGGAGTGCGCCGAGCGGACGGCGGGCTGGCCCGTCGCCGTCGAGTTCCGGCATCCCTCCTGGTGGGAGCCGGGGCGGGCGGAGGCGACGGTCGCGCTGCTCGCCGGGCACGGCATGGCCGCGGTCGCCGTCGACATGACGCAGACGCTCGCGTCCTCCGTCCCGCCCGTCACGCCCGTGACCTCGCCCCGGCTCTCCGTCGTCCGCTTCCACGGCCGCAGCACCGCCTGGGGGACCGGCAGCAAGGAGGACCGGTTCCGGTACGCGTACGACGAGGACGAACTCGCCGAGTGGCTGCCCCGCGTGCGGCGGCTGGCCGGGCGGACCGAGCAGGTCCACGTCCTGTTCAACAACTGCTGCGGCGACGCCGCCGTCCGCGACGCCGAGACCATGACACGGCTCCTCGAACGGGACGGTCCGGCGGCGCGGCTGCCTAGGGCGCGATCCGCACCCGGCGCTCCACCGACACCTGGTCCACGTCCGACACCCGAACGGTCGTCTTCATCGTCCAGTTCCCGGCGAGCGGCAGGTTGACGGAGTTGGTGCTCCAGTAGCCGCCCTGGTCGGTGAGTTCGGCGTCGATCGGGCCGACCTTCCGGGAGGGCAGGGTGAAGGTGATGCGGATCTCGGGGACGACGACCAGGCCCTTGTCGGAGCCGGCGGCCACGGCCTGGATACCGTTCTCGCCGACGCGGGCCGGGTCCAGGGTGACCTGCACCGTGCCGCGGCCGCTCACGGATCCCGTGCCCGTGTCGTAGGGCACCGTGATCAGCGTGGTGGGCGGCAGCGCGCCCGCCGGGGCCTGCCGGGCCGCCTCGGCCTGGGCACGGGCCGGCAGGGTGCCCGTGAGCACGGTCGTGATCATCAGCACCACCGCGGCGACGGCGACCTCCACGAGGACGGAGCGGCGCAGACGGCGCCGGGTGTCCGGATCGCCCCCGGACGCGGCAGGCTCCTCCGCCGTCCTGTCCGGCGTCCCGGGTTCCCCCGGGCCGTCGTGTTCGGCCGGTGCCCCGACCGGCTGCGGGACCCGCTCCTGGACAGCGGCCCGGGTGACGGCCGCCGGGGCCGCGATCCACGCCGTCCAGCGCCGCGAGTACCGGGCCGCCAGCAACAGCACGGCCACTGCGGCCAGTTTGGCGAGCAGCAGACGGCCGTACGACGTGCCGGTCAGCGCGGAGAGGGAGCCGAGGCCGCGCCAGGACTGGTAGACGCCCGTGACGGCCAGGACGGTCACCGAGGCGAAGGCGATCCGCGAGAAGCGGGGCACGACCTCCGCCATGTCGTTCACCGCGTCGTCGCCGGTCGAGCGGCGCAGGGTCAGCAGCAGTGCCACGAGGCCGCCGAGCCAGACGCCCATCGCCAGCAGGTGCAGCACGGACGACGTCATCGCCAGGGGCACCTGGATCCCGGCCGAGGCGTGCTCGGCCGCCGCCCAGGTCAGGGCCAGTCCGGCGGCCAGGGCGGTGCCGATCGCCAGGGCGACGGGCCGCTCCTTCGGGTCACGGCGCCTGGACAGCCACAGCAGGAAGGCCGCGACCAGCAGGAGCAGGACCAGCCGGGCGACGAGGGCCAGGCCCGGGCGGCCGGTCAGGGTGCGGCCGAGGGCGGAGGCGTCGAAGGCCGCGGCCGGGCCCGTGCCCGCCTCGTACGGGGCGCGCAGCAGGAGCAGCACGAGCGTCGAGCCCAGCAGCGTCCACCAGGCCGCCGCCAGCGGCCGGCGCAGGGCGGAGGTGTCCGCCGGCCGGCAGAGCAGGGCGAACGCCGCGAGGCCGACGAGCAGCGCGGCCGCGAGGTAGGCGAGGTAGCGGGCGGCGTCGTTGAGGCCGCCGGTGAGCGGGTCCTCGGTCGAGCCCGTGTCGATCTGGACCGTCGTCGCCGAACGCTTCCCCACGGAGAAGGAGAAGGCGCCGGAGACGGGGTGGCTGTCGGCGGAGACGACCCGCCAGGCCACCGTGTACGTGCCCTGGGCGAGCTTGCCGGGAAGGCCGACCCGGGCCGTGTCGGAGCGGCCGTCCGCGTGCGTGGCCTGGCCGGTGTGGACCCGGTGCTGGTCGGGGCCGAAGACCCGGAAGGAGTCGTCGAGCAGGCCCACGGACTCGGTGAAGGTCAGGGTGACGTGACGGGGCGCCTGGCGGACGAGGGATCCGTCGTCGGGGTCGGTGCCGCGGAGGGCGGCGTGGGCGGAGGCGGGGGCTGCTCCGGCGAGGAGCAGTACCAGCACGGCGCCGAGCAGCACCAGGGCTTGGAATCGCCGGGGATGTCCGACATTGCGATCCTCGTTCCGCCGTTGGTCCACGTGGGTCTCCGGGGTCGGGCTGTACGGCTACGAGGGGAGTACGGACGGGATCGGTGTAGTGCTCACCGGGTGGAGGGGTCCGTCGTTCGGCTGGGCGATTGTCATCTTGTGCACGGGGTCGATCGCGCGCAGGCGGCGGAGCCGCACACCGGTACGGCCCCGCGCCCCTAGGCCGACCTGGACAGTCCCGCGATCTCGTCGGCCACGGCCGGATAGCGGGCCGTCAGCTCCGCTGCGTCCCCGTGCTCGTAGCCGTCGAAGGTGAAGCCGGGCGCCATCGTGCAGCCGAACAGGGTCCACTGCCCGGCGCCGCGCACCCTCCCGCCCATCCACGTGCCCGCCGGGACCGTGAACTGGACGTGCTGGCCGTGCAGGACGTCCGGTCCGAGCACCACCGTCCTCGTGGTGCCGTCCGGGGCGAGCAGCAGGAGCTCCAGGGGATCGCCCCGGTAGAAGTGCCAGATCTCGTCCGTGGGCAGACGGTGGAGGGCGGAGAAGTCGTCCGCCGTCAGGAGCGCGACGATCGCCGTCCCCTCCGGCCTGCCGTCGGGTCGTTCGGGGCCGGCCCACGTCTGGCGGAAGAGACCGCCCTCGCGCGGGATCGGCTCCAGGCCGTAGTGGGCGATGAGGTCCTCGGGAGTCACCCGGGGAACAGTATCTCCCGGTCCAGGAAGGCGAGCTGGGCCTTCTTCTCGGGCAGGTACACGTCCGGGAGGTCGATCTCCGGCAGGACCACCACCGGGCCGGGAGCGAAGCCGAGCGCGCGGAAACGGGTGATCGCCTTCTCGTTGCGCACGTCCGGGTCGACCACGATCCGCCGGCGGTCCAGGCCGGGCAGGACGTATGCGGCGATCGCGGTCACCAACCGGGCGGTCCAGCCGCGTTGTCCGCCCCCCGGACCCGCCGGAGCGAGGAGCAGATGGACGCCGATGTCGCCGGGGCGGACCTCGTAACACTCGCTCACCCGGTCGGCCTCCGGCTCGTAGGTCTGGAGGAGGGCGACCGGCTCGCCGTCCCGGACGACGAGGTAGGCGTGGTGGGTGTCGAGCGTCGCCATGTGGGCGTAGATCCCGGCGACCTGCTGTTCGGTCAGCTCGGTCATGCCCCAGAAGGCGGCCCGGTCCTCGCCGACCCACCGGTGGATCACGGGGGCGTCGGCCCCGGGGTCCAGCGGCACGACGCGGACGGTGCCGAAGCCGTCGGTCACCTCCTCGTGGACGCAGGTGCGGGAGGCGTACGGGTCAGACATCGGTTTCCTTCTTCAGCAGGGACCAGTCGGTGACGACCGGGACGAGGTCTCCCGCGAGCCACAGGGGCAGCTGGTCGCGGTGGTGGGACGAGCCGGGGACGCCCGAGGCGCCGAGCGGGACCACCCAGCGGCTGTCCTCGCGCCGGGCCAGGTCCCAGACGTACCGGGCGGCCGGGCCCCGGGCGGCCCGGTCGGTGAGGCCCGGCACGCCCGAGGTGCACAGCACGCAGTCGTGGTCGCCGGACAGCCCCGGTTCGTCGTACGGCCGCTCCGGCTCCAGGGCCCGCCAGGGGGCGAGGCGGTGGGTGTCGCCCCAGACGCCGGCCGACGGGCGCAGCGCCACGTCCTCGATCGCCGCGCGGACGGCCGCCGGGCGGTCGATCCCGTACAGCTCCCCGGCCCGCAGCAGGTGTTCGAGGGCGAAGCCGACCCTGGGCACGAGGGCGAGCCAGGGCCGGAACACCTCCGGGTACGCCGGTGGCGTGGTGAGCCCGGCGAACGCCGGGTGCGCCGCGAGCCGCCGTACGACCGCTCCGCGTACGGCCGCGTAGAGGGCCGCGTCGGCGCTGCCGGCGTCCATGCGGCGGTCCCAGGTAAGGAGGCGGTCCCGCAGGGCGGCGGCCCCGGGGGTGAGGGCGTCGAGGGCGGCGAGGTGGTCCAGGAGGGGGGCCGCGGAGCCCAGGTGGGTGTCGGTGTGGAGGGCGGGCATGTCGGCGGCGGACCAGCGCTCCTTGCCCGCGAGGAGCGCGGCGATGCGGTCGGCGCGGTGCGGCGGGGCGAACTCGACGCCGAGGGGTTCGGCCGGGCCGCGCTGGTTGGCCATGACGGCGACGCCGTCGGTGAGACCGGCTCGTGGTGACACGTGCCAGCCCCGCCACTCGTGGCCGGGCTCCCAGGCGGGCACGATCCGCAGGGAGTTGACCCCGGCGCGCACCGGCACCCGCCCGGCCACGCGGTGCAGGACACCGCCCTCGGTGTCGGCGGCCTGGACGACGTTGACCGGCTCGGTCCAGCGGTCGAAGGCCTGGTCCACGTCGGCGACCCGGCGGGAGCGCAGCAGCGGCAGCAGGGCACCGAAGCCGAGGTCGCCGGTGACGCGGGGCGGGTAGCGCAGGCTGATCGCCACGGGCAGCCCCGAGGGATCGGCCGTGTCTGCCGGGTCGCCGTCGAGACCCTCGGGACCGCCGATGATCACCGGGCCCCGGTCCGTCTCGATCACCTCGACCTCGACCGGCTCCGCTCCCGTCACCTCGACCGTCTCGGTGTGCCGGACCGCCCGCCGCCAGACACCGTCCGGGTCGAGGGCCTCCACCCCGGTGCCGGTGCGCCGCAGCCGCTCCCGGTAGAGGTCCTGGTAGTCGGCCATGGCGTTGGTGATGGCCCAGGCGACGGTGCCGGTGTGCCCGAAGTGGGCGATGCCGGGGACGCCGGGGACGGCCAGGCCCACGACGTCGAAGTCCGGGCAGGACAGGTGGATCTGCTGGTAGACGCCCGGGTCCTCGATCCAGCGGTGGGGGTCGCCGGCGATGACGGCCTGCCCGGTGACCGTCCGCTCGCCGCCGACCAGCCAGCCGTTGCTGCCGGAGGTGCCGGGACCGTCGGCGGCGAAGAGGCCGATGGCGTCCGCGTCCAGGTGGGCGGCGACCTGCTCGCGCCAGAGCTTGGCCGGGAACCCGGCGAAGAGGATGTGGACGGCGAGCCAGACCCCCAGGGGGGTCCAGGGCTCCCAGCGGCCGGGGGCGAGGCCGGTACGGGCGAACTCGGGTGCGGTGGCGTCGGCCAGTCCCTCGTTGACCCCGTCGACGTAAGCCCGCACCCAGCGCGCCGTCCCGGGGTCCCGCGTCTCCAGGTCCGCGAAACAGCGTCTGGCGGTGTCGTCGAGTCTGACCCGTCTCGCGAACAGGTCCCAGGCCAGGGCTTCCTCGCCGAGGAACGACGCCGAGGTGCCCTGCGCCCGGTGGCGGTCGACCTCCAGCTGCCAGGCCCGGTCGCGGGCGGTGACGAGCCCCTGCGCCCGGGCGAGTTCGACCACGCCGCCCGCGCGCAGGTGCGGAATGCCCCAGGCGTCACGGTAGATCTCGGTGGCCACGCTGTACCCCCACTTACCTTTAGGTTAGCCTTGCCTAAGTCAAGCTGTGGCCGGAATCGTACGCGAGGGGCTGGAACGCGATGGGGCAGGGGCGGGGTTGGGAGGGCACGGTCCTCAGACTGCTGCGCGCGAAGGACTTCGAGTTCACGGTGACGGACGTCGAGGACGTCACCCCGGACTACCGGCGGCTGCGCTTCACCGACGGCGGTCTGCTGGCCGCGACCGGAGTGCACCCCACCATGTGGGTACGGCTGTGGTTCGACAACGCGGGCAAGCCGCACCAGCGGGCCTACACCCTGGTCGACCCGGACGCCGAGGCCGGCACCTTCGGCCTGGAGTTCGCCCTGCACGAGGGGTGCGCCAGCGACTGGGCCCGGGCGGCGAAACCGGGCGACACCATCGAGGCGACCGTCCAGGGCACCGGCTTCGAGCACCCGAGCCCGGCGCCCTCGCACGTCTTCGCCGTCGGCGACCCGGCCTCGCTCCCGGCCATCAACTCCCTCCTGGGCGCCCTGGGTTCCGCCCCGGCCACCGTCTGGTTCGAGGGCGGCGACGACGCCCTGCCGTTCCGCGCCGACCCGGACCGGCACGAGCTGCGCAAGGTGCCCCGCCGGGACTCCGGCGCCCATCTGGTCGACCGGGTGAAGTCGGACCTGCCCGGCCTGCTCCAGGACACGGCCGACCCCTACGTCTGGATCGCCTGCGACACGGCGACGACCCGCACCCTCGCGGCGTACGTCCGCAAGGAACTGAGGCTGCCCAAGCAGCGGGTGCACGCGCTGGGCTACTGGCGGGCGACCTGAGCAGCGGGCGGGCCCGGCCCGGGGGATGATCGGGGCATGGACGTCACTCTTCACCTCGCCCAGGATCCCGAGGCCGACGCGCTGCTCGGCCGCAGCCCGCTCGCCGCGCTGGTCGGCATGCTGCTGGACCAGCAGGTCCCCATGGAGTGGGCGTTCAAGGGCCCGGCGACGATCGCCCGGCGGCTCGGCACGGACGACCTGGACGCGCACGAGATCGCCGCGCACGAGCCGGAGGCCTTCACCGCGCTGCTCTCCGAGAAACCGGCGGTACACCGCTACCCCGGCTCCATGGCCAAGCGGATCCAGCAGCTGTGCCAGTACCTCGTCGAGCACTACGACGGTGACGCCGAGGCCGTCTGGAAGGACGTCGGCACCGGCAAGGAGCTGCTGAAGCGCCTCGCCGAGCTGCCCGGCTTCGGCAAGCAGAAGGCCCAGATCTTCCTCGCCCTGCTGGGCAAGCAGCTCGGGGTGCGCCCCACGGGCTGGCGCGAGGCCGCGGGCTCCTACGGCGAGCAGGACTCCTTCCGCTCGGTCGCCGACATCACGGGCCCCGAGTCGCTGGTCAAGGTACGGGCCCACAAGCAGGAGATGAAGGCGGCGGCGAAGGCCGCGAAGGCCTCCGGCAAGTAGGCCCCGCCCCGGGCCAGGACGTCGGCCCGCCGCCCCGGGCGTCGACCCGGGCCGGGCCCTACGGCCACGTGATCCGCCCCGGGCGCCGGCCAGGGTGGGGACACCCACCCTGTCACCCACCCGGTCCGCCCCCGGCGACAGCCCACAGCAGGCACGTCACCCACCCGGTCGGCCCCGGTGACAGCCGTCGGCGGGCACGTCAGCCGCCTGGTCCGTTCCGGGTGGCGGCCGGTTCCGGGCCGGTCGCAGCATGGACCATGACCGAGCCACCGAGCGGCTCCCCCGCGTGGGCCGAGCGAGCGGATCTCGCCGTCGGCGGGATGAACCGCGTGGCCGCCGCGGGGAATGACCTCCCGTGACCCCCGCACCGCAGCCGGTCCCCCGCGGCCCGCACCGGCACGCCTGGCTGCGGGTGCTCGTCCTGCTGCTCGCCCTCCTCGCACCCGGCGCCCACGCCGAGGCCCACACGGGATGGACGGCCCCCGTCTCCGGGGAGAACCCAACCGTCGAGTGCGACCTCTTCGACACGGCCCCGCGCCCACCGGCCCGGGGCGCCCGCCGCGTCGCCGTCCCACCGGCCACGGCCCCGATCCCGGGCCCCGGACCCGCGAACGCCGCACAGCGGCCCGTGCCCGTACCGCCGAGCCCGCCGCACGACCCTCGCCCCCTGCGTTCCGAGGTCCTGCGCTGCTGACAGGACCGGCCACTTTCCGGCCCGTCCGTCCCGCACGGAACCACGAAGAACGACCAGGAACGACGAGGAACCAGCCATGCTCCAAGACCCGTACGCGGTCCTGCGCGCCCTCCTGCGCGCGGAGGCCGCCCGCAGCACCCCCAGGCCCCCCTCCCAGCCGGACACGCGGAAGCCGCCGCAGCCCCCGAAGGGGAGAAGACAAGACCGCGGCTGACCCACCGGGACGGCGGAGGCGCCCCGACCCCTCCGCCGTCCCGGCGTCTGCCCCTGCCCCCTCCGCCGTCCCGGCGTCTGCCCCTCCTAACGCCTCCGCCGTCTCGAGCGACGCGCCGTGCCGAACAGCGACCGGGTGATCTCCCGGCCGATCTGCGTCCCCACCGACCTGGCCAGCGACTTGAAGACGCCGCTGTCGACCACCTGCTCCGCCATGGACGGCTGCTCCCGCGCCCGCCCACGTCGTTCGGGTGCCGCGTCCCGCATCTCGTCGGGCCCCTTCGCACCCCGGCCGCGCTCCAACCGCTCGTACGCCGACTCCCGGTCCACGGCCTGCGCGTACCGCTCGTACAGCGGCGACTGAGCGACGGCCCGTTCCAGAACCTCCTGCCCGAGCGGCCCCATCAGCGACTCGGGTGCCCGCAGCCGGGTCGCGGCGACCGGGGTCGGGGCGCCCCTCTCGCTCAGGACCGTCACGACCGCCTCCCCCGTCCCCAGGTTCGTCAGCACCTCTTCGAGGTCGTAGGGCGACTTCGGGAAGGTCCGCACCGTGGCGCTCAGGGCCTTCTGGTCGTCGGGGGTGAAAGCCCGCAGCGCGTGCTGGACACGGTTGCCGAGCTGGGCGAGGACGTCCGCGGGTACGTCCTTCGGGGACTGCGTCACGAAGAAGACCCCGACCCCTTTCGAGCGAATCAGGCGCACGGTCTGCGTGATCGACTCCAGGAACGCCTCGGAGGCGTCGTCGAAGAGCAGGTGCGCCTCGTCGAGGAAGAACACCAGCCGCGGCTTGTCGCTGTCGCCGAGCTCGGGCAGATCGTGGAAGAGATCGGCGAGCAGCCACATCAGGAACGTCGAGAACAGCCGGGGCCGGTCCTGTACGGCGCTCAGCTCCAGGACCGAGACGACGCCGCGTCCGTCCTCACCCGTACGCAGCAGCTCGGCCGTGTCGAACTCCGGCTCCCCGAAGAAACCGGACGCGCCCTGCGCCTCGAAGGCGGTGAGGGACCGAAGGATCACCCCGGCCGTGGCTGCCGAGAGCCCGCCGATCGTCCTCAGCTCCGGCCGGCCCTCGTCCGAGGTCAGGAAGGTCACGACCGCCCGGAGGTCCTTCAGGTCGATCAGCTCCAGGCCCTTGCTGTCGGCGTAGTGGAAGATCAGCGCGAGCGACTGCTCCTGGGTCCGGTTCAGCCGCAGCACCTTGGCCAGCAGCACCGGCCCGAATCCCGTGACCGTGGCCCGGACCGGGACGCCGCGCCCGATACCGCCGAGGGCGAGGTACTCGGCCGGGAAGCCGGTCGCCGCCCAGTGCTGGTGGACGTCCGCGGCCCGGCCCTCGACCCGGGCCTCCGGCCGGCCGGGCGCGGCGATCCCGGACAGGTCGCCCTTGATGTCGGCGAGGAAGACCGGCACGCCCTGGGCGGACAGCTGCTCGGCGATCAGCTGGAGCGTCTTGGTCTTGCCGGTGCCGGTGGCGCCGGCGACCAGCCCGTGCCGGTTGAGCACGGCCAGCGGCACCCGCACCTGCGCGTCCGGCAGGCACTGTCCGTCCCACAGCAAGGCGCCCAGCTGCAGGGCCGGTCCCGCGAAGGCGTAGCCGGAAGCGATCCGCAGGGCGTCCTGGGGAAGGGCGGCGGCGCGCTCGGACACCTCCGGGGCGGGGGCCGACGGCATGGTCTCGCGGTCCGGCATATTCACGCCCCTGTTCCCGGTTCGTACCGCCTTGCGGGGTTTTTTTCAGCGTCGCACCTCGGCGCCATGGCTGCGCCCGGAAGGTCTTGACCGGTAGGCTTTCCGTGTGATCTTCAAGCGCATCGGAAACGGCCGGCCGTACCCCGACCACGGCCGGGAAAGCACCCGGCAGTGGGCGGACGTCGCGCCGCGCCCGGTCCGCCTCGATCAGCTCGTGACGACCAAGGGTCAGCTCGATCTGGAAACGCTGCTCGCCGAGGACTCGACGTTCTACGGCGACCTCTTCGCGCACGTCGTGAAGTGGCAGGGCGACCTGTACCTGGAGGACGGACTGCACCGCGCGGTGCGGGCCGCGCTCCAGCAGCGCCAGGTGCTGCACGCGCGCGTGCTCGAGCTCGACTGATCGCTCGGCTGATCCCCGGCGGTCGCGGGTTGGCCCTTTCGGGTTCCACCGGGCGACGTCGAATGATCATCTAGTAGGCATCGCCGCCCGGGCGCACTACGCTGCGCTCATGAGCATGCTGACTCCCCCCGGCATGGGCGGCAAGTACCGCATCACGGGCAACAAGTACCCCAAGATGCGCCGGCCCCGGCGGCGCGGCAGGCTCGTCGTCCTGACCGTCGCGTCCGTCGTCGTCCTCGGTGTGGGCGGGTGGGGCACCCTGCAGCTCATCGACGTCTTCACCGGCGGCGGCAGAGAGGCTTCCGCGGCCGGTGACGGGACGGACTGCGGCATCAAGACCAAGGCGAGCCCCTCGCCCAGCGCCAAGGCCCTGCCCGAGCCGCGCACGATCACCGTCAACGTGCTCAACGCCACCACCCGTGGCGGTCTGGCGAAGAAGACCGCCGACGAGCTCAAGAAGCGCGGCTTCAAGATCGGCGACGTGGGCAACGCGACCAAGCAGTACGACAAGAAGGTCAAGGGCACCGGCCTGTTGCTCGGCCCCGCCGCCGCGCTCGACACCTCGCTGCCCGTGCTCGGCACCCAGCTCCCGGGCGCCGAACGGCGTACCGAGGCGGCCCGCGAGGGCGCTGCCGTCGACCTCGTCATCGGGGACGGCTTCAAGGAGCTGGCGAAAAAGCCGGACGCCGACCGGGCGCTGACCAAGCTGGCCACGCCCGAGCCGGCGCCCACGACGAAGAAGGGTTGCTGAGAGGCCCGTCCGGCCTACTCGGCGGCCCCGTACATCCGGTCCCCCGCGTCCCCGAGGCCCGGCACGATGTAGCCGTGCTCGTTCAGCCGCTCGTCGACCGATGCGGTCACGACCGTCACCGGCGTGCCCGCCAGCTCGCGCTCCATGATCTCGACGCCCTCCGGCGCGGCCAGCAGCACCACGGCGGTCACGTCGTCCGCGCCACGCCGGATCAGCTCCCGGATCGCCGCGACCAGCGTGCCGCCGGTGGCGAGCATCGGGTCGAGCACATAGACCTGACGTCCCGACAGGTCCTCCGGCATCCGCGTCGCGTACGTGGATGCCTCCAGCGTCTCCTCGTTGCGGATCATGCCGAGGAAGCCCACCTCGGCGGTCGGCAGCAGCCGGACCATGCCGTCCAGCATGCCGAGCCCGGCCCGCAGGATCGGCACCACCAGCGGCCGCGGGTGCGACAGCTTGACGCCCGTGGTCCGCGCGACCGGCGTCTGGAGGTCGACCTGTTCGGTGCGCACGTCACGCGTGGCCTCGTAGGCGAGCAGGGTGACCAGCTCGTCGGCGAGACGGCGGAAGGTCGCGGAGTCGGTGCGCTGGTCGCGCAGCGTGGTGAGCTTGTGAGCGACCAGAGGGTGGTCGACGACGTGGAGACGCATGTCCACAACATTAACCGGGCGGGGTGCCCCGGACCGCACGGCAAGCCCGCCCCGAGGCCGTGACCCGATCACCGGCGTCAACCGTCCGTCCGGGGGAAAGCGGAAAGGACGGACTAGGGGTGGTGAACCTGATGCCGGACCGGAAATTCCGAGACGATCCGCTGCCGCGCATATGGCCGGGGACGGGCCCGATGCCCGACCGGACGGACGGGGCCGACGAGTCCGACGCCGAGCGGCGCAGGCGTCGTGCCCGGTTCCTGCGCGATCTGGCCGAGGCCCGGGCGCTGCGCGACCGCGTCCAGCCGCGCCGCGCCAAGACGGCCCGGCTGCGGCACGCCATGCGCATGCGCACCTTCCGCTGGTAGGAAACGGGTGAGGAAACCCCCGGCAAAGATCACGAACCGCGCGGAGATTGTCGCGGGTGACCGTGCGTGGAGCGGGGCAAAGCCGCGTACGATCCGCAGGTGGCGGCAACGGGCGTGCGAGCGGAACTGCCGGACACAGGGAGCCGAAGACGTCCCCTGAACGCCTTGTTTCTGCCACGATTCCGAGTGGGTGGGGCTCGGACGAGCACTCCCCACCCGTAACCTCCGCCGGGGGGACCCCCAACCGGCACGCCTATGACCAGTGGGAGAGTCACGGTGTACTTCGCCGCACTGCTCGCGCGCACCGAAGACGGGTGGGAAGCGAGCGACACAGAGCTCGACGATGTGGAAACCCTGTCGGATCTCGCCGACCTGGCCCGTGAAGCCTCTCCCGACGAGGACACGGTGCTCGTGCTCATCGAGCAGGAGGACGCCTGGTTCGGCGTCGTCCGCGTGGACGGGGAGGAAGACCCTCGCATCTACGTCTCGGACGCCGCCGCCGCTGCCCGCAGCAGCTACGGCGAGATCCTGCTGACCGACGAGCTGCTCGGCCGGGATCCGGACGACGGTGCCGACCTCGACGCCCTCGATCTCGACGGCACCGAGGACGGTGAGTCCGACGGGGACGACGAGGATGCCGAGAGCGGCCCCGGGGCGGTCGCCTCCGCCGAGTCCGTGCCGCACGGCCCGGTCGGCGACGCGCTGATCCTGGACGACATCGGCGTGAGCGAGAAGCAACTGCGCCTGATGTCGACGGACGCGGTCACCGAGATCGCCGAGTCCCTGGGCGCCTCGGAGACACTGGAGGCCGTCCGCTGACCGGTCGTGGCAGCGCCAGAGCGCCGGATCCGGTCCGCGACCCCTGGCGGACCGCGATGCGACTCGCCCTGGACGAGGCCGCCGAGGCCGTCCGGGGCGGGGACGTCCCCGTCGGCGCCGTCGTCCTGGCCCCGGACGGCACGACCGTGCTCGCGGCCGGGCACAACGAACGCGAGGCCGGTGGCGACCCCACGGCCCACGCGGAGCTGCTCGCCCTGCGGCGGGCCGCGGCCGCCCTCGGCACGTGGCGGCTCGCCGGCTGCACCCTCGTGGTCACGCTGGAGCCCTGCACGATGTGCGCGGGCGCGATCCAGCAGTCCCGCGTCGACCGGCTCGTCTACGGCGTCCGCGACGAGAAGGCCGGCGCGGCCGGCTCCCTCTGGGATCTCGTCCGGGACCGGCGGCTCAACCACCGGCCCGAGGTGATCGAGGGCGTGCTCGCAGAGGAGTGCGCCGGGCCGCTCACCGACTTCTTCCGCGGTCGCTGAATACCGATTTCAAAGCACGCTGCTCCTTGCTGTAAGGTCTCCCTCGGTAGCGTGTCCGAGCGGCCGAAGGAGCTCGCCTCGAAAGCGAGTGTGGCGCAAGTCACCGAGGGTTCAAATCCCTCCGCTACCGCAGGTAGACGAAGGGCCCGGTTCGATGAACCGGGCCCTTCGTGCTGCTCCGTCTCAGTTTCCGTCTCAGTTGGCCGTACAACAGCGACGGGAGCGGTAGAACCCACCCGCCCAGCCTCTGGTACGACCCGGGATCCCGACACCCCGCTGAACGGTAATGACCATGACCGGGCCGCCACCGAGGACGGCGGCGAGCGCGGCCACGGCGGCCCACTGACCAAGCGCCGCAGCCACAGACATCAGCACGATGATCACGACCACTCCGATGCCCGGGAGCCCTTTCAGGCCTCTTGCCGGAAGAGTGCTTTCACCGTCGTACCCGCTTCGGGTACGGTCGGGAATGAACGTCATCGCTTATCCCTTCTCACTGGCGAGTGATGGGTAGTAGTGACTCTCGCGACGGAGGGCTTCAGTCGATTGCTGGCAGGCGTGACTGAAGTACCCTCCGTCCGACCTGAGTTGGTCGTGAGGTTCCCCAGAGCATAGCGCGATCACGGGACCCCGAGACGGGTTGGACCACAACATCTAGTGTTTCAGCGGGATCCAACCACTAGATATAGGGATCCTCACCGAGTTCTACATCTCGGGCGTGTCCCTGATCCGGCCCTCTCCCCCGGTCGTCCAGATCAGCCCGTCGACCTGCCGGGCGACATCGCTGCGGACGGAATCGACCATGTGTTGGTACCGCGCGGCCATGGCGGTAGTAGACCAGCCCATGAGCCCCATCACAGCCCGCTCGGAGACTCCGAGAATCAGCAGGACGGTAGCGGCCGTATGCCGTGCGTCGTGCAGCCGGCCGTCTCGGACCTTGGCGTCGTCAAGCAGTTCCTTCCAGTCGTCGTAGTCCGTCCGGGGCGACGTGCCCCGCCCAGTTGGCGTAGCGAAGAGCCATCCTTCGTCCGTCCAGTCGCCACCGGCCGCCGCGCGTTCGACCTCCTGCTTCACCTGGTGTGTCCGCAGCAGGTCTACGAGCTGTGCGGGCAGCCCGACCGCGCGCCGTCCCGCACGAGATTTCGTGTCGGCGGTCTCCGGGTTGGTCCGCTGACGCTGCGGGCAGTACCCGGCCTTCCTGCCGCAGGTCTCACCACACCCGTGGGCGTAGCGCGGCCGACGGCGGCTTCGACGGACCATGAGCACTCCTCGTTCAAGGTCCACGTCCGTCCACTTGAGGCCGAGCGCCTCACCCTGTCGGAGTCCGAGGGCCAGCGCGACGGCCCAGCGCGCGGAGTTACGACGGTTGTCCGCCGCGCGCAACAGGCGCTGCACGTCGTCGACCGTGTACGGCTCAATCTCTTCCTCGCTGACGCGGGGCGCCTTGGCGAGCTGGACGGGATTGCGGGCGAGGTGGCCACGTCGTACCGCCTCGTTCAGCGCGGTGCGGAACGTGCGGTGAATCTGGTGGATCGTCCCGGCCTTACGGCCGTCGGCCACCATGCGCCCGTAGAAGTTCTCGATGTACTCCGGCTTGAGCTTGTCCAGCCGGTGAGCACCGAGGGCGGGAATCAGGTGCTTCCGCACGGCGACGCCGTACCCGACCATTGTGTTCTCGTTGACGGCGAGGGGGGCGATGTTCTCGACCCAGTGGGTCAGCCACGTCTTGACCGTCCAGGGGCGGCCCGCCTTCCGGATGCTCTTGGCGTCGCGCTGCTGCTCCAGCTCACGGACGGCGGCGGTCACCTCGGCGCGTGTCTTGCGTTCGACGTGGCGTCGGTCAGGCTTGCCATCATCACGAATGCCGACGGTCACACGGCCGTGCCACTTGCCATCGTTGCCCAGGTAGATAGAGCTGCGGCCGTTGGGCTGCCGAGTGCGCTTCTTCTCTTCCGCCACGGGCGGACTCCTTCAGATCGGGGTGTGGAAACGGCCCGGGACGCCACCTCGTGGCGAGGTGGCGTCCCGGTGTGAGGTGATCAGGCGGCGCGCTGCTCAGCGCGTCGGCGGGCGAGGTAGGCGGCCGGAGCATCAGCGGGGACGCGCCGGAGTCCGCCGATCATCAGGGACTCCAGCTCTCCGGTGCGGATGAGGGCGAAGCAGGTAGTGCGGCCGATGCGGAGGCAGCGGGCGGCCTCTTCGACGGTCAGAACAACCGGGGCGGGGTCGCCAGCCTCAGCTAGGGGTGCGATCTCCACAGTGGCGATGCTCATGGATAGGTCTCCTCTAGGACTGTCCGTCGGGGGGTCCCTCTGAGGGCCGCTACTTCCGCTACCGCCGCTACCGAGCAGGTCAGGGGCCTGTTCGCGGTAGCGGGAAGGGGTAGCGGTAGCGGATGGGTAGCGGCGCGGTAGCGGCAACCACGGCCCGTTGCCACTACCGCGTTAGTGCTGGTCAGGCTGCGTTTTCGGCGCCCGGTAGCGGAGGTAGCGGACTTTCCGGGGGAGGGGGGCAGTAGCGAGCCCACGCGTCCCGGAGATCGGCGGCGTAGTAGCCCTTGAGCACGCTCCCGGCGGCCTTGATGTTGCGGGACGTGATGGGCTCGTTGTCCGCCGTCATGTACTCCGCGAGCATCCGCGACAGCCGCCGGTTGTCGAGCGGCTTGCCGTTCAGATCGGCCCAGGGCGCGTCGTCCAGGGCGTTGAGCCGGTCGAGGATGGCGACGGTGGGCAGGCGGTCGATGCCGACCATGACGTGATCGCGCAGGTCGGTCAACAGCCGAACGCCCAGACTGCCCTTGTCGTTGGCTTTGGACGCGGTCACCAGGCTCACGCAGGCTGCCCGCGCCCGCTCGGGCCAGTCCCCACCGGCCGCGTCGGCGACGGCGAGCAGGGGTTCCCACACATCCGCCGGCCGGTCGCTCACTCCGTCCGGCATGTCCGGCCACGCCCCCATGACGAACCCGCGTGCCTGCTCTGCCCACTCGGCGAGCCGGTCACGGAGCTTGTGACCCTCCGCCTCGTGGATGCGGGCCCGGAAGGGCTCCACCTTCTCGTTCCTGGCCCGGCGGCGCATGCGGATGATGACGGAGCGGCTCAGGATCGTGTCCGGCAGCGAGCCGAGACCGGCGACCGCGACCGCGCAGTACGAGGGGAAGGCCTGCACGGTCTGCTGTCCGCCGTCGCCGATGCACCGGTAGGTGACCCCCGTGCGGCGGTGTCCGGCGTTGAGGAACCCACGCAGCTCCTCGTTGTCCCCGGCCTTAGGACCAAAGACCGTGTCGATCTCGTCGAAGAGGATCGTGGGCTTGCCGTTACCTGCAGAGACGGACCGGAACAGGGCGGCGGCGGATGCGTTGACGGCCGTCATGGGCTGCGGCACGAGCGTTTCAACGATCTCCAGTGCCCGGGTCTTGCCCGACCCCGGTTCGGGGGACAAAAAGGCGACGCGGGGGGTGGAGTCGAAACAGTCGAGCAGGTGGGCGTGCGCGTCCCACAGGGTGACCGCTACGAACGCGGCTTCGGTAGGGAAGACGTTGAAGCGTCGGTGGAAGGCTTCCACCTCGTCGAGCAGCGCGGCGCCGTCGATGGGGCTGGTCATGCGGCGGCCCTTCCTTCCTGGGAGTTGCGCAGGGGGCACACGATGCGGTGTGCGGCGTGGTCGTCGATCAGGGCGAGCACCCGGGGCTTCCCGATCGCTGAGCGGTCGCGTCCGCAGGCGCACCGCGAGGTGGCGGTGGGGACGGCGCCGCGCGGTGCCACGATGTGCAGCCACGCGACGGGACGGCGGCCGTCGTCGCCGTGCGGGTCAGGACTACAAGCAGTTCGGACGCCCTGACGGGCGGCGCCTTTCGGTTCGCCCACAGCCGTCGCGTCCACAGGCTGTGGAGCGATATACGGGCCGGTGAGAGTGTTGGTGGGGCAATCCAGGGCGGGGGGAGTCGGCGCCGTCATGCCGCCTCCCGTGGGGTGGCGTGGGCGATGACCCAGTCCAGGGCGCTGCGGATGGTGGTGCGGCACTCGGTCGGCGGCAGGCCCGTAGCCTCCCCCGCCCCCTGGATTGCCTGCTCCACCACGTGCCGGGGGATGTCGCCCCACGCCACGAACCGCCCCACCTTGCACGCGCTGCGGTGAAGCGTGTTGTTCCGCCCGTTCGGCCCGCCCTCGGTGGCGGAAGCGATGACGGCGCACTCACGCTCCAGGGCGACCCGTGCCGCGAGGGTGCCGTCATGGACGCGCACGGGCACGGGGGCGGGCTTGTCCTGCTCCGTGAGCAGCGCGGTGAGCCACGCGGGGAGTTCGGCTACGGGTGCCTCGTGGTCGACCTCGTAGACGCCGTCAGGGGTGGTGCTGCCGGGGGCGACGACGTAGCCACCCCACGCGCGGGTGTCGATGTGCGGCCCGAGCCGGTCAACGCTGCACTTCAACCGCACCCCTGCGGGGGCGGTGAAGTAGAGGTGTTCACCGCGCGCGGTCCGCACCCGGTAGGTGTCGGGGAGGACCTGTCCGGCGCGCTCGCAGAGCGCTTGCAACGAAGTGGCGCCGTCAGGCGCTCCTTCTGGCTCTTCCGCCTTGACCGGGTCGAGATCGATGACGAGCAGCCCGGCCGGGCCGGTCGCGATCCCAACGTTGTAGGGCCGGTGGGCCCACGCGGCGTGGATCAGGGCGGGGTCGGTGGTGGCCCGCTCCTCCGGAGTGCGGTGCTGGTCGGCGCACCGCCCGGTGCCGGGGCAGGCGCGTTCGGCGTGTCCGGCCGGTCGCTTGCTGCCGGGGTGGAGCGGGATGACGGGCCAACCGCGTTCGGCCGCCGTGAGGGCGGACGCGAGCAGCGGCAGACACTCCAGGGAAGCGCTCGGCAGTAACGACCGGTGCCTGTCTCGCCGGATGCTTGTGGGTTGGGTCATGCTGGATGTCTCCAGTTCGTTGTGAGCGTGCTGGATTGGCGGCGGCCCCGGTTCTTGGTCGGATGGGGGTCGCCGTCGTCGTGTGGTGGATCAGGCGGCGGCGGACTCGTCGCCGCGCGTGGTGGTCAGTCGGCCGTCCTGGGAGCGGACGACCGTGCCGCCAGTGGTGAGGGCCTTGACCGCCTTGGACACAGCTCCCTTGGACAGGCCCGTGAGCGTGACCAGGTCCTTCTGTGCGACCGGTTCGGTGGCGGTCTCGATGGCCTTGAGCACGCGGGCGGTGGCGTTGTCTGTGGCGGGCTCATCCGACGCCGTGGCTTTGACGAGCGTGAGCGTCGGGGCGCCCGCGGCTTCCACCATGGGCGTGGCCGTGCGGGCCCAGGGCTCACGGTCGGGCAGGGCGATGACGACGGCCTTGTCCATGTAGCGGACCTTGACCGGGTCGGGCTTGCGCTTGCCGTCCCGGATCAGCGCCACACCCGGCACGGGCAGTTCGTCGGCGTTCCAGCCCTTGGCTTGTGCGTCCTCACCGAGGACCACGCGGGCTTCGGCCGGCGTGCGCACGGCCAGGCAGATGGAGACGCCGATCTGCGGGGCGATCTGCTTGGGGATGCCGTCGCCGATGGTGGGCTTTTGGGTCATCCACCACAGGTCGATGCAGGCTGCGCGGCCCATGCGTGCGATGGATTCCAGGGCCGGGAGTGCGGAGCGGGTGGCGGTGCGGGTCTTGCCGTCGCCGGTCTCGGTGTCGTAGGGGACCTTGTCGGCGGCAGTCATGACCTCGGCGCCCTCGTCGACGACGACCGTGATGCGCGGCCGGTCGGGGGTGGGGGTCCAGGTGTCCTGGCCCTTGGGCAGGATGCTGAGCCGTTCCAGCATCTCCGTCTCCAGCTCGTCGGTCACGTCGATGACCTCGTGCGGGGTGGACGCGACGCGGGCCCGGTGGTCCCACAGGCGACCTTCCACGCGCTTGAGGTCGATGATGACGAGCGCGTTCGTCTCTCCCTCGGACGCGTCGAACAGCAGCGGCCGGGAGGCCACCGACTTACCG
The DNA here is from genome assembly GCF_040302345.1 of Streptomyces sp. NPDC126510. Classification (NCBI taxonomy): domain Bacteria; kingdom Bacillati; phylum Actinomycetota; class Actinomycetes; order Kitasatosporales; family Streptomycetaceae; genus Streptomyces; species Streptomyces sp. NPDC126510. The sequence continues at coordinate 191,202 of NZ_JBEORR010000009.1, read as the reverse complement.
GCGCCGGAGCGTCCGGCGATGAGCAGCCGTTCCCCCAGCGGCACGGTGACCTGCTCGCCGGTGACGGTGTCGATGCCGAGCGAGCGCCGCTCCGGGGTCCAGGTCAGATCGTCGCCGTCGGCCGCGCTGCGGGTGCGCAAGGTGAGTTCGGCCCAGCCGCCTTGCTTGCCCGCCTTGATCTGCATGCGCAGGCTCGTGCGCGCCCCCAGCAGGGCCCGAACGTGATCCTCGGCGCCGCGCAGCTTGGTCGCTGTCCATGTGCCGTCGAGGCGGACGGCGCACACGATCCCGGCTTCGGTGAGCTTCGGTCGGCCGGTCAGCGTCCCGGCCAGGCCGCGCTGTTCGGCGTGCTCCTTCCAGTGCTGCGGCTGAAGACGCTTCAGCAGCGCCGACTCCTCAGCGGTGGGCTTCAGGCCGGTGGTGTCGCGCTCGCGCACCGCGATCCACACCGACAGGGCGGTGACGGCGGCGACGACGGCGACGGCCGACCAGATCCACGCGCGGGCGGAGACCTGCGGCAGCCACACGTACCCGGCGACTCCGAGCGCGGTGGCGGTCTTGGTGGCGAACAGCCACATCGGGTCCGGCACACGCCGCTTGGCCGTGCGCAACTCCCGCTCGGCGCGGTGGCGGATGGGGGTGACGCCCTCGGGGTCGATAGCGCGCGCCGTGGCGAGCGCACGGCGAGCGTCGCGCACGAGGGGCTTGCGTTCGGCGCGCAGGGCGCGGCGGCGCTCGGATTCCTTGCGCCAGTGATCGGCCGTCCAGCGGGCGGCGGTGGCTGCGTACTGGCGATGCGTCCGCCAGACTTGTCCGTGACTCACAAGCGATCCTCTTCTCAGGGATGGTGGGTTGGTGGTGACGGGCCCTGCGACGGCCCGTCACCACACGTGCGGGTTACGCGGAGTGAGCAGGTTTCCGGTTTCCTGGTTTCCGAGGCGGCCCCTACGCGCGTGCGCGCGAGGGCGGAAACTTCCGTCACCCTGCGTCGCTACGGAGGTTGTGGCGGCCGAACAGCCTTCCGGGGGTCAAACCCCACACGGAAGGCCCCTCAGGCGCCCTGCGGGCCGCCTACGGCCTTGGGGTGATTCAGCGGCCCTTCCGGCCGCGCTTGCCGCTGTCGCCGACGGCGCGGACGACGGTGACGACGGCCCAGCCGAGCACGAGCGCGATGAACGCGAGCATCGCGAGGTTCGCGGCGATGGCGGTCAGGGCACCGACGAGCAGCGGGCCGAAGTAGACCCCGGCCGCGACCGCCCCAGCACCGACACCGGAGCCGAGCGCGACACGCTGCACCGTGCGGTCCGGCGGCGCCTGGTGGATGTGCACCACCTGCGGCCCGGCAGGCTGCTGCGCGGGCAGGGAGGCGGGGTCGGCGTAGACGTGGCTGCCGTCCGGGAGCTGAACGACCGTCAAGGGCCGCTTGTCGGGAAGCTGTTCCATGACGCACCCTCCGGGGCGTTGTCGGGGAAAGCGCAGGTCGAACACATGCCGAGCGACGACGGGATGACGTACCCCGCATCCCGGCGGCACTCGGGGCAGATCCGCCGGGCGAGGTTGGCCCGCGCGAGCGCGGCCCACCGGCCCGGCGTCATCGGCCGGACGGGCTTGGCTGCGTCGATGCGGTAGAGGTAAGCGACCAGCGGGCCCCGCCGTCGGCGCGGACGCTGGAGTTCGGCGGCCACGTCCTGGCCACCCGGACGCAGCCCCATCGCGCGGAGCTGCCGCCGGGTGGCCAAACCGTCAGGGGCGAGCCGCCACCGGTACACAGGCAGCGAACCCCCGGCCGGTGCGGTGGTCATCAGCGGCCCGTGCCGGCGAAGTCAACCGGCACGCCATTGACCGGCCCGCGCAGTTCGGCGTAGCGGGTCGAGACCCAGCCCACCGACCAGCCGCACAGCTCCGCTGCCTGACGCACGGACAGTCCCTCGGCATGCGCGGCGGCCACGATGGCGCGCGCGTCGTCCTCGGGCAGCTTGTCCGTGGCAGGTCCGGCGGACAGCAGCGCGGCGCGTTCACGCGCGGCCCGCTCCTCCCGCTCCGCCTGCTCACGGCGCTCACGCTCAGCACGCTCTTGCCGCTCGCGTTCGACGCGTTCGGCGGCCTCCCGTTCACGGCGTTCACGCTCCCGCTCGCGCTGTTCACGCTCGCGTTCCTGGCGTTCACGCTGCTCGCGCTCGGCCCGCTCCCGGGCCTGCTCGCGCTCGCGTTCCTCGCGCAGGGCGGCGGCCTCGCGCTCGGCCTGTTCACGGGCCATGCGGGCTTCGTGCTCACGCTGTTCACGGGCCAGAGCCGCCGTGTGCTCGCGTTCCTCGCGGGCCCGCCGCGCGGCCTCCTCACGCCGCGCGGCGGCGGCCCGTTCGCGGGCTTCCCGCTCGGCTTGCTGCTTGGCCTCCAGCGCCACCACGGCGGCGGCGATCGCGCGCCGGTAGGCGAGCCCGGTCTCGGCCGTGACGATCAGCAGCAGCGGCGCGACCGCGTGCACAGCCACGCCTACCAGGTCGTTCTTCAACGCGGAGTCAGCCACGTTCAGGGCGAGCGTCATGCCGCCGGTCATCCACCGCAGCGCGATGGGCCACCGTCCGCCGTGTCCCCCGAGCCGGGCAAGCACCGCGTCCAGGCGGACCACGATGACCACGGCGGCATCGACGACCAGGGGGAGGATGGGTGCGGTCCAGTCCCACTTGTCGGGTGTGTGCGCGGCAGCGAGCGGGGTGACGGTGAGGATCGAATAGAGCATCGCGCCCGCCACGATCAGCCACGTGCCGACCGACAGCGCGCGCTCGGCCGAACGGATATGAACGGCGTTCACGCGCTCACCCCCGACCATGAACGGACCCGGATCGCGGCGATCAGCACGACCGGTGAAGCAGGGTCGTCGGGGTGCTCGCTGTCCTCGGTCCACGTCCAGTCGGCACCCGGTACCGGCTCGAACCCGAGCACGCTGAGCGCGTCCGTACGGTCCGTGAACGTCGGCACCGTGCGCCCAAACTGGTGCTCGGGCCACCGCTCGGTGGTGTTCATCAGAGCCACGTACAGACGCCAGCGGCCCTCACGAACAGACATCTGCGCGGTGAACTCCCGCGCACTCTCCTGGCCCCTCACGCCGCGCCACCCCGGTGCGCGGTCTCGGCCTGGTTCGCCAGCGCGGACAGCAGCCGCCGGCGGGCCCGGCGGATACGCCGCACGTCCAGCTCCGTGGGCGTGCGCTCCATGGCGATGATCTGCGCGTCCAGCAGCTCAACGTCCGCGAGGATCGCGGGCATCTCCAGCTCGATCGCGTCCAGCTCCGCGTTCGTCGGCTCCATGAAGTCGGCGAACGCCGTAACAGCGTCCTGAACAGTAGCGATGTGGTCCATTGGGTCTGGTTCCTCTCAGACAGGAACGGCCCGAACAGCGGCCCCGGTGTTCGAGCACCGGGGCCGCGCGCCGTTGAAGTCGGTCATTCCGGCTCCCCTCAGCGCTGCTCGTACGAGACGAGCAGCGGAGGCAACCGGCCGCTACGCGGAAGCGCTGCGGTAGTCGTGTTCGTGCGGGTGTCTCCTTCGGGAACACGGGCTCCCGTGACAGGCGTATGGAGACATGACCTTTCGGTCTAAGCCCTCCCGAATGACCAGGGTCGGGTGCGCCCTCGGCCCGATCTGTCCCGGGCCCCTTGACCTCGAAACAGCCCTGAAGCAGGGCGCATTGAGGTCCTGCACCCCCCGATCGGCGAACCGACCGGCGGGCACATACCTAAGGTTCCCTAGGGTTCCCTGCGGTGTCAAGCGGTAAGCTAGGGAACCTCAGGGAAGTCGCGACAAGGAGCGGACAACATGGCAGGCCAGGCCGACAATCGGGCGCCGTACGCGAGGATTGCCGCCCACTACACGGAGCTGATTACGTCTGGTCAGCTACAGCCAGGAACCCTCTTGCCGAGCATCAAGAACCTGTCGGAAGAGTGGAAGGTGAGCACGGCGACAGCGGAGAAGGCGCTGCGCAAGCTGCGCAACGAGGGGCTGGTGCGTGGCATCCACGGCATCGGGACTGAAGTGCTGGACCGGCCGGCCTCCATGTCGTCGGGGTCGCAACGGCAGGACCGGGGGCGCCGTACCGGGTCTAGCTGGGGGGCAGGCGAACGCTCCGACTCCCACCAGGCAGCCGTTGTCCCCGCGCCCGAGGACGTGGCGCAAGCACTGGACATCCAGCCCGGCTCCGACGTGGTGCGCCGTAGCCGCGTATACCGGGACCGGCACGGCATCGTTGCGCACAGCACTTCGTGGATTCCCGCCCAGTACGGGGAGCTGATCCCTCAGCTCGCAGCGAGTGAACGACTGAAGGGAGGAACCTCGCTTCAGCTCATCGCCCAGGCGACCGGCCGCCCGATCAGTCACCGCATCGACTCTGCCTCAGCCCGCCTGCTGACGCCGGAGTACGCGCGACTCCTGGAGCTGGACCCTGACAATCTGCCAACGGACCCAGTGGTCGTGATGACTGCCCAGTTCGTGGACAGCGAGGGCAACATTGTGGAGTACGGCGTAGACCTCGGCGGCCCGGGTCGGACATGGCGCACAGAATCGGAGGTGGCCCCGTGACGGTTGTGGACGACACGCTCATGAGCGTGCTCGAAGACCGCCTGGACGCACTACTTGCGGCCCGCAACGCTGGCACAATCACGCCCGAAGCAAAGGCAGAGGTGGCCGCCATCTCCCGAACCGTGACGAGACCTATGCCCCCACGTCCGCCGTTCTGTGTCCTTATGGCGGGGCTTCCCGGCTCCGGCAAGACGACCCTTTCACGCACCCTCACCGCCCGCGGGTTCGTACGGCTGTGCCCAGACGAAGAGATGTTCCGCCGGCACGGTGTCTACGGCGTGGACTTCCCCCGGGGGGTCTTTCCCACCCTGGAGCGCCCCGTTCTGGAAGACGTGGCGATCGAACTACGGGAGCACCTCAAGGACGGGCACGATGTCGTCGTTGACCACGGCTTTTGGACTCCAGAGGACCGGGCGAAATGGCGAGCGATCGCTACCGACGCCGGCGCGACCCCCATGCTCGTCTACCTCGGTGCCAGCCATGAAGAGCTGTGGGCGAGGATCAGCAAGCGCAACGAGTTCCACGCCAACGACCCCAACTCGATCTATTTTGCTGAGAGCGACCTACAGCGCTACCGCGCGCGGTTCGTTCCCCCTCAGGAAGATGAACCGCACGTGCTGTACGACGGTGACCCTGCGGCCGTGATCGCAGCCCTGGAAGCCTCTCCCCCTGACTGTTAGGAAGCAGGTCAGCCGGGGCGTGCTCCGTCTCAGTTTCCGTCTCATTCAGCCTCGTGCGGAGTCGTTCACAGCGGTTCACGCGGTAGGCGGGGAAGCGGGAATGAACGAGGTTGAACGACCTCGAACGCCCCTCTGACCAGCACGAACAGACCTCGAAAGCGAGTGTGGCGCAAGTCACCGAGGGTTCAAATCCCTCCGCTACCGCTCCTGAAGGGCCCCGTCGTCAGACGGGGCCCTTCGTGCGATCATGTGCGCTGCATGGGACATCAGTGACAGGGGAGGCCGCGGTGGCGGTGAACGCGAAGAAGGTCGCCGTCTACGTCGTCGTGGTCTTCGTGATGTACGTGATCGTCACGGATCCGAAGAAGGCCGCCGACTACGTGCAGATAGGCTTCCAGGGCATTTCGGACGCCGCCGGGGCCCTCGGCGACTTCGCCACATGGGTTGCGAACGGAGCAAAGTGATGATCCGCCACCTGGTGCTCTTCAAGCTCAACGAGGGCGTCGAGCGCGACGACCCCCGGGTCGTGAAGGGCGTCGAGGCCTTCCGGGCGCTCGGCGACACGATCCCGGAGCTGCGCTTCTGGGAGCTCGGCTGGAACGTCAGCGACCGTCCCATCGCGTACGACTTCGCCATCAACTCCGCCTGCGACGACGCGGACGCGCTGCGGCGGTACGTGGAGCACCCGGACCACCAGGCCGGGGTCGCGCTGTGGCGGGAGTTCGCCACGTGGGTGATCGCGGACTACGAGTTCTGAGACCGGCTCCGAGAGCGGCCGCTTCCGCCCCTTGTCGCTTCGACAGGGGGCTCTTGTGTTGAGTGGGTCGATTCGTGCGGCTTTCATCCCTCAACACGTAGTTATGGGGTGCTTGCACACAGAGTACATGTCTTGTGATGCTATGACCGCTTTTGATGGAGGCGTTGACGGATGAGTTGACGATGACGAGGTGGAGTTGACCGTGCTGGCCAGTACCGCACCTCAGGCACCGCCCCCTCAGACACCGTCCCCTCAGGCACCGTCTCCTCAAGCTCCGCCGTCGACCCCCCAGGCGTCGTCCCCTCTGGCAGGACCTCCTCTAGCCGCGCCCCAGCGGAGCAGCCGCGGCGCCGACACCCGTGCCCTCACCCAGGTCCTCTTCGCGCAGCTCAAGGAGCTCCAGCCGGGCACCCCGGAGCACGACCGCGTGCGCGGGGCGCTCATCGAGGCGAACCTCCCGCTCGTGCGCTACGCGGCCGCCCGGTTCCGCTCCCGCAACGAGCCGATGGAGGACGTCGTCCAGGTCGGCACGATCGGGCTCATCAACGCCATCGACCGCTTCGACCCGGACCGGGGCGTGCAGTTCCCGACGTTCGCGATGCCGACCGTCGTCGGCGAGATCAAGCGGTACTTCCGCGACAACGTCCGCACCGTCCATGTGCCGCGCCGGCTGCACGAGCTGTGGGTGCAGGTCAACAGCGCGACCGAGGACCTGACGACCTCCTTCGGACGCACCCCGACGACCGCGGAGATCGCCGAGCGGCTGCGCATCACCGAGGACGAGGTGCTGTCCTGCATCGAGGCCGGGCGGTCGTACCACGCGACCTCCCTGGAGGCCGCGCAGGAGGGCGACGGGATGCCGGGGCTGCTGGACCGGCTCGGCTACGAGGATCCCGCGCTGGACGGGGTGGAGCACCGGGATCTCGTCCGGCATCTGCTCGTCCAGCTGCCCGAGCGGGAGCAGCGGATCCTGCTGCTGCGGTACTACAGCAATCTCACGCAGTCTCAGATCTCCGCGGAGCTGGGCGTCTCACAGATGCACGTGTCGCGGCTACTCGCGCGTAGCTTCCAGCGGTTGCGGTCTGCGAACCGAATCGACGCGTAACCGCAAACGTTAGCGAGAGGTCACCTCGGGGAGGGAATCGCTCATCAGGGCGGTTGCCGACAGTTGAAAGCCGAAAAGCCGTCAGACCCCTTGTTTGCAGGGCGTATTCGCGTCTCAGATGTCGACATGTCACTACAGCGTGTTGCCGACATGTGACATTCTGCGGGAAGCGCGTTTGCCGGAGCTCCGGCGCCGGTATTCAGGTGAAGGCTGCGTTCCTCAAGCGGGGGCGTTCGCCGCGACCGTCCCGCGACCCAAAGGGGGTGGCATGTCCGCAGAACAGGGCAGCTCGAAGGTGCTCACGCTCGCGGAGAGCGAGACAGCTCCCCATGCTCTCGACTCACTCGGCTCCATCGATGCCGTACCGGCCCTCGCGGCCGAGCCCGTCCCGGTCCTTCCGGCTGCGGGCGCCATCGACACCCGCACCCTGTCCCGCTCCCTGTTCCTGCGGCTGGCCGCGCTCGACAAGGACAGCCCCGAGCGTGCGTACGTCCGTGACACGCTCATCGAGCTCAACCTCCCTCTCGTGCGGTACGCCGCCGCGCGGTTCCGGTCCCGGAACGAGCCGATGGAGGACATCGTCCAGGTCGGCACGATCGGCCTGATCAAGGCGATCGACCGGTTCGACTGCGAACGGGGCGTGGAGTTCCCGACGTTCGCGATGCCGACGGTGGTCGGGGAGATCAAGCGGTTCTTCCGGGACACGTCGTGGTCGGTGCGGGTGCCGCGGCGGCTGCAGGAGCTGCGGCTGGCGCTGACCAAGGCCAGCGACGAGCTCTCGCAGAAGCTGGACCGGTCGCCGACGGTGGCCGAACTGGCCGCTGTGCTCGGAGTGTCCGAGGAGGACGTCGTCGACGGGCTCGCGGTGGGGAACGCCTACACGGCGTCCTCGCTGGACTCGCCGGCGCCGGAGGACGACGGTGGCGAGGGGTCGCTGGCGGACCGGCTGGGGTACGAGGACACCGCGCTGGAGGGTGTGGAGTACCGGGAGTCCCTGAAGCCGCTGCTGGCGAAGTTGCCGCCCCGTGAGCGGCGGATCATCATGCTGCGGTTCTTCGCGAACATGACGCAGTCGCAGATCGGCGAGGAGGTCGGCATCTCGCAGATGCACGTCTCCCGACTGCTGACCCGGACGCTGTCGCAGCTCCGGGAAGGCCTGATCTCGGACTGAGCTGGTCCTGACGGAGGACTGGGGCGCGGTCTTCGAGGCCGCGCCCTATGCCTGTGCCGGTGCGGTGGGGGTGTACGTCTTCGCATGACGCCGGGTGGTGGGTCGGGGCCGCGCCGGGGGGGTGTCCGCTCTCGGGACGGCGCGACGGGCCCCCATACCGACTGACTGTCCGTTGACGCGCCAACCGCTGCGGGCGGACACCCCCCGACACGGCCCCTCAGGTGCGACGGCGGGTGCGCGATCGTCGTGGCCCACCTGACTGCGGGCATCTGTGCCGCCCGCAGTACCCGTTACGCCAGCGCCAGCCAGGCCACCGCCGCGATGACCGCCACGGCGACCACGACGCCGAGGATGAGGCCGATGCGCGGGCCGCTGCTGGACGGTGCCGCCGCCTGACGGCCCTGCGGGGCCTCGTCGACGAACGCGCGGAACATCTGGGTGCTGCCGGCGGGGTCGTGATTGCCCTGCGGGGCCTGGTTGTTAGCCATGGCCCGAGACCCTAGCGAAAACGTCGGTGCTCCCCAAGTGGGGGTTGGGGTTCCGTTTGGGGCCGGGTGACCCCTACCGCCAGGCTCGTCACCAGCACGTTTACTTCAGCAATACTTGCCTTTGCCAAGTTTTTGTACCGCACCGACCCGTTTTATTTGCCTGCAGCAACCAACAGCTTCTATGGTTGCCCAAAGCAACGAAAGCGGGAGGTGTCATGGCCGAAAAGGCGCAGTACGAAGAGCTGGTCCGTCAGTTCAGCGCCTTCGGCGCCGTGAAGCGGGAGCTCGGACGGATCATGCCGGCCGAGTGCCCCGGCGGGTCGGCGGCCGTTCTGACGCTGCTGGGCCGCCACGGCGACATGCGCATGAGCAAGCTCGCCGAGCTGCTGGCGGTGGACATGTCGGTCACCAGCCGCCACGTCGCCCACGTCGTGGACCGGGGCTGGATCGAGCGCTCCCCCGACCCGGCGGACAAACGCTCACGCATCCTGCGCCTCACACCCGCGGGCCACACACAGCTCGACGAGCTGTCCCGGCGGACCACCGAGGTCCTCGCCGAGCGCCTGAGCGACTGGACCGACGAGGAGGTCGGCCAGCTCACGGACCTCATGGCGCGGCTGAGGGAGAGCTTCGACTGCCGTCCAGGGACCCGGGCCGCACCGCCCGCCTTCGACCAGACCACCCGTACACCCGCAAGCACGTAAGAAAAGGAAGCCCATGGCAACGACCACACCAGCCGGTGTGCGGGCTCATGCCAAGCACGGGGGAGGCTCCCACGGCTCCTCCGGCGACGGCGCTCCCATGACGCACCGGCAGATCATGGAGGCCCTCACCGGCCTTCTGCTCGGCATGTTCGTCGCGATCCTGTCGTCGACGATCGTCTCCAACGCCCTGCCCCGCATCATCGGAGACCTCGGTGGTGGCCAGAGCGCCTACACCTGGGTCGTGACCGCGTCCCTGCTGACGATGACGGCCTCCACCCCGCTGTGGGGCAAGCTCGCCGACCTGTTCTCCAAGAAGCTGCTGATCCAGCTCGCGCTGGTCGTCTTCGTGCTGGGTTCGGCGGCGGCCGGCATGTCCCAGAACCCGGGCATGCTCATCACCTTCCGCGCGGTCCAGGGCATCGGCATGGGCGGTCTGTCCGCCCTGGCCCAGATCATCATGGCGGCGATGATCTCGCCGCGTGAGCGCGGCCGTTACAACGGCTACCTCGGCGCCACCTTCGCCACCGCCATGGTCGGCGGCCCGCTGGTCGGTGGTGTCATCACCGACACCGACTGGCTCGGCTGGCGCTGGTGCTTCTACGTCGGCGTGCCCTTCGCGGTGATCGCGCTGATCGTGCTGCAGAAGACCCTGCACCTGCCCGTGGTCAAGCGGAAGGTCAAGGTCGACTGGGCCGGAGCCTTCTTCATCACCGCGGCCGTCTGCCTGCTGCTGATCTGGGTGACCTTCGCCGGTGACAAGTACGACTGGCTCTCCTGGCAGACGTACGCGATGGTCGGCGGTTCCGTGGCGCTGCTGGCGCTGTTCGTCCTCGTCGAGGCGAAGGCGAGCGAGCCGATCATCCCGCTGCGGCTGTTCCGCAACCGCACCATCACGCTGGCCTCCATCGCGTCCCTGTTCGTCGGTGTCGCGATGTTCTCCGGCACCGTCTTCTTCAGCCAGTACTTCCAGCTGGCGCGGGACAAGTCGCCGACGATGTCCGGTGTGATGACGATCCCGATGATCGCGGGTCTCTTCGTCTCCTCCACCGTGTCCGGGCAGATCATCACCCGGACCGGGCGCTGGAAGGGCTGGCTGCTGGCCGGCGGCGTGCTGGTGACGGCCGGCCTCGGTCTGCTGGGCACGATCCGGTACGACACCGAGTACTGGCACATAGCGATCTTCATGGCGCTGATGGGTCTCGGCATCGGCATGATGATGCAGAACCTGGTGCTCTGCACGCAGAACCAGGTGGAGCCGAGCGACCTGGGTGCCGCAAGCTCCACGGTGACCTTCTTCCGGTCGCTGGGCGGTGCCGTGGGCGTCTCGGCGCTCGGTGCGGTCCTGGGCAACAAGATCACCGACTACGTCAAGGACGGCCTCGCCGACCTCGGCGCGAAGGGCGCGGCCCTCGGCCACGCCGGCACCGGCGGTGGCGGCATCCCCGACCTCGACGCGATGCCCGCGCCGATCCGCACCATCGTGGAGAGCGCCTACGGCCACGGTGTCGCGGACGTGTTCCTCTACTCGGCCCCGATGGCGCTGCTCGCCCTGCTGGTGTCGCTGTTCATCAAGGAGGTCCCGTTGAGGACGAAGGGTGGGCTGGCGCAGGCCGCCGAGTCCGAGACGCCTGCCGTGGCCCCCGCCGAGGCGGTCGCCGTCGAGGCTCCCGCCGCGGAGAAGACGGCGCCGAGCTGGGCCGTGGCCGAGACCGGGGCCGGGCCCGAGGGCACCCAGCGGCTCGCCGCCGTCGCCACGGCGGAGCGTCCGGGGGAGACCTCCGGTGGCGCCCCCGGCGTGCCCGTCCGCGGGTTCGTCCGCGGGAACGAGTCCGCGCCCGTGCCGCAGGCCGCCGTCACGCTGATCTCGCTGGGCGGGCGTCAGCTGGGCCGGTCCGTGGCGCAGGCCGACGGCTCGTACGCCGTCGACGCCCCGGGCGCCGGCTCGTACGTCCTGATCGCCTCCGCCGACGGTTTCCAGCCGCAGGCCTCCACGGTCGTGGTGAACGGCGAGCCGGTCGCCTACGACATCCTGCTCAGCGGCACCAGCGGGCTGACCGGCCTGGTGCGGGCCGCCGAGAGCGGGCAGCCGGTCAAGGACGCCATGGTCATCGTGACCGATGTGCGCGGCGACCTGCTGGCCAACGGGACCACGGGTGAGCAGGGCGAGTTCTCCTTCGCCGAGCTGGTGCCCGGGGCGGTGACCGTCGCGGTGAACGCCGCCGGGTACCGACCGCGTGCCCTGCCCGTCGAGGTGGGCGGCACCGGGGTCACCCGGGTCGAGATCGACCTGGACTCCGGTGCCCGCGTCCAGGGTGTCGTCCGCGCCCCGCACGGCCCGCTGGCCGACGCCCGGGTGACGCTGGTCGACCAGGCGGGCAACGTCGTCGGCTCGGCCACGACCGGGACGGACGGGGCGTACGCCTTCACCGACCTGGACGGCGGCGAGTACACCGTCATCGCCACGGGCTATCCGCCGGTGGCCACCGCCCTGACGGTCGCGGGCGCCGGCACCGACGGCCACGACATCGAACTCGCCCACCCCGGCGAGTAGTCCGACCCCGGCCCGTGGCAGTGGGGCGCGCTCTGAGCGGAGGTGCGCCCCCTGTCGCGGGCCGGTTTGTTTTCAGAGGAGTTGGGTGAGATGGGACTGACCGCGAGGATCCGTACCCGCGATGGATGGGCCGTGTCGCACGCGGTCGTCACGGTGGCGGACATGACCGGCGCGCAGGTGCTGCGGGCCGAGGCCGACGCGGAGGGCGCCGTGCGGGACGCGACGCCGATGGAGGCGGGGGCGTACACCGTCATCGTCACGGCCGTGGGCTATGCGCCCGCGGCCTCCAGCGTGATCGTCACGGCGAGCGGGCGGGCCGAGGTCGGGACGGTGACGCTGGCCCGGCAGGGCGGCACCGAGCTGCCGCCGCCCGGGCCGTGGACCGTCGACCCGGTGCACTCCAGCGTGGCCGCCGTGGCCCGGCATCTGGGCATCTCCAGCGTGCACGGCCGGTTCACGGAGTTCTCCGGCGCGATCGAGATCGCCCCCGACGACGTCACCAAGTCGCGGGTGGAGGCGGTGATCCGGGCCGCGTCGGTCGACACCGGCAACGGCATGCGCGACGGGCACCTGAAGTCTCCGGACTTCCTGGACGTCGAGCGGTTCCCGGAGATCACCTTCCGGTCGACGGGGCTGACGGCGGCCGGGTCCGACCGGTGGACCGTCCACGGCGAGCTGGGGATGCACGGGGTCGTACGGCCCGTGGACCTGGATCTGGCCTACCTCGGGACGGGTCCGGACCCGTGGGGCGGTACCCGGGCCGCGTTCCGCGCGACGACCGAACTGCACCGCGAGGACTTCGCCATGAACTACAACCAGGTCCTGCAGGCCGGCATCGCCGCCATCGGCACGACGCTGAAGGTGGAGCTGGACATCCAGGCCGTGCAGGGCGAGTCACTTCCGGCGGTGTGAGTCCGGGGCGGACACCCGCGCCACCAACTGGCCGCACAGGTCACGGAGTTTGACGTTCCGGTCCTGCGAGGCCCGGCGCAGCCGCTCCAGCGCGCTCCGCGCGTCGAGGCGCTCCCGGGCCATCAGGATGCCGATCGCCTGGTCGATGACGCTGCGGGAGAGCAGCGCGGTGCGCACGTCGGCCGCCGACTCGTGGCGGCGCTCGATGCGCAGCGCCACGTCGATCGCGTCCCCGGCCCGGGCCGCGAAGGCGCGGGCCGCGTCCCGGCCCGGATCCAGGGCATGAGCCCGCGGTCCGTAGAAGTTGAGCGCGGCGCCCCTCTCGCTCTCGACGGCGACCGGCACCGCCAGCACACAGCCGACGCCCTGGGACAGCGCGTACTCCGTGTAGGCGGGCCAGCGGGACTCCTCGGCGAGATCCGGGGCGTACTGCTCCTCGCCGGTCTCGGCCGCGTCGACGCAGGGCCCCGAGCCGTTCTCGTACTGGCGCAGGTCCAGGCCGCTGACCATGCCGTCGCTGCCGGCCAGGGTGAGCAGCCGGCCGGCGCGGCGCACGGTGATGCTGCACGCGCCGGCGCCGGGCACGTCCTGCACCGCGCGGTCGGTCATATCGCGCAGCAGGGTGTCGAGACCGCTGCTGCGCACCATCGCCTGGTCCAGCGTGTCGGACGTCTCAGGGCTCATGACCGTACGGGTATCCCGTCACCACCCGAACACGCCCCCGACGTAATCCACCTCACGTCAGGGGGCGTTGCCCCCCACGATCCGGCGGGCGAGGTCGCGCAGTTTCACGTTCTCCCGCTGGGAGGCCCGCACCAGGCTCTCGAAGGCCGCGGTCGCGTCGATGCCCTGGCGTTCCATGAGGATGCCGGTGGCCTGGCCGATCAGGTCCCGGGTGTGCATGGCCTCGGTGAGCTGCTCGCGCACGGTGGCGGAGTCCAGGGCGATGCTGACGTGCGCGCCGAACAGCCGGCCGATGCGCGTCGCCTCCTCGTCGAAGGCGCCCGGTTTGCGCGCGTAGGCCGTGAGCACGGTCAGCCGGCGGCGGTCGGCGCGCAGCCGCAGCGACAGGGCCGAGCGCAGCCCGAGGGCCGCCAGCACGTCCCAGCCGTCGTCGGCCTCGCTGTCCGTTATCCGCGCGACCGGGTTGTTCCACAACTGGTCCCACAGCCCGTGCTGTTCGCGGCCGGTGTGCCGGGCCTCGGCGGAGCGCACGGCCTCGTCGGTCCAGGCCAGCGTGCGGAGCTTGTCGCCGCGCTCGATGACGGAGATGCCGGCGTGCTCGGCCCCCGGCATGAGATGCACGGCCAGCCGGACCGCCGTGCGCAGGGTGCTGTGGGGTGTGAGGGTCTCGTGCAGTTGCTGAGAAGCCACCGTGAGGGCCTCGGCCAGCTCGACGCCAGCCGGAAAACGGGGCAAATCAGGAAACTCGGACGCAGCCACCACGAACCTCTTCGGCATGCACGGCCATGGCCGTGCGCAGGAGAGCTCCGCAGCACATTCCCGACTGCGAGCACAGGACGGACAGCACTCTAACTGTTCGGTTGCCTCCAGGTGACGCCCGGCCGACGCCGCCACGGGGGAGCTTTCGCCGCCCGCCCACCGCATGGTGGAATGGCCTTCGGGTCAGGAAGCGGCCTTACCGGAATTCGGACGAACGTCTGCCAGGTGAGCCGTGACCCCCTTCACGAATCCCACAGAACCGCGCGACCTCCCCGGCCGCGTCCACCTCGCCATGCCCGCCGAGATCGACTTCTGCAACGCGGCGGAGCTGCTGCCGCTCGTCCTGTCCGCGGCCCGGGCCCGCGGCGACCGGCTGGAAGTCCTCGTCCTCGACCTGACCACGACGTCTTTCATGGACTCCCAGGGCATTCGCCTCATCAACGACGTACGGCGGCGGCTGCGCCCCGGGGCCACCGTGCGTCTGGTGGCCCGGCCCGAGGGGATCACGAGCCGGGTCCTCGAACTGACCGGGATGCGCCGGGACGTGCCCGTGTACGACAACCTCGCCGAAGCCCTGGCGTCGTAGGCTGCCGCACATGGCACCGAACATCGCGACGAACACCCGCGTCTCCCTGGACGAGTTGCTCGACTTCGTACGCCCCCGGCATCACGCGATCCTGCTGACCCGGCGGGCCGACGGCAGCCCTCAGGGGTCCCCGCTGACCTGCGGTGTCGACGACTCCGGCCGGATCGTGGTCTCCACCTACCCCGAGCGCGCCAAGACCCGCAACGCCAAGCGGGACCCCCGCGCGAGCCTGCTCGTGCTCAGCGACGACTGGGACGGCCCCTGGGTCCAGATCGACGGCACGGCCGAGGTCGTCGACTCCCCCGACTCCGTCGAACCACTCGTGGAGTACTACCGGAACATCGCCGGTGAGCACCCCGACTGGGACGAGTACCGCGCGGCCATGCTCAAGCAGGGCAAGTCGATCATCCGGATCACGCCGGAGCGGTGGGGGCCGGTGGCGACCGGAGGGTTCCCGGCGCGGCTGGTGGAGGGGGAGTAGGTCAGCTCTTCCCGGGCGCTTCTTCCGTCCCGGAGGCTTCCGCCTCGCGGGCGACCATCGCCTCGATGCCCGCGATCAGCAGTTCCAAAGCGAACTCGAAGTCGCGCTCCAGCATCTCGGCGACCGTGTCGCCACCGCGCGCCGCCATGATCTCCCGGGACTCCCGCAGGACGTCGGCGGCCTGCGGGGCGGCGGTCACCGTGGTCAGGGCCTGCTGGAAGTACTCGTCCACGCTCATGCCGCCGGCGGCGGCCCGGGAGGCGAGATGGCCCTCCAGGGTGCCGTAGCCGTAGACGAACTGGAAGACGGCCGAGATCGTGCTCGTCAGGCGTTTCGCGGGCAGCCCGGTCCGGCGGACGACACGCTGCACGGTCCCGGAGAACGCCAGGTTGTGCGGGCCGATGTTGAGGTACACCCCGACCAGCGCGGACACCCACGGGTGCCGCACCAGCAGCGTCCGGTACTCCCGGGCCAGCGACCGCACCTGGTCGCGCCAGTCCTCACCGGCGTCCGGATCGGGCAGCCGCATCTCGCCCATGACCTCGTCCAGGGCGAGTTCGAGCAGGTCGTCCTTGGTGTCGACGTACCAGTAGACGGACATCGCGGTGACGTTCAGCTCGCCGGCCAGCCGCCGCATGGAGAACTTGGCCAGTCCATCGGCGTCCAGCAGCCGGATCGTCGTCCTGGTGATCCGCTCCCGGTCGAGCCCCGAGGGCTGCCCACCACCGCGCCGCCGGTGCGCCTTGCCCTCCAGCCAGACACTGGACCGCGGCTGCTCCTGCCGGGCGGCTTTCGCCATGGCGCACCTTCCTCGATCTTTCAACGCCGCTCATGCTAGACGCGCCGTCTTTTCAGGGGCGCGGGCCTGTATCGATGTGCGGCTCCGCCGCGCGGGCGCGATCAATCACAGCGGACCCGCACCCGTACGACGACCGCACACCCCGGGCTCCTAGGCGGACTCTGCCCGCTCAGCCCGCCGAAGCAACCCGGCCGCGACCAAACCGCCCGCCAGCACGGCAACCGCCCCGACCAGCTGGCTCGTCTCCAGCCCGGAGGCGAACGCATCGGAGATCCTCGCCTTCTCCTCGGCCGAGTCGGCCGCCGCCAGCGCCGCCGGCAAAGACGCCGCGGACACGGCGACCAGCGACGCGAACCGGGAGTTGAGAACGGCCCCCAGGACCGCGACACCCAGCCCGTTGCCGAACTCGGCGAGCGTTCCGTTGATCCCCGCTCCCACACCCGCCTTCTCCGGCGGTATCGCGCCCATGATCGCGTTGGCCATCGCCGGCATGGACAGCGCCACACCCGCACCCATGATCACCAGGCCGAGCAGCATCCCGCCGTACCCGTGCCCGCCGAGCAGGGCGATCGCCGCCAGCCCCGCGGACACCAGAGTCATGCCGAGCGCGATGGCCGCCGGCGTCCCCGCCTTCAGCACCAGCTTCGCCCCGACCCCCGTGAAGTTGAGCGCGACGACGGTCAACGCCAGCGGTGCCGTCCGCAGCCCGGCGTCCAGCGGCTCGTACCCGAGCACGAACTGGAGGTGCTGCGTGAGCAGGAACAGCGACCCCGTCATGCCGAACGCCACGAGGATCGCGCCCGCGACCGCGCCCACGAACCTCTGGTTGCGGAAGAAGTGCATGTCGAGCATCGGGTGCTCGGTCCGCAGCTCCCACAGCACGAACAGGCCGAGGACGACCACGCCGATCAGCGCCGAGACCAGCACCTGCGCGGAGGTCCAGCCGTGCTCGGGCCCGGTGATGATCGCGTACACCACGGCCGTCATGCCGATGGTCGACAGCACCGCGCCGACCAGGTCGGGCCGGTCCCCGGACTTGTGCTTGGACTCCGGCACCAGCGCGGCGACCGCGACCAGGCCGAGCAGGGCGACCGGAATGTTGATCAGGAAGATCGCGCCCCACCAGAAGTGGTTCAGCATCACGCCGCCGATCAGGGGTCCGGCCGCAAAACCGAGCGAACTGACCGTCGACCAGAGCGCGATGGCCTTCACGCGCTCCTGGTCGTCGAAGATCTGTACGACCACGGCGAGGATGGTGGTCATCAGCAGCGCCCCGCCGACGCCCATGCCCGCACGGGCCGCGATCAGCTGGCCCGGGCTCTGGGACAGTCCGGCCGCGAGCGAGCCCAGGCCGAAGATCGCGAGGCCGGACATCAGCAGCAGCTTGCGGCCGTAGCGGTCGGCGGCGTTCCCGGCGGTGAGCAGCAGGCCGGACTGCACCAGCGCGTACGCGTTCATCATCCACTGGACGTCGGCGGTCGAGGCGTCCATCTCGCGGGTGAGCGAGGGGATGGCCACGTTGAGGATCGTGTTGTCGAGCAGCACGGTGAGCTGCGCGAGGCAGATGACACCGAGGATCAGCCAGCGCTGGGGGTGGCCGCCCGGTGCGGTGTGCGGCAGGGCCGTTTCCTGGGGGGACGTCGTCATGCTGTACACCGTAGAACAGTTCCTATACGGCGTACAACAGAGTTTTGGGCGGGGACGCCGAAGGGCGGTGGTTCTCGGCCACCGCCCTTCGTCCGGTCGGGGACGTGTCAGCTGCTCGCCTTCTGCGTGAGGTCGTAGAACGTGGTCGAACCGGCCGTGACCTTCTTGAAGGTGGCCTCCACCCAGGAGGTGATCTGGGAGGAGGTCCCCTCGCCGCTGCCTCCCATGCCGCCGCCCATGCCGCCCGAGGCGATGAAGTAGTGGATCTTCCCGTCCGCCACGTACTGCTTGAACCGGGCCAGGGTCGGGGACGGGTCGGTGCCGTTGAAGCCGCCGATGGCCATCACCGGATCGCCGGTGGAGAGCTGGTAACTCGCCGCGTTCTGGGCGCCGATGGCCGCCGCGGCCCAGGTGTACCGGTCTGCGTCGGTCTCCAGCAGCTTCTTGGCCTCGGAGCTGACGCCGGCGCCGTTGAGCAGGCCGCCGGCACCGCCGCCGCCGCCCATGCGACCACCGTCGCCGTTCCGCTGGTTCTGGCCCTGGCCCTGCTGGTTCTGGCCGCCGCCGGGGAAGCCGCCTCCGCCGGGGAAGCCGTTGCCCTGCCGGCCCTGGGCGTTGCCGTTGCCGTTCTGCTGGTTCTGGCCCTGCTGGTTCTGGCCGCCGCCCGGGACCCCGCCGCCGGGGAAGCCGCCGCCCGGGCCGCCGCCACCACCCGGGCCGCCGCGACCGCCCGCGACCGCCGGACCCGCCGTGACGATCGAGCCGGTGTGCCCCTCGTTCACGGTGGTGAGGGTGTACGCCGCCGGCCCGGCCAGCGCGGCGACGAGGCCCAGCCCGGCCGCCCCGAGGGCCACTCGGCGGCCGAGCCGGCCGGCGAAGATCAGGCCGAGGGCCGCCGTCAGACCGCCGACCAGGACGAGCCACTTGAGCCAGGGCAGGTAGTCGGAGGAGCGGTTGAGCAGGACGTACGCCCAGGCCGCGGTCGCCGTCATCGCGGCGGCCAGGGTCAGCGACGCCCACGCCTTGCCGCGCTTCTCCCAGAGCAGCGCCGCGCCCATGCCGACCAGCGGGGCGATGTAGGGGGCGAGGGCCACCGTGTAGTACTCGTGGAAGATGCCCTGCATGTAGCTGAAGACCAGCATGGTGGTGAGCAGCGCGCCGCCCCAGACGAGGAACGAACCGCGGGTCACCGACGTGCGCTTCGCCCTGCGGGTGGCCACCAGCCCGGCGACGAGCAGGATCAGCGCGGCCGGGATCAGCCAGGAGATCTGGCTGCCGACGGAGGAGCTGAACAGCCGGTCCCAGCCGGTCTCGCCCCAGTTGCCGCCGCCGTTCCCGCCGCCACCGCCGCCACCGACGCTGCCGGTCTCGTCGCCGTTGATGCGGCCCAGGCCGTTGTAGCCGAAAGTCAGTTCCAGAAAGCTGTTGTTCTGCGAACCGCCGACGTACGGGCGGGAGGAAGCGGGCCACAGTTCGACGATCGCGACCCACCAGCCGCCGGAGACGACGATCGCGGCGAGCCCCGCGGCGAGTTGGCCGATTCGCTTCCTCACCGTCACCGGCGCGCAGACCCCGTACACGAGGGCGAGCGGCGGCAGGATCAGGAAGGCCTGAAGCGTCTTGGCGAGGAAGGCGAAGCCGATCGCGGCACCGGCCCACAGCAGCCACTTCGTCCGGCCGTCCTCCAGGGCGCGGATGACGAGATAGCAGGCCGCCGCCATCAGCAGCGCCAGCATCGCGTCGGGGTTGTTGAAGCGGAACATCAGCGCCGCGACGGGGGTGAGCGCGAGCACGGCGCCCGCGATCAGACCGGCCGCGGGGCTGAACCGGCGGCGCACCGCCGCGTACACGACGGCCACCGTGCCGACGCCCATGAGGACTTCGGGCGCGAGGATCGCCCAGGAGCCGAGGCCGAAGAGCCGGACGGACAAGGCCATGGGCCACAGGGCGGCCGGGGGCTTGTCGACGGTGATGGCGTTCGCCGCGTCGAGCGAGCCGAAGAAGAACGCCTTCCAGGACTGGCTGCCGGCCTGCGCGGCCGCCGAGTAGAAGGAGTTGGCGTAGCCGGAGGCGCTCAGGTTGTACAGGTAGAGCACGGCCGTCGCCAGCAGCAGGGCGAGGAAGGCCGGGCGGACCCAGCGGGGGTCCTCGGGGCGGCCGCGCCACAGCCGCTGCGGGAAGGGCCGGGCCGGCGCACCGGCGTGCGGCGCGGGTGCTGGTGTCAGGGTGCCGGGGCTCGTGGATCCGCCGGTGATCTGCTGGTCGAAGTGGACGGTCATCGCGAGTCCCTCGCATCGGTGTCGTGCGGGCGCGCCGGCAGCAACTGCACGGTGGCGTCCCGCCAGGAGTCCGCGACATCACCGGCGCGGAAGGGGGTGGTGTCGTACGAGGACGGGGCGGCAGGCGCCGGGTCGTCCTCGCGCCGGTCGGGGAACACCCACGCCCGGAAGAGCAGGAAGCGCAGCACGGTCGCCGCGAGGTTGGCCGCGATGAGGACGGCCAGTTCGGTGCTGTGCGCGGGCTCGGAGGTCGCCGCGTTCAGCGCCGCGAGCGAGCCACTGGTCAGGGCGAGTCCGATGCCGAAGACGACCAGGCCCTGCGCCTGGTGCCGTACGGCCCCGCCGCGCCCGCGCACCCCGAAGGTGAGCCGCCGGTTGGCCGCGGTGTTGGCGACCGCCGAGACCAGCAGGGCGAGGGCGTTGGCGGTCTGGGAGCCGGTGACGGCCCGGAAGCCGCTGTACAGCAGAAGGTAGAAGAGGGTGGACAGGGCGCCGACCACGCAGAACCCGACGAGCTGGCGGGCCAGTCCCTTCGGCACGTCCACGAGGTCACGGTCGCGCGGGTCGTCGCCGAACGGCCGAGCGAGCCGGTCCAGCGCGAGTGAGCCGGTGGCCAGGGCCCTGCCGACCCGCCACACGCCCTTGAGGTCGTCGGTCGCGGTCTTCACGAGGTGCACGGTCGAGTCGGGGTCGTCGACCCAGTCGACCGGCACCTCGTGGATCCTGAGGCCCGCCCGCTCGGCGAGCACCAGCATCTCGGTGTCGAAGAACCAGCCGGTGTCCTCGACGAGGGGCAGCAGCACCTGTGCCACGTCCCGGCGGATCGCCTTGAAGCCGCACTGGGCGTCCGAGAACCGTGCCTGGAGCGAGCCGCGCAGGATGAGGTTGTAGGCCCGGCTGATGAACTCCCGCTTGGGCCCGCGCACCACCCGTGAACTGTGGGCCAGCCGGGAGCCGATCGCGAGGTCCGAATGGCCGGAGATCAGCGGCGCCACCAGCGGCAGCAGGGCGTTGAGGTCGGTGGACAGGTCCACGTCCATGTAGGCGAGGACCGGCGCCTCCGAGGCCGACCAGACGGCCCGCAGGGCCCGGCCGCGTCCCTTCTGCTCCAGGCGGAAGGTGCTGACCTCGGGAAGCTCCACGGCCAGCCGCCCCGCCACCTGCGGGGTGGTGTCCGTGGAGGCGTTGTCCGCGATCGTGATGCGGAACGCGTACGGAAACGTCCGGTCGAGGTGCTCGTGCAGTCTGCGGACGCACGGCTGGAGGTCCTTCTCCTCGTTGTAGACGGGGATCACTACGTCCAGGACAGGCGTACCGGCTGGTGCGGCCGGGAGGTGTTCCCGCGCCGGCAGGGTGCCGGGAGAAGAGTCGGTTCGCATGGAACCGACCTTCGTCAGGCGCCCTGTTGTGCCGATGTGGTGACGCTGTGGCGTGCCTGTGAGTGCTGGTGCCAACTCATGTCCGGCTCCGGCTGCGCCGGCAGCGCGGGCAGGTGCACCGTGAAAACGGTCCGTCCGGGCACGCTGTCGACGGTCACGGCGCCGCCGTGCGCAGTCGCCACGGCCTGCACGATGGCCAGGCCGAGGCCGGTCGAGCCGTTGGCGCGGGAACGCGCGGAGTCGCCGCGCGCGAACCGTTCGAAGACGCGCGGCAGCAACTCGGCCGGGATGCCCTGCCCGTCGTCCTCGACGTCCACGCACAGCCAGGTGCCGCGCCGCTGGACACGGGCGGTGACGGTCGTACCGGGCGGCGTGTGGCTGCGCGCGTTGCCGAGCAGGTTGACGAGGACCTGTTGCAGCCGGGCCGCGTCCGCCGACACGAGCGCGGGCTCATCGGGCAGGTCCAGGCGCCAGTTGTGGTCCTGGCCGGCGGCACGGGCGTCGCTGACGGTGTCCACGACGAGCGGGGCGAGGTCGGTCTGCTCGAACTGCAGGGGCCGCCCGGCGTCGAGCCGGGCGAGCAGCAGCAGATCCTCGACGAGCAGCGTCATGCGCCCGGCTTCGGACTCGATGCGCCCGAGGGCGTGCCGGGTGTCCGGCCCGACGTCCTCGCGCCCGCGTCTGGTCAGTTCGGCGTACCCGCGGATGGAGGCGAGGGGGGTGCGCAGCTCGTGACTGGCGTCGGCGACGAACTGCCGGACCCTCGTCTCGCTCTGCTGCCGTGCGTGCAGGGCGCCGTGGACGTGGTCGAGCATCCGGTTGAGTGCGGCGCCGACCCGGCCGACCTCGGTGTGCGGGTCGGTCTCGGAGTCCGGCACGCGCTCGCTGAGGTTCACCTCGCCGGTGTGCAGGGGGAGTTCGGAGACCCGGGTGGCGGTGGCGGCGACCCGGCGGAGGGGGCGGGTGGCCACGCCGATGAGGACGGAGCCGGCCAGCCCCGCGGCGGCCAGACCGGCTGCCGTGACACTGATCTCCACCAGGATGAGGGTGTTGACGGTGTTGGTGACGTCCTTGGTGGGGATGGCGACGTAGTAGCTGCCCTTGTCGCCGCTCTTGTAGGTGACCCGGTACTCGCCGAGGCCCGGTAGGTCGACGGTCTGCTCCGTCCCCTCGGCCTGCGGCACGGAGGTGAGGGCCGCGGCCTGGGCGGAGTTCAGCGAGCGTGCGCTCATCAGCTGGTTGTTCCCGGACACGCCGTATGCGGACTCCGTGATCCGGCCGCGCTCGATCTTGGCGGCGACCGTGCCGCCCGGCTGCGGTCCCCGGGTGACGAACTCGGTCAGGCTCTCCTTCTTCTGCACGGGCGCACGGGAGCCGCCGTCCATGCCCTGGCCGGGACTTCCGGGCGGGCTCTGGGCGGCCCTGACCGCGGCCACGCCGAGTTGCCCGTCCAACTGCTCGTACAGATGCGACCGCAGCGCCAGTGTCGTCACCGTGCCGATCACCGCGCACACCACGGCGATCAGCAGCACGGACGCGACGACGAGCCGCGTCCGCAGCGTGCGCGGCCGGCGCAGTCGCCCTTGTCTGTCCCCCTGGAGTCGCAGCCGTCGTCGTCCGCTCACGACACCGCGGGCTTGATCAGGTAACCGGCACCGCGGCGCGTGTGGATCATCGGCTCGCGACCGGCGTCGATCTTCCGCCGCAGGTAGGAGATGTAGAGCTCGACGACGTTGGCCTGGCCGCCGAAGTCGTACGACCACACGCGGTCGAGGATCTGCGCCTTGCTGAGCACCCGGCGCGGATTGCGCATCAGGAAGCGCAGCAGCTCGAACTCGGTGGCGGTCAGATGGATGTTGTCCCCGGCCCGGGTCACCTCGTGGCTGTCCTCGTCGAGGGTGAGGTCGCCGACGACCAGCGTGGAGTCCGAGCGGCGGTCGGCGGCACCGGAGCGGCGTATCAGCCCGCGCAGCCGCGCGACGACCTCCTCCAGGCTGAACGGCTTGGTGACGTAGTCGTCCCCGCCGGCCGTCAGCCCCGCGATCCGGTCCTCGACGGCGTCCTTGGCGGTCAGGAACAGCACGGGTACGTCCGGCAGTTCCCGGCGCAGCCGCCCGAGGACGGCCAGCCCGTCCATGTCGGGCAGCATCATGTCGAGGACGACGGCGTCGGGCCGGAAGTCGCGGGCGGTCTGGATCGCGCCCGTACCGTCACCGGCACTCCGGATCTGCCACCCCTCGTAGCGCAGGGCCATGGACAGCAGCTCCGTGATCGACAGCTCGTCGTCCACCACAAGCACGCGGACGGGGCTCCCGTCCGGCCTGAGCAGTTCGGTGCGCCCCTGGGGCGAGGTCGTGGTCATGTGAACACGATGTCGAGGGCCTCTGAGAACACGCTTTCGCCAACCTGTGATTTCTCTGAGAAACACACAGGCGTTTCTCAGGGGACGCCTGGGAAGTCATGGGAGCGCCGGGGAGGCCCTGCCGGTTCAGAACAAGCCGTCCTGCACGCCCGTGACCTCCTTGAACTGCCTGATCGGCACGGTCACTTCACTCCCGGTGGCGGGCACCAGCCCCCACCCGGTCATCAACCGCGTGTCGAGCACCACGGCCCCGGCACCGGTGGCCAGATGCAGATCGGGTCCGGCGGCCGCGACCAGCTCCCCGCCGACCGCGCCCCCGGCGACGAGTTCGCGCACGTCCCCGACGGCGACGGGCACCCCGGCGAGCCCGAACACCTCCAGGTGGTCGACGACCCGCAGCGGCTCCCGTACGAGCGACTCCGGCCACGCGGGGAGCGCGACCGCCCGCTCGTACAGCTCGGCGACCTCACGGGCCCGGTCGGCGGCGGCCTCCGGCAGCGCGGCCCGCACGGCCCGCTTCTCGGCGTACGGAATCCGGTCGGGGACCCGCAGGGCGGCCCTGAGCAGCTCCTCCGTACGCCGGGCGGCCATGAGCGGACCGACGCCGAGCCAGCTGAAACAGACGGCTCCCTGTTCGAGCAGCCGCGCGCTTCCCCGCTCCCGGGCCGTGATCCCGACCTTGACCATGCCGGGCCCGAACCACGCCAGGTAAACGCGGTAGGGCCGTGGATCGTCGGCGATGGTGTCCGCCGCCACCGAGTGCGCCCGGTCCAGCCGCGCACACTCCTCGCACCGCGCCCCCGTGCTCCGCCCCGGCACGACCGCACCCAGCGGGCACGTGTGCCCCCGAGCCCCCAGGCAGCTGCGCACGCCCCCTTCCGCGACCTCGAAGGCCACGCGTTTCCCCCAGGTCAGCGCACTGCGCCGCCCGCCGCCCCACACCAGCACGGGACCATCCGCCGACCACCGCAGCCCCGAGCACTTCCATGCCTGTGCCATCCCTGCCGAGGGTAGGGGGCACCACTGACATCGGGGCGGCTGATGGGAAGCGGCTGGATGAGGGGAGACGGCCGGTGGGGTCCGACCGGTCGGGAAGGGCCGGTCGGGAGGGCTCTACCTCACCGAGTCGGTCCCCACCGCGGCGACGGTCTCCGGCTCGGCCGTGCGTTGCACCGGCATGACCGGCTGTACCGCACCCGCCGCGCGCCGCCCGCGCCCCGCGAGCCGGCACCCCAGGCACTCCTCGTGCCCGCCCGGCGCCGCCGAGTCCCGCACGCGCCAGCCCCACTCCGCCCGGGGCCGTACGCCCGGCCCCTTGCCCCACCCGGAGAGATGCAGGGCCCAGGTGACGAGCAGAGCCACGAGCCCGATCGCCAGGCCGCCGGCGATCAGCACACCGGAGACGGTGCAGACCCCCAGCCCCGCCACACCGGCCCCGACCGAGGCGATGGCGCATCCGACCCACCCCGCGAGCGTGTGCCCGTGGTCATACTGATGTGCACTCACGTGCCACTCCCTCGCACCGAGGGTCCGATCCGACGAACCCCTCACTTGCTAAGACTTTTACGACCCAAACATCTCACGAACTAAGGGATCTGGGAATGCACGCGAAGCCTCGTCCGGCCGCGACACCGGAGCAGGCACTGTCGGCGATGGACCAGCTCATCGCCACTCACCTGGTCGGACAGCACGAGATCGCCCAGCAAGTGGGCCTGAGTGTGACCGACCTCACCTGCTTCGCCTATGTCATCGAGGCCGGCGAGAACCTCCCCACGGCAGGCGACCTGGCGGCTCGCGTCCATGTCACGACCGGCGCTGTCACCGGCATCCTCAACCGCCTGGAGCGCGCCGGCTACATCACCCGCCGCCCCGACCCCACGGACCGCCGCCGCATCCGCGTCGCGGCCCGGCCCGACGCGGTCGCCCGGGTCCGGGAGGTCTACGAGCCGTACTACGCCCGCCTCACGCACCTCTTCGCGCAGTACTCACCGGACGAGATCGCGGTCCTGCACGACTGGTTCACCCGCGCGAGCACGCTGGCGGCGACCTACCTGGAAGAACACTGCCGCCCGGACTGAACCGAGCCTCCGGCCGGTACCCGGGGCCCCGTAGGCGCCGGCTTCTACCTGGGCTGCCGGGAGTGCCGGCTCGACCGTCGGCGCACGGTGAAGACGCAGGCGAGCACGCCGAGGCCCCAGGCGATCAGGAGGGCTCCCCACAGCGGCATGGTCACGATCGGCACGAGCAGGCGGATCTCGACGTCCGAGCGGTTCTCGAAGATGAAGATCAGAGCGACCGCGCTGATCAGAACGAACGGCAGGAAGCGGCGGACGCCGGGGCGGGACAGGAACGGTTTGCGCGCCTTGTGGTCCCTGCTGGGCTGAGCCATGGAGCACCTCTCCATCACGTTGCCCCCAAGTCCAGCGTCCCCTTCCCCGACGCGCCCCGCCACGGCAAACGTCGCCGCCGCTGTCACGGCGTACCGTTCGGCATCCAAGGCCGGCGGATGTCACAAGCGTCGGCCTTCACCGCCACTCCAGGACGTCTCCCGAGCTCAGCGCCCTGTCCGCGCCCCGTGCAGCGATCTTCTTCGGAGTTGCGCCGGAAGCGATGGCCGAAGTGAAGAACTCGGTCCGGGTGCCCTGGAGCGAAGCGAAGATCATCTGCTTTCCGTCCGGCGAAATGGCCCGCACCGTGTTCTTCCGATCCGTCGCGGGGATGATCGGATCACCCAGGGCACCCTTCGGGGAATCCGCCTTGCCGTCGAGCCGAGAAGTGTCCAGCGTCCAGAAGGAGTTCTTCCGCTTCGGGTCTTCGGCCTTGCCGAGTCGGGCGCCGCACAGCACGGTCTGGTCGTCGACCCAGCCGTAGGGGTAGCAGTCGGCGTCGTAGGGAATGCCGGTTGCCTTCACACCGCCGGCTTTCAACAGCGCACCGCGCTGTGGCACGTCGGCCACGTTGAAGCCCCGCCAGGTGATGAAGGCCGTCGCCTTGCGCCCGTCGGGACTGATCCGGACTTCCTTGCCGAAGAGCCCGCGCACCGGGTCGCCCGCGAGCGCAAGGCCGGCCCCGTCCATGTAACTGCCATCACCGCCCCCCTGCTCGGTCGCTGCGTGATCACCCGCCACGGAACGGCTGGCGATCCGCACATGATCCGAGGAGTCGGTCTCGGTGAACCAGACGGCACTGCCGTTCTGGGCGAAGACGGCGTTCTCCTCTTTGGGCGTGTCCCCGAAGTCCTCGCTCGGTGCACCCGACAGCTTGGTCAGCTTGCCGCTGGTGTCGACGTAGCCCACCCCTGTCGCCTCCGTCTCCCGATCGATGAGAACGACGGCCATCCGGGAGAAGTCCTTGTCGAAGAGTTGCCGCAGCCGGGTGGACGCGACGGCGCGCGGCCCGTCCTCGGACGTGCTGACACCAGGGAAGTTGTCAGCACACAGCTCCACGAGCGGGGAGGCGACATCGTCGGCCTCCGCGACCACGGCCTCGGCCGGGACGGTGAAGGTCCGGGAGACGGCCCGTTCCCACGTTGCCGGATCCCAGCCCGTGACCGTCACACTGGCCGGCTTGCTCGCGGGCACGGAACACCAGGCGGTGACGATCACCCCCCTGTCCGGGAAAGCCCCGCTCCCCTGGTCCGCGCTCTTGCTCCCGCCCTGCTGTCCGGCAGTCGCCTTGGTGTCCTTGGCGCCGGGGTCGGAGGCGTCATGGCCCCCGCCACACCCCGCGACGAGCGGAAGCAGCACCGTGGCGACAGCCAACGCAGCCATGCCCCCGTCCCGACGGCGGCCTCCGCGGCCCTCTGTTCTGCTCACGACCGTGTCCCCCTCGCGATGTCCTGCTCAGCAGCGGCCACGTGATCGTAATCCGACTGGCGCGACTGGCCGCGGAGTTACTGGTCGGGGAGCCGTTGGACGTGGAGTGCCCGGTCGTCGCGACGGCGCGACGCAACGGTGTCGGGCGTCTCCGTGATCGTTCGAGCTTCGTGTGGCAGGACACTCCGCTTGATCGTCAGGCGTCGCAGGTATGCGTTGATGTCAGCGGTTGACAGTGCTCAACCGGCCAGGTCCGGTTGCTGCGGTTGCTGTACTTCGCTGCTGTACAGCACCAGCTTGGAAGATCGCGTATGCGGGATGCTGGCTGAGCTGCCGAGACTGACCTGCGGCTTCGGGGCGAGCTGGCCGCTGCTCCCCGTCGTTCGCTCCTCGACCGGGCACGCAGGGGGCACACCGCCCTCCCGCCATAGAGATGGAGTCGGGGGCGGGGAACTCCACCTCAAGGTAAGTGCGTCAGATGATCGTGACGACTTCCCATACCTTGCTGCGAACTGCGAGCCTTGACGACCTGGACCCGATCGTTGACCTGCATACTCAAGCGCGAACAGCGTATTACCAGGCAGGAGGATTATCAGAGGCGGAGCTCACCTCTCCTGAGGCGCGCTCTGTTCGACGAGAAATGTGGATGCGTGCTGTGCAGGACGACACCCGGACAGTTCTGTGCGCCGTGAGCGATAGTGAGATCGTGGGCATCTTGGCGATGGGCCCTCCGCTGGAGGCTGACTTGGATGCCTCGGTTGTCGGCCAGCTGCACCAGATCCACGTCCGCCCCGGGCGTTGGGGCGAGGGGATCGGTAGCCAGTTGCATGCCGCCTTTGTGCAGCTCCTTCGCGATGCTTCTCTGACGGCTGGGGTGCTGGAAGCATGGGAGCGCAACAGTCGAGCCCAGGCCTTCTACGCCCGGCATGGATGGAAACCCGATGGGCAGCGTCGGCCCGGTCCCGGTCACGCGAATTATCTCCGTATGCAGCTGGTCTTGGGGCCTGCGACCTGAGCGCCTGTGCGCCGCCACGCGGTCGGCGGAGCGGCTTTGGGCTGGAGCTGCCATGGGGCGAGTGATCATGGCCCCGTAAGCTTCCGGCGAGTCGGGCAGTCTGTGGACCTGCAGGGCAGCCATGATCTGATCTTCACCACGAAGTACGGCACGCCCATCGAGCCGGGCAACATGACCCGCATGTTCGCCCTCCGGGCTCGTCGCGCCGGGCTCCGGATCATCCCGCTCCGGAACACCCGGCACACGTGCAGCTCGCTCCTGGTCGCGCTGAAGGTGCACCCGAAGGTGGCCCAGCGCATCCTCCGGCACTCGCAGATCGCCATGACGATGGAGGTCTACGCCGAAGCGAGCGAGGAGGAAGTGCGCGCCGCGATCGGCCAGCTGTCGGACGCGATGGGCGGTACCGGCTGACACGGTTGCTGTACTTCGCTGCTGTACGCCTCTGAAACGCAAGAGGCCCCGGATCTCTCCGGGGCCTCTCACCTGTGTGCACTCGGCAGGATTCGAACCTGCAACCTTCTGATCCGTAGGCTCGGGCAGGGCATCGTGCCCGCTGCCGCCAGCCTCAGATCCCGATCGCCCAGGTTGGCGATCGTATGCGAGCGTGTGCCGTCGTTGCCGTCAGAGCTGCCGTCAAATTGAAGCGTCGTGCCATCGCCGAGTGTCCGCCCCCGTCTCGGTCCCAGCAAAGCCACTCGACCATCCGCCGTCGGCGCTCGATCCCTGGGGCCGTCGAACTCGCGCGGCGTGCCCTTAGCGACGCCCGCCGGGTCGAGGACGTACCGCAGCCGTGCGGCGGCCAACTGGTCGTCGAAGGCGGAGACGGGGCACCACCGATCGTGCGCTGCACGAGTCAGGGCTACGCGCACGGGACAGAAGCTGCGCCCGAAGTCCCCTGAGGTCGTGGCACTCCACGAGCACATCAAGGGCTAGGCAGTGTCCGGCGGATCATGAGGTCGTAGGGTCTGACCGTGATTAACCTCCAGGTCCGAGGCGAGAACGGCACGATCGAGGCCCGCGCGAAGCACGGTGTGGTCTGGGGTCCTGAGCTGGCTGGTCTTGATCAGTCAGTGTTTCCGATGCTGGGACACCTGCTGCCGTACGCGGACACCGTTTTCAACCACCGGCAGGTGTCGACCCTGTTGGAGGAGGTACCGCGGCTGCCTGCAGGCGTGCTGACTGATGAGTTCGCACGCGAGTTGGTCGAGCTGGGTTAGGTAGTTCTTGACGGACAGGGCCTGTACTTGTGGTTCCTCGGGGACTGAGGCTGCAGGCCGGGTCAGCCCCGGAGCCATAGCCGGACAGCCGCGGTGGTGACGGTGCCGTGGAAGACGTAGGCCCTCTTGTCGTAGCGGGTGGCGACGGCCCGGGAGTTCTTGAGTCGGTTGATCGTCCGTTCGACTTCGTTGCGGCGTTTGTAGATTTCGCTGTCGAAGCCGGTGGGCCGGCCGCCTCCACTGCCGCGGCGTTTGCGGTTGGCCCGTTGGTCCTTCGGTTCGGGAATGGTGTGCTTGATCTGGCGTCTTCGCAGGTAGCGCCGGTTCCGACGTGAGCTGTATGCCTTGTCGCCGCCCAAGTGGTCCGGCCGGGTGCGGGGGTGACCGCCCTGGGGGCGGGGCACGCGGATCCGTTCGAGGACCTCGATCATCTGCGGTGCGTCGCCCCACTGGCCGGGCGTGACCAGGAAGGCCATTGGCCGGCAGCCACCTTCACCCGCGAGGTGAATCTTGCAGGTCAGGCCGCCCCCGGACCGTCCGAGTCCTTCGTCGGGGCGGTGGTGCCGAGGCGTCGTCCTTTTTTCGGGATACGTGGCTTCTTCTTGCGAGCGCCGGCCGCGTGCTGATGGGCACGGCAGGACGTCGAGTCGACGCTGACCATGCTCCAGTCGATCCGGCCCGCGAGGTCGGCGTCGGCCTGGACGGCACACAGGATCCGGTCCCACGTGCCGTCCGCCGACCAACGTCGGTGCCGTTCGTAAACGGTCTTCCAGCTGCCGAAACGCTCGGGAAGGTCCCGCCACGGTATGCCTGTCCGGACCCGGAACAAGATCCCGTTGATCACTCTGCGGTGGTCGTTCCACCGTCCCCCACGCAGCCCCGACGCCGGCAAGTGCGGCTCCAGCCGGACCCACTCGGCATTCGTCAGATCACCCCGCCCCATGCCAGACACAACGAGTCAGCAATCTGACAGTCACATGATCCGCCGGACGGAACCTAGATGTTCATCAAGGTCTACCGTGTTCTGAACTACGTCGACGAGTTCATCAACTGCAAGGTGAACGAGATGCCGGAGATGGGATACGCCGTCGACGACGAGGTCGACGAAGTGCTGCCCGAGATCGTCCCGTTCACCGAGCAGGGCATGTGCGTCGAGACCTCGTGAAGTTCGACTCCTTCCACAACGACCTGCAGCTCGCCTCAGCTCTACGTTTCACGTGAACTTGCGTGCGAGCGCGGGGGCGTTGATCAACATGGCCGGGGTTCGCACAGTCTCGTACACGGCGCAGCGGCTCGACTTGCTGCACCGTGCTGCCACTCAGAGTCAGCGCACGGTCAAGCTACCCGGGCTGGAACTCAACTGCGGTGCGACAGCCGACCGTTTGCCTTGACCTCGAGAAGCACCTGGTGTCAGTGCCGTGCGTCAGAATAGGGCGCGCGGTCACAGCCGTCGCCGGAAACGGCGGCGGCCCCCTGGGTGAGAGCAGGAGGCCGCCAACAGAGTGAGGAAGATCAACCCACAAGGAGGTCGAAATTCCCAGCAACCGGAAGTGTAGGCGCTGCCAGTGTCAGCGGCCTACACCCAAGATCGCCCGCGCAGCGCGTGCACGCCGTCGGATAGCCACCAGCCGTGCGGCAGCCGGCACGGCCCGTATGCACCGCCGGGTGAACAGGGCCCTCGCGGAATGCGGGGCGCGACACCACTCCCGGCGCCTCCTCAGCACCGCTGAGGACGAGCTGGTCCGCATCGGCGTGAAGGCGAGCCTCAGTGGGGTCGGAGCGCTCGCGCTCTACTGGTGGCATCACCACAGCTGAGCCCCACTTCGGTGTCGCGCTCTCAGCGGGCGCGGCACCAATCAGCCCATCACCCGATGCAAAGCACGTCAATGCCGTCCAAGTAGGCCGCGAACGTAATCCACGAGCGCGATCCGAGCAGCATGGCTGCGTCCGAGCTGCCGGTAGCCGGCCACTCCTACCGACGGACTAAGAGGTCCTAACAAAGGTGTCGGACTTGTCTGTAGGTGATGAGGCAGGTGGCGAGGCCGAGGAAGGCTTCATGGATGTCGTCCCGTCGCTCCCATCGGATGCGCAGGCGACGGAAGCCGTGCAGCCAGGCGATCGTCCTTTCAACGACGAGCGGAAGATACCCAGGCCGGCGCTGTGTTCCTGTCCTCGTTCGGCGATGAGCGTCTCACCCGGCGCGAGACGCACCTTCCTGCGATGCCTCTCGAGCTGGACGACCTCGTCGCCCGGGAGTGCCTCGGTTTTGCCGAACGCGGCGAGGTCGACGGGGTTGTCCTGCTTACAGCGGTGCCCTGCTAGCTCTGGGAACGCTCAAGCTCCTTGCCGTCTCCCGCCCGCCGCCCTCACTATGGATTCTGCAGTGATCATGGTGCGGACGCCGGGCGCCCGGCGCACGGGGGACGGGAGCCGGCGTATGCGCGGCACAGCACGGAGGATCAGCGGAGCTGCTCTGGCCACGGTGGTTCTGTCAGCAGGGCTGGCGGCCTGTACGGACGGCGAGGGCGAGAGCGCCCGCTCGTGCACGGGCGGGACGTACGCTTGGTCGGATGTGCGGCGGTCGGAGGAGCTGACCGAACTCGCGGACCCCATCAGGCTGGAGAAGAGAACGGCGTCCTATTCGGCCCGCCTCAAACCGGTCGGCGACACCGGCGTAAGGCCCACGGTGAATGGAACGCCGCAAGGGCTGCGGGCTGCCGACGTGATCAAAGCTTTTGGGAAGTACCTGCGGGTGGGGGAACCGCTCGCTGGCCCGAGCGAGCGCGACGTGCCCGAGGAGGGTCTGGGACACGTCTTCGAGGCGGCGACTGGGGATCTCAAGGGTGCGTACTACGCGTGGGCCTATCGCAAGTCCGTCGAGGCCGACTTCGCTTACACGTGCGGCTCGAACGCGTCGGTGAAGGGTCATGTCCGGACCTGGGAGGAGACTGGCACAGGCTTCTTGCCCTGTTCCTCCGGCCCATCCGAGTTCATGACCGGTCGCCAAGCCGCCCGTGAGAGCTGTCCCGAGGGATCGGAAGCGGCCAAGGCCTCCTGACCGGCGCCCCACACCCCACCTGAGTCACCTCCGCCGCAGCGTCCGTGCTTCGCCACATCAGTCGTTAAAGAGACTGCAACCGGCAACGCTCGGGTGCTGGGGGTGCATGCTGTCAAGACCTCTGGTCAGTCCAGCTTGTGCCTCGGCAGTCGCTGTTCTCAGTAGCAGGGAAAGCGATGCACAGAGTTAGGGTCACGAGACGATCACTGGTTTGGCTGACTGGGCGGGCACATGGTTCGGGGGCGTTTGCCGCGTTTGATGGCTGCTGGGTTGGTGTGTGTTCTCGCTGTTGGGGCCGGGTGCTCGGGAGGGGAGGCGTCGCCACCTGGCCCGGCAATGTCTGACAAGGCCCGGTCCTACCTGTCCACCGCGTTGGACCTCATGGAGGACAAGGCACTTCGCCGCGACGATGTCGACTGGGATGAGGTACGGAGAACAGCCTTCACCGAAGCCGGCAACGCGCAGCGTCCTAGCGATACCTATCGAGCCATAGAGGCGGCTCTGGGCAGTTTGGGAGACGGGCACAGTGGCTTCTTCGACCCGAAGAGGGCAGAGGAGTCGCACGGGGACGAGCAGGTCCGCAGCCCTGTGGAAGGGCGGGCGTTAGCCGGCCGCGTGGGGTATCTGTCGCTCCCCGGCGTCCTGGGATCTGAAAAGGTCTATCAGCAGTACGTGCGGGAGGGGCGAAATGCCGTGGCGAAGGCTAATCGTCCGACCGCCTGCGGCTGGGTGATCGACCTCCGCCGCAACCGCGGTGGCAACATGTGGCCGATGCTTGCCGTCGTGGGACCGATCCTCGGTGACGGTGATGTCGGATCATTCGTCGATGCGGACGGCAAGAAGACGGTGTGGTCCATTGAGAAGGGCAGCCCTCGTCTGGACGGTGATTCCACCGGTTGGGGAACAAGTCCTCCCGTAGGCGGCGGATCGGCCCCTGTTGCGGTGCTCACCAGCCGTTCCACTGCCAGTTCCGGGGAGGCGGTGACCGTGGCCTTCCGCGGGCGCCCGGACACGCGCTCCTTCGGCGAGGACACCACAGGCGTCCCCACCGGCAACGCACAGCATCGACTGTCCGACGGGGCGGTCCTCAACCTGACAGAGGTGAAGGACGCCGACCGCACGGGGCGCGCATACGACAGCCCCATACCGCCTGACCAGCCAGTCGTCGACAACCTCGGGCGCGGAGGAAGCAAAGATCCCGTCCTGGACGCGGCAACGCAATGGTTGTCCGAGCAGCCCGGCTGCGCGTAGGCGGTCTCGTGATCAGCTGGCCCGGCGACGACTTGAGGTTTTAACAAGGCGTCGGACTTGTCTGTGGGTGATGAGGCAGGTGGCGAGGCCGAGGAAGGCTTCATGGATGTCGTCCCGTCGCTCCCATCGGATGCGCAGGCGACGGAAGCCGTGCAGCCAGGCGATCGTCCTTTCAACGACATAGCGGAAGATACCCAGGCGGGAGCCGTGTTCCTGTCCTCGTTCGGCGATGACCGGGCGGATGCCGCGCTGCCGCAGTAGGCGCCGGTACTTGTCGTGGTCATAGCCGCGGTCGGCCAGGAGCGCGTCGGGCCTGCGCCGTGGCCGGCCGACGAGTCCGGCCACGGCCGGAACCTTGTCCAACAGGGGCAGCAACTGCGTGACGTCGTTGCGGTTTCCGCCGGTCAGCGACACCGCGAGCGGGATGCCCTGGCCGTCGGTGAGGACGTGGTGCTTGCTGCCCGGCCGTGCACGGTCGACCGGGCTGGGCCCGCTTTTGGGCCACGCCGAGCTGCCCGCACGTGGGAGGAGTCGATCACCGCCCGCGACCAGTCGAGCTTCTTCGCGGCCCGCAGCTTCTTCAGCAGCACCAGGTGCAGTTTGTCCCAGACGCCGGCCTCGTTCCATGCGGCCAGGCGCCGCCAACACGTCATCCCCGAACCGACGCCCAGTTCCTGCGGTAGGTACTCCCACTGGATGCCGGTATGCAGCACGAACAGGATCCCGCACAGCGCCTGCCGGTCCGGGACTCGTGGTCGCCCTTCCACCAGCTTCGGACTCGGCTCGGGCAGGAACGGCGCGATGAGCGACCACAGTTCATGCGACACGATCCACGGCCGCGACTGACGCTTCCCCACGAACAGACCAACGACCATCCAAGCCGGAAGTCACATGCTCTGCTCAACGGCTTCTGTAAAATATTCAGGAAGGGCGGAATCTTGCGTCAGAAGATTGACGAGGCCGCGAAAGCCTTCGGCGACGCACGGACGAAGGGCCTCCAGGATGACGCGAAAAAGCTGAGCCGGCACACCCTCCGGGCGCTCTCCTGACACCGCACACAGGCTGAACGGCACGGCGTGGTGCACACCGCCGCCGACAGGCCATCGGTGCCTGCACCTTCCCAAGCTGAGGTCTCGGTAAATCCCCCGCCGCCGCTCGTAGATCGTCCGCCTGCCGATCAGTTCTGACCGGGACCGGGACCGGGTCCTGGGCGGCACATCTCGTCAAGGTGACGCGAAAAGAGGAGAACATGCATCTGGCTCCGGATCGGTCTGAGATCCTGGAGACCGATCGAGAGGGGCCGCAGGTATGGAGTGGAAGACCCACGGTGAGCGACAGGTCTATACCAACCCTTGGGTGAATCTATGTCTGGTCGACGTCCAACAGCCGGACGGCCGTAGGTGGGAGTACCACGTCGTCCGCCTCCGGCACCTTGCCGTTGCCGCAGTAGTCAATGACCGCAAAGAGGTCCTGATGATGTGGCGGCACCGATTCATCACAGATTCGTGGGCTTGGGAACTGCCCATGGGCCTGGTCGAGGACAGCGAGACCCCGGAAGAAGCTGCTGCCCGCGAAGTCCTGGAAGAGACCGGCTGGCGCCCCGGCCCCATCAAACCCCTGATCTACGCCGAGCCGGCGAACGGGATCACCGACTCGCAGCACCACGTCTTCCGCATCGACGGCGCCACCTACGCTGGTCCGCCCACGGAGAAGAACGAGTCCGACCGCATCGAGTGGATCCCTCTCTCGGAGGTGCGCGGGATGATAGACCGCCGTGAGGTCGTGAGCAGCGGATCGCTCGTCGGCCTGCTCTATCTGCTCATGGACGAAGCGATCCGCTGACCGGCGGGAGGAGTTCCCGT
The DNA here is from genome assembly GCF_040302345.1 of Streptomyces sp. NPDC126510. NCBI lineage: Bacteria > Bacillati > Actinomycetota > Actinomycetes > Kitasatosporales > Streptomycetaceae > Streptomyces > Streptomyces sp. NPDC126510. The sequence goes on along the minus strand of NZ_JBEORR010000009.1, from coordinate 155,066 downwards.
AGCCGCGCCTCGAAGGCAAGGGCTACGGGCTCCTGCCTGTGTGGGGCCAACTGGTCGTAGAACTCCCTGAGATGCCCTGACACTCGCTCAGAGGCCACCGCCAAGGCAGGTTCCAGAGCCTGCGTGGCGGTGTGGCACGCCTGGTCAAGCTTGCCCTGCTCCAGCTGCGTTCGGGCCAGCCAGAACGAGTGGAACGCGTGGCCTCGCTGGTTGGTGTGGTGCTCCCGCCGCAGGGCATCGGCGATCAAGGGTTCAGCGGTTGCCGCTTCGCCCAGACGGCCATGGGCGATGCCCGTGTCCACGAGGAGCTTCGGCTCGTCGAAGTAGGTCACCCATGAGGGGTCCGGATCGCTCGCCCCGATCTGCTCGAATTGGCTGTGTGCTTCCCCGATCGCCCGGTGCGTGTCATCACGATTACCGAGGGTGGCGTGGGCGAATGCTTCCCGCATGGCCAGCATCGACATAACGCGCGGCGTGCTGCCGAGTGCTGACCGGGCCTGATCCTGGGCAGCGGTCACAAGTGCCAACGAGTCCGCGGGCTTGTCCTGGTAGGTCGCCTGCAAGCTCATGCAGGCGAGGACGTTGGCCATGAACTGCCGGTCGTCGATCTCCTTCGCCAATTGCAGGGCCTCCGTGAAGTAGGCGCGGGCCTGGTTGTACTGGCGGGCGTCGAAGTAGGTCCAGCCCGTGAGGCGTGCCAGCTCGGCGGCGATGCCGTACAGACCTTTCTGGATGGACGGTGGTCGGCTCTCCTTCAAGAGCCCAACGACATGACGGAGCTGGCCGACAATGGCGGGCCGCAGTGCCTCGCCGCCGTGCTGGTCGTCTCGTCGCCAGTAGTCCTCGATAGAAGAGCGGAAGGCCTCAAGCGTGGCCTTGTTCAGACTGGTTCGCGTGGCCAAGGCCAAGATGCCGTCCACATCGGGACCTGGCAGAGACGCGGGGGCAGGCTGCTCCGGCTCCGGTACCTGGGGTGTCTCGCGCTCGTCGACCACTAGGGCCTGAGGCGTCTCCCACCCTCGGCGGGCAAGCCCGAGCATGTCCCCTGGGATGCGCAAACCGTCTGAGATGCGCTCGATGACATCCATGTGCAGCAAGTGCCTGCGACCTGCGATGACTTCGCCCACGCGGCTCGGCGTCAGGTCACAACGCCGGGCGATCATCGACGGGTAGATCCCCGCCCTGACCTTCACCAGCCGGAAGACTCTGGCGAAGTCCCGGACCCGACACGCATCGATCATCTCGGGATCGGTGAGCAGTCTGGCCGGCAGTTCCTGCGGCCGGTCCGGGTCGGGCATCGGCAAGCTCCCAAACTGCGAGGGCTACGCAACGTCGCTGGTTCTCTACTTCCGGCGATGTTACCCAAGTTGGGTAATCAGCCTGACCTTTTAGCGGCGGCCCTCCGATCGCGATGCTCCCTTGCATGGCGAGCAACCAGCAGACCAGACCAGGCATCGGTGAACTGGCGAAGGACACCGCCAGGGGACGTATCGGCATCGTCATGGGTGAGCTCGGCGGCCGAGTGCAGATACGGCCCATCGGCGGCGGCCGAGAGTGGGATGCCATGCCGGACAAGGTGGTGCAGCCGAGCGCTCGGGAGGAACTGAGCGCCCGCCTGTCCATCAAGAACGGCAACAGCAGGGACGGCTTGTGATGCGCGTCATCGGCCGATACGCGGGAGTCCTCTTCATCGTCATGATCAGCGGGTCATGCGGCCTGGTGATCGGCATGGCTCTCGCTGTCGGCCAGTAGACCGGCCGCCCCGGACGGGGGCTCATTCCCGGTTCCCCCACCCCCGGGCGGGGCGGCCTCCCCAACCCGTAAGTGCCACGCTCCACAATCCAGAAGGAGTACTCGCATGACGGCAACGGCGAACGACCAGAGGACCGGCCGCGCGGTGTCTGGCGAGGAACTGTTCCAGAGCCTCGCCCACTTCGTGGTCGTCCACAACGGGCAGTCACCCGAGCGTGCCGAGCGGATCGCGGACCAGGCGGTCGCCTTCGTGGTCACCGCAGCCACCGCGCTCGTCCCCATGGTTCCGTCGGATGACGTGGACCTGGGACTGCACGCGCTCATCCTGCACACGAAGGAGTACGCCGAGCTGTGTGAGCGGTACGCGGGCCGCTTCCTGCACCACAACCCGAAGCCCGGTGGCGGGGCCCGCGACCCGAAGCAGGTCGCCGCTTCGGCACGCGCCATGAAGACGGCGGGCTTCATGGTCTTCGATGACCTGTGGACCGTGGACGGCACGAACCTTGCCCAGTGCGACTCCGACTGCGGCCGCCCGTACGGCCAGGCGTAGCACAAGACACCAGCGGCGCGGCCGGCCTCGACTCGTGGTCGGCCGCGTTCGCCCGGAAGGAGAAGAGACGTTGCCCGGCTCACCCTCTGAACTGCCGATCGTGGTGCTCGACGCCTTGATGCCCACGTCTCAGCGCCTGGTCCTGAACCGCCGGGGCTCCATGGTCTGGGAGGTGCAGAGTCATCGAGGTCACTACGCCGTCAAGGTCGGCTATCCGATCGAGGCTACGGCCGACTGGCCCGCCCAGCCCTGGACCGCCCTCGCGCCCGCCCGAGAGGGAGCCGTGCTGCATCGGCTCGGATGCGACGACTTCGCGTACGGAGAATGGGAGCGCGGGACGTGGAACTTCCAGCCGTGGCATGAAGGGCCGGACCTGCACCAGCTGTGGGAACCCTGCCGTAGGCAAGACCCATCCATCGCACCGGATGCCCGTGTGGCGCTGGGTTGTGTCGAGGTCCTGGCCGAACTGCACGCCAAGGGCTGGGCTCACGGCGACGTACAGCCCGCCCACTTCATCGTCGGGTCGGAGCGGACGCATCTCATCGATCTGGCTCTAGCCCGAGGTGGGCAAGTCCCCGAGGGGTACGACTTCCCGTTCCGCGGCTGCCTCGTCCACTACGAGGCACCGGAGATCGCGCGCAGCGTGCTCGCCACGGGGGAAGCCGAGCCCACGCCGGAAGCCGACGTCTACGCCCTCGGCGCCTCGCTGCTCATCTCGGCCACTGGTTGGCGGGCTATCGAGTACCCGGACGACGCTCCACGCCCCGTCCAGAGAAAGGCCGTGGCCGAGGGCAGACGTCGCCCCGTCAAGGCTTCCGGCGAGCTGGGGGAGTTGATCGAGGCGATGCTCAGCCATGCTCCCGAAGACCGGCCGACCATCTACGAGGTGGGTAAGGCCCTGAGCCGCCTCTAGAGCCGGTGCGCCCGGCGGCGCTCGCACAACGAAGACCAACAACGAAAGACCGGACCACCCCTCAGCCTGGACAGCATTCCGGGTGGTCCGGTCGCGGAAGCCCTGATCAGGACCCCGGTGCCGATGGTAGCCGGGGCAGTTGGCGTGCTCGGATGCGGGTGCGGGCCCTCGGCTTCATGTTGTCCAACGAGGAAGGGGCTTGACCTGAGCCACCGAAAGTCAGCCATGACGGCGGGCGAGACGAACGAGCACCCGCCACGTGTGCTTCCAGCAACCACTTACCGGCCTCAGCCACGCTTCTTCCAAACGTCATGGCCGAGTCCTCGAACTTGTATGAGCGTTGCCGGCGTGCCCTGCGACTCCACCGGCCGTGCGGATCGGAACTGTGGGCGGTCTGGTGGCGCGGTCACGCCTGGCTCGTCCTGGCCTGGTCCTGGTGCTCGGTGGTGGACGTGTTGCTCGCTGGTCTGGTTGTCCGCCCTGGCGGTTGTGCGCGCTGAGCGGCGGGGGGCCGCCGGAGCGGTGGCGGAGACAAGGAGCGGCGGCGGCCACGGGCCGCCAGCGCGCGCGGCCCGCCGTAGGCGGGCCGCCTTGATCCAGTAAAGAAACTCTGAACAGCTCCGCAGGGCAGGGCGATGGCGGATCAGCGAAGGAGCCGCTCACCGTCGTGGAGGCGCTCAGCGGCTGGGAGGAAGCGCGGCAGCGCGAAACGCATCGACGGCACGGGCGGCAAGCGGGAGACATGGCCGAGCACATAGCGGACTACGAGATGGGGTTGACCAGCATTCACGTCGAAGACGCGGATCAAGTGGCCGCGCTGATCCAAGAGATGCGGGCCATGGTCGGTCGCCTCAGCAAGGAGACCAGAGCACTGCGTGAGGAAGTAGCTCAGCTCAGGACTGCGACTTCGATTGCTGAGACTTCAGCTCCTCGACCTCACGCCGCAGTTCCTGATGATCAGCGCTGAGGGAACGGAGCTCGTCACGTAGAGCAGTGAGCATCTCAGTGAGGGTGGCCCCGGTGACTTCGGAACCGTCGGGGCTTCCCTCCATCTGCTCAGTCTGAGGGGACGTCTTGTCCCTGTTGGCGAGGTACCAGGCTGGCGGGGTGTAGCCCGCCGAGAACTCGCCGGCGGCGTCATGGTCAGCTACGAAGCTGCCTCGCCCGTGGATCGTGTAGATCAAGCCTTCGTCGCGCAGCACGTTGAGCGCGCCCCTCGCGGTCATGTTGGCCACGCCGAAGCGTTCCTGTAGCTCGCGAATGGATGGCATCTGCTCGCCCGGCTTGATCCGTCCCTGCAAGATGTCGCGCCGAAGCTCGTCGGCAGCGTGCTGATACGGCGGCCGACGGTCTTGCTTGCTCTCTGGCGCGGGGCTCATGGCCCAAGAGTAGCGATCCTTAGCACCCCTAGCACACCCCACTGACATAGGTGGCCTACGTCAGTTGACGCCTAGCTCACCACACACACTTGACAGTGCTAGGTCAGCTATATTCAATGGTGATCACGCCCCGCCGCCTGGCGGAGCGCAACCGAAAGGAAGCAACTCCCATGGCACGCATCCGTGTTGGCCTGCTCCCCACCTCGTCATTCATGGTCGGAACCCTGCCGGTGCCGAAGTACGCGGACCAGGAGAAGACACAGTTCGCCACCGACCGCGAGACCGGCGCCAAGCTCTATACGATCACCCTCTTTTTCATGGAGGAGGGCCGCGCCGAGGCTCTGAAGATCACCGTTCCGGAGACCGGTCTCCCTGACGGTCTCAAGCCCGGTGTCCCGGTCATGCCGGTGGAACTGTTCGCCACCCCGTGGGCGCGAATTTTCAACGGCTCGCTCTCGGACGGCATCGCCTACCGCGCGGACCGGCTGGACCTGATGGCCCCGGCTGCTGAAGCGGCGTGAACGGCACGGCTCCCCGGTCCGGCGCTGAGCGCAACTACCCGTTGCCTCACGCCGGGCCGGATGCCCGGTTCACCGAATCCCTCGTGACCTCGGTGGCGGGCGTGCTCGTCGGCTACGGCTATCCCTGCCTCGACGCCTCGACCGACCGGGCGGCCCTCGAATCGGCCCTCGCGGCCTTCCTCTACAACCCTCTGGAGCGCAGCAAATGAACGGTCCGAACGGCCCGGCAGAAGGGGCCTTCCCTTACGGCTCCCTGGTGGTCGACATGGCGCTGGTGCTCCTCGTCGGTTGGGCGGTGTGGTGGATAGTCCGCTACCTGCGCGCCGACGCCATGACGCGGCAGTCCATCCGGCAAGCCGTTCGGGTGCGGTGGGGCTGGAAGCGGCTCGCTCCGATGCTCAAGCTGGCGGCCACGGACAAGACTCCGACCGCGCTCGCGTCGCTGGCGAACACCGACGGCAAGCCGATCAAGCCTCGCGTCCTCATCCCGGCTCTCAAGGTCACTCACGACGCATACGGCGTGATCGCGCGGGCGAGTTGCCTGCCCGGCGTGGGCCTGACGCAGTTCCAGAAGGCGGCCCCGCATCTGGCCGACGCCTGGAGGTGCACACGGGTCGCGATCACGCAGGACAAGCCCGGACAGGTCGTCATCCGGGGCGTGCGGCTCGATCCGCTCAAGCTCCCCACTGAGCACCGGCCCACGGGGGACGTGCCGGACGAGACGGCCCAGTGGGACTTGGGCTTGGACGAGTACGCACAGCCGGTCTCGGTAGACCTCACACAGGTGCCCGGAGTGACCGTGGCCGGCCTCCCAGGCTTCGGCAAGACGAGCTTGATCAACCGGCTTCTCTCGGACTGGGCACCTTCCCCTTGCGTGCAGTTCGCCTGCGCTGACGGCAAGGTGTCCGCCGCGCACGAAGGTGACTATGCCGATTGGGTGCAGCGCATGTTCGCCTTCGTCGGGGACGACCTGGAAGAGGCCAACAAGCTGTTCCGGGACCTGGTGGAACTGCGGCGCCTGCGGTCGGCCTCGGTACGCAAGGCGCTCGGCGTGAAGTCCATGTGGGATGAGGGCCCGTCGGAGCACTGGCCACTGGTCGTGCTGGTTATCGACGAAGCACACACGTACTTCCGCGACCACAAGGGCAGCGACCCGAAGACCAAGAAGCTCGCCGCTCTCGCGGCGGAGAACGCCCGGCTCGTCGAGGACCTGGTGAAGAAGGGCCGTTCGGTGGGGATGCTCGTCATCCTCGCCACTCAGAAGTCCACCGGCGATGCGATCCCGACCTTCATCCGTGACGTGTGCCCCGTGGGCTTGAGCTTCGCCCAGAAGACCGCTGAGGCCGCTGTCGCCGCTCTGGGCGAGGAGATCCGCGAGTGGCCCGATGCCAACCCGGTCAACCTCCAGGACCCGACCTATGTCGGCGTCGCCTCGATGAACCACCAGTCGCAGCCCGGCTTCACCCGTATCCGCACCCCGTACGTCTCCGACGCCGACGCAGCCCGCATCGCCGACAGCACCGCTCACCTGACCGCAGACCCCTCCGCGCTCCTGGAAGCCTTCTTGGGCCCGCGTATGTGGGACAAGAACGTCGACCTGGAGAAACCCGCCATCGACGCCGCTTGAACCCTGATCTCCGCCCCGTGACACAGCACCGAAGGGAGGTGAATTCCTTGACAGAGGACCGGATCACTCAGCGCACCATCACCGCCGTGATGATCGTCATCGCCGTGCTGGCGTTCGTCTTCTCCTTCGGCAACGTCTGGTCTCTCGCCCTCCGCCTGGGCGTCCCCTCACCGATCGCACCGCTCATCGCCCCGATGGTGGATCTCTCCGTGGTCGGCCTGCTGGTCGCCCTGCGCTACCTCTCCTTGCGCGGACTGCCCGCCGAACAGATGACGGCCGCCACCCGGCTGATGCACTTCTCCGGGCTGCTGACGCTGGCCCTCAACGTCGCCGAACCCATCGCCGCCGGGCACTACGGCCGGGCAGCCGTGGACGCCGTGGCTCCCCTGCTCCTGCTCGGCTGGGGCGCGGTCGGCCCGCAACTCCTGCGCGCCTTCCACACCGTCACCCGCCCCGCCGACCTGGCCCCCGAGGCAGAAGAGACCGAACCGGCGCCCGAAACGGCCCTGCCCTATGCCCCCGCTGCCGCACCGCTCACCGCTCCGGCCCCGCCTGTCGCGCCGGACCCAGTCCCGACCCCGGCCCCGGTAGCTCCGCGCGTCACCCCGGCTCCCACCCCGCCCGCGCTCAAGGTGCCTGAGCCGCTGCTGACCGAAGCACGCTCCATCGCCGCGTCCCATCACGCCGAACACGGAACAGCGATTACTCCGGCCCAGCTGAAGACGCGACTCGGCATCGGCCTGCCCATGGCCACCGCCCTCCACGCCGCCCTGTAGGGCCGCACCCTCCGCCGGCCTTTCCGGCACCTCCCACCCTCGCCCGCCCCTGGGCCCGACCCGTCATGCCTGCGGGCAGCCGCCCGAGCGCTGATCGCTGCTGCCCGCAGGTCCCACCTTCCCGCCAGAAAGGATCCCCGCCCCCTTATGCACCGCCCCCTCGACCTGCGGCACGTCGTCAGCCCCGGCCTGCGGGACCTGATCGAGCTGGCCAACACCCACAACCTCGACCGCGTCACCGAACAGGTTCGCGACCTGCGCGGCTGCACCAGCCCCGTCAACCTCCACGGCTGGACGGTCACCACCGACTCGACGACCAAGGAAGTAGTCCGCTCCTACCGCTCCGAAGACGAGCCTTCCGGGCGCCTCCTGACCACCTGCGGCAACCGCCGCGCTTCCCGCTGCCCCGCCTGCTCCCGCGTCTACGCCGCCGACACCTACCACCTGATCAAGGCCGGACTGTCCGGCGGCAAGAACGTCGCCGAAACCGTCCGCGACCACCCCCGCGCCTTCGTCACCCTCACCGCCCCGTCCTTCGGCCCCGTCCACAACCGCAAGACCGACAGCGCGGGCAACACCCGCCCCTGCGGCTGCGGTGCCCACCATGCCGAGGACGACCCGGCATTGGGCACCCCGCTCGACCCAGCCACCTACGACTACTCCGGCGCCGTGCTCTGGAACGCCCACGCCGGGCAGCTGTGGGCACGCTTCACCACCTACCTGCGCCGTGCCCTGGCCGAACACCTCGGCATGACGCAGAAGGCGCTGAACGCCGCTCTCCGCGTCTCCTTCGCCAAGGTCGCCGAGTATCAGAAGCGGGGCCTGGTCCACTTCCACGCCGTGATCCGCTTCGACGGACCCGACGGCCACACCACACCGCCCCCGTCCTGGGCCACCTTCGACGCCCTCCAGGTCGCGGTGGGTCTGGCGGTCGAGCGGGCCCGGCTCACCGTCGAGTCCGACGCCATCGGCGAGCGCGTGATCAAGTGGGGCGACCGGTTCAAGGTCGACCAGATCTCCGCCCTGGGCGACGGCGAACTCACCGACGCCAAAGTCGCCGGATACGTTGCCAAGTACGCCACCAAGAACGCCGAAGGTGCGGGCACCGTAGACCGCACCCTCATGTGCCGTCCCTGCCAGGGACGCGGCTACGTACGAGGTCCCGACTACTTCCGCGACCTGTGCGACGACTGCGGAGGCACCGGGCAGGCCGAACCCATCAAGGCCCTGCCGGTGCAACGGCACGTACGGCAGATGATCCGCACCGCCTGGGGCCTCGGGAACCTGCCGGAGTTCGCCGAACTCAAGCTCTGGAAGTGGGCCCACATGCTCGGCTTCCGCGGCCACTTCTCCAGCAAGTCCCGCGCCTACTCCACCACCCTCGGCGCGCTCCGCGACGTACGCCGCGCCTGGCGCCTCGCCCAAGCCGAAGCCGCACGGGCTCGCGCCGGCCTTCCCACCGACGAGACCAGCCTCGTCACCGCCTCCTCGTGGACCTACCTCAGCAGTGGCTACCGCCCTGGCGAGGAACTACTCGCCGCCCAAGTCCGCCACGACGTAGCCCACACCCAACGCCTGAAGCAGGAAGGACTGCTGCCCGTATGACGACGGCCGTACTCACCGTGGACCAGGTCGCCGAGCGTCTCGGCATCAGCCGCTGGAAGGTCCACGACCTGATCCGCTCCCGCGAACTCGCCTCTTTCAAGATCGGTCGCTGCCGCCGCATCAGCGAAGCCGCCGTGGACGCCTACGTCTCCCTCCGCACCGAACAGGAAGCCGCCTGATGGCCAAGCCGAAGAAGAACGCCAACAACGAGGGCACTATCTACCAGCGGAAAGACGGCCGGTGGGAGGGCAGTGCGTACGTGCTCACGACGGACGGCACGTACAAGCGGCGCAGTGTGTACGGCAAGACCTGGGACGACGCCCACGAGAAGCTCACCAAGCTCAAGGCGGACTCCCTCAACGGCCTCCCGGTCGCCACCAACAAGATGACCATCGCCGAGTACCTGACGTACTGGCTGACGAACGTCGCCCAGGGCAAGGTCCGCCGGACGACCTACGTCAACTACGAGTCCCTCGTCCGCAACTACGTGACCCCGGACTTCGGCCGGAAGAAGCTGGTCCGACTCACTGCCCGCGACATCCGCGCCTTCCTCGCGAAGACGGCGGTCACCTGCCAGTGCTGCGCCCAGGGGAAGGACAGGAAGCGGCCTGAGCACAAGCGGCGCTGCTGCGCCCTCGGCAAGTGCTGCAAGAAGCTCCCCTCTGACCGGACGGTGCGCTTCCTCCTGGTGATCATGCGTGCTGCTCTCCAGCACGCCGTTCGTGAGGACGAGCTGCCCCGCAACGTGGCCCGGAATGTAGAGCTGAGCATGGGAACGAAGCGAGAGATCGAACCGCTCACGGCGAAGGAGGGGCGTCAGCTCCTGGCGGCTGCCCGTGACAACCGCCTCTGGGCCGCATATGAGCTGGCGGTCCGCATCGGCCTGCGGCGAGGCGAGCTGCTGGGGCTGCGTTGGTCGGACGTGGATCTCCACGAGGGTGTCCTCACCGTCAGGCAGGCCTTACAGCGGGTCGGTGGCGAACTGCTGATCGTCGCGCCGAAGACGCAGCGATCCGCCCGACGTGTGGCCTTGCCGTCCGAGTGCGTGACAGCGCTCCGCGCTCAGCGCGCCCAGCAGATCGCCGACCGGAAGGCGGCTGGTGCCAACTGGAAGGGGACGGCCCACGGCCTCGTCTTCACCACGAAGAACGGGACCCCCATAGAGCCGCGCAACCTGAACCGCTCCTTCGAGGTGCTGTGCGTCCGAGCCGGCGTCCGTCGGGTCCGCTTCCACGACCTGCGCCACACTTGCGCCTCACTTCTCCATGAACAGGGCGCCGACGCCCGCATGATCATGGAAGTCCTCGGCCACAGCTCCATCCGCGTGACCATGGACATCTACACCTTCGTACGGCTCGACTCCCAGCGGTCCGCCTTCGACCGCGTCGGGGACGCACTGAGGGGTGACGGCAACGAGTCGGATGATGACGACGGCGCGGCCGGTGTCCCGGTAGCCATCTGATCGACTCGCAGAAACGGTTGCCGTCAAACACTGCCGTCAAGGCAAAAGCCAGAGGCCCTGTGGATTGATCCACAGGGCCTCTGACGTGCTGTGCACTCGGCAGGATTCGAACCTGCAACCTTCTGATCCGTAGTCAGATGCTCTATCCGTTAAGCTACGAGTGCTTGTTCTGTTTTTTCGCCGCTCTCGGGCCTTCCGGCTCGCTCGCGGCGACAGGAAGAACATTACATGACTGCCGCCGCCATGTGAAATCCGTTAGCCGCACCCCTTGTGAGCTGCGAAAACGGCACTTCAGGCCCACTTCCGAGGGCAACGACAGCGAAGCCCCGGTCGGGTGACCGGGGCTTCGTGATCGAGTGCGGAGGCGGAGGGATTTGAACCCTCGATGGGCTTTAAGACCCAAACCGCATTAGCAGTGCGGCGCCATAGACCGGACTAGGCGACGCCTCCAGCATCACTCCCGCGCGAGCGCGAGCGGTGCGTGCCGATGATGACACAGTCGAGCGTGCTGTCACCAATCGACCCCCACGGTACTAGGCGAGGCGGGCGCGGGGCAAAGACCTTGTCAGGCCCGTGCGGGCCCCGCTCGGGCGTCCGCGCGCAACATCCGGGGCCGCGTCGCGTTAGGCAGGGCATGTTGCGTGCCACTCCCCGGGCCACCGCCCGCCCCGCCCTGCGGCGCCTCCTCGTCGGCGCCGCCGCCTCCGTCGCCGTCGCCGGATCGCTGACCGCGGCACCGCCGGCCGCGTATGCCCAGGCCGACGGGACCGGACTGCTGTCCCCGGTCAGGCCCGGCGAGGGCCGGGACCGCGATCACCTCACCGTCACCGTGCGGAACGCCGGCGGCGGGGCCGACGGAACGTTCGAGCTGTACTGCGGCCCCGACGGCGGCAGTCACCCCGACCCGGGCGGCGCCTGTGCCGCCCTGCAGCGGGACACACGGTGGGGGAAGGACGCCTTCGCGTCCGCACCGGAGGGCGGCTTCTGCACCATGCAGTACGGCGGCCCGGCCACCGCGCGCGTCACCGGCACCTGGGCCGGCCGGCCCGTCGACGCCACCTACGACCGCCGCGACGGCTGTCAGATCTCCCGGTGGGACCGGCTCGTGCCGCTGCTGCCGGACATGGGAGGCGCCCGGGGCGCCAAGGCCTGAGCCACCCGTGCGCCCGTCGGTCCGTTCGCATGTAAGTCCATCCCGTCCGTCCGCTCGGCACACCACTGCACCCACGGCGGTCCGTGCGCGGCGGCCGGGGGTGGAGCCTCCGGGGGGGCAGGCACTGGGGCGACGGGTCGGCGAGGGGGCGAACCCCGGAGCGGCGGCCGGCGCCCCGCGCCGCGCACCCCATTTGCGCCACTCTCCGCCCCCATCACGCCAGCCCGGCCAAAAGGTACAGAAAAGCCGTCGTCGTAAAGGTCCCGCGAAGGTCCCGCGACGTCGTCGCAGGAGGGCGGGCGTTTGACGGTTACCCGGTCGTCGGTTCGGGGTCACTTCCTCGTGCGACCTCCCTCTCATCCGGCGTCGCGAGCGCAACCGCAACCCTTAGACTCCCTCGCGTGACACGCCGCGGGACGGTTGGCAAGATGGCCCGAGCGGTCGGCAAGGTGCGGTAACAGGGAGGAAGCGTCTCGTGAGCAGCAGGCCATCCCGAGGCGCTGCTCGCCTCGCAGCCATACTGGACGCCCTCCCTGACGCGTTGGTGCTGGTCAACGCCAACGGCACGGTCGTCAACGCCAACACCATCGCCCTGGAGGCCTTCGAGACCCCGGGCACCGCTCTGGTGGGGCGCGGGCTGCTCGATCTGCTGCCGCAGTTCGACTCCAAGCTCATCCCCGGCTCCATGCGCCGGCCCGAACACCTCGATCCCCATGCCCGGACCAAGCCGACCCGGATGATCGCGCGCAGGACCGACGGGACCGAGTTCCCCGTCGAGGTCACCAGTGCGAATCTCGAGAACGGGCAGCAGGCCTACGACGGGTACGGCTACACCGGCGACGAGCTGCTCATGCTCGTCGTGCGGGACCTGTCCGGGACCGTGGACACCGAGGCCGAGCTCGCCCGGTCCCAGCGGCAGACCGAGATGATCCTGCGGGCCGCGTCCGAGGGCGTCGTCGGCACCGACACCGACGGGCGGATCGTGCTCGTCAACCCGGCCGCCGCCCAGATCCTGGGCTTCCGGGCCAGCGACCTCGGCGGGCGCGAACTGCACGACCTCGTGCTGCACTCGCGAGCCGACGGCTCGCCCTTCCCCTACGAGGACTCGCCGCTCGCCGACACGCTGCGCTCCGGGCGCAAGCACCGGGTGCGCGGGCAGGTGCTGTACGCCAAGGACGGCGGCAAGGTGCCGGTCGACCTGACGACCGCGCCCGTGCGCGACGGCGACCAGCTCGTCGGCGCCGTGATGACCTTCACCGACCGGCGGCCCTACGACGCCGTCGTCGAGGAGAAGGAGGCGGCGGAGAAGCGCCATGCCGAGGAACTGGAGCGGATCGCCGAGGAGCACGCCTCCGAGCTCACCGCGCTGCGCCAGCGGCACGTCACCGAGCTGGAGGAGCTGACCGAGCGGCACGCCGAGGAACTCGCCGCCGGCGAGGACCGCTACGCGGCGCTCGGGGAGCGTGAGAAGGACCGGTTCGAGGCGCTCGCCGCCCGGCACGAGCAGTTGCTGACCCTGCTCGGCCGGTCGCTGCGCGGACCCCTGGAGGAGCTGCGCCGCGAGCTGGCCGCGCTCGCCGCCGACGACGCCGGGCAGCTGTGGCCCGAGGCCAACCAGGTGCTGCACCATCTGTCGGCCGGCTATGCGCGCATCACGACACTGATCGACAACGTCCTCGGGTACCAGCGGCTGGACGCGGGCAGCGAGGACATCGCCCGTACGAAGGTGATGCTGGACGCCGTCGTCGCCGCCGGGGTCGACGGGGCCGTCGAGCTCATCGGGCCCGGGCGGGTGCAGTTCGCCGTGCACGCGCCGCCCATCGAGGCCGAGGTCGACCCCCGGTTGCTCGCGACCGCCCTCGCGCATCTCGTCGCGGACGTGGCGGGGGTCGACGCGACCGGCAACACGCCCGTGTCGGCGGGCGGTTACCTGGACAACACCGTCGTCGTGGCGGCGGCGCAGCGCGGCGAGGTCGTCCGCATCGAGGTGCGCGGGCCGTACGCCGGTGGCGACACCGTGCACGAGCCCATCGTGCGCGGGATCGTCCGGGCCCACGGTGGTGTGCTGCAGACGCATGACGTGCCGGGGATGAGCGGGAGCGCGTACGTCCTCGAGGTGCCGATCGGGGGCGGGGCCGGAGCCGTTGCCGCCCAGCCGGTGGACGAGTCCGCCGCGCTCGCCCTCGTCGATCCCGCTGCCGTCGATGCCGCCGCCGTCGACCCCGCTGTCCTCGATGCCGCTGAGCAGAGTGCCGCCGGGGGGCGGCGCCGGGCGCGGCGGGGGACCACCGATGCCTTCCTGGACGGAGACGTTCCGGGTGGCGACAGCGAGGGGACCGGTGATTCCGGAGCCGACGGGGCCGTGCCCACCGGGCGGCGCAGGCGGCGGGCCGTCGGGGAGCCGGCCGCTCTTCCGGCGCAGGCCTCCGGTGAGGACGCCGCGGCGGGCGACGCGTCCGGCGGAACGGGGCGTCGGCGGCGCGCGGCCGAGGAAGCCGCCGCGGCTGCCGTCGGCAGTGCGGTTCAGGGCATCGCCGAGGGGGCCGTGGTGACGGCCGCCGAGCACGCGGCGGGGACCGCCGCCTCGAACACGGGCCTGGGCGGAACCGTGCCGCCGCAAGGTGTGCCCGCGCCGTCCGGGCGGCGGGCCCGGCGGGAGCCCGGTGAGCAGCCGGCGCTGCCGCCCGCGCTGCCCGCGGCGTCGTCCGGCGGTGAAGCCGCCGGTTCCGCCGAGGCGGCTCAGGGCGAGGGCCGGCAGCCGACGGGGCGCCGACGGCGTGCGCTGGCCGCGGCCAACGAGCGGGCGGCCGCGGCGCAGGAGGCGGCCGGGCCGCGTCCGGTGTTCGCGCTGCCGCCGGCCGGGTCCGATCAGACGCCGCCCCCCGCCGAGCAGGAGGCCCCGGCCCAGAGCGACCAGGGGCAGCAGGTCACCGTCGGCCCCGTCGGAACGCCGGGTGCCGCAGCGAATACGGTTCCGGGTGCGGCCCCGGGTGTGGTGCCCGCCCAGGGACAGGTGCAGGTACCGGCGCAGGGGCAGCCGCAGCAGGCCGTGGCGGGTAGCGGGGCGGCCGGTGCCGGTGACGGAGTGGCCGATGAGGGGCGCCACGATGCCGTTCCGCACGACCAGTCCGCCGATCACACGCCGCCGCAGCCGCATCCGACCAGTGCGCCGACCGGCCGCCGGCGCCGGGCCGTCGCCGCGCCGCAGCCGGTCGAAGAGGCCGGAGCGCCGGTGCCGGGGGCTGCCGGCCAGGTGGGACCGGTACCGGCGGGTTCCGCGCCTACGGGCCCCGTGCCTGCGGGTGCCGCGCCTTCGGGTCCCGTGCCTGCGGGTGCCGCGGCGGCGGGACCCGTGTCTCCGGGTTCCATGCCTGCCGCTTCCGTACCGACGGGGCCCGTGCCTGCCGGAGCCGCGCAGGGCGTTCCCGCGCAGCAGGACGTCACCGGCCAGATCCCGGTGGGGCAGGCCGCGCCCGGGCAGGCCGGTGTCGCCGGCGTCCCCGTCGCGCCGGGTGCGGCCGTGCCGCCGCAGGGCGTGCCGGTTCCCGCGCAGGGCAACACCGTTCATCCGCAGGGGAACGTCGTATCGCCGCAGGGCGTGTCCGTACCCGCTCAGGGTGGGCTCGGGCAGAGTGTGCAGGCGGCCCTCCCGGGGCAGGTCCTGCAGCCTCAGGCCCCGGCCCAGCCCCTGCCGCAGCAGGGCATCGCCGCTCCGGGTCAGCAGCCCGCCGCCGGCCGGCCGCTCCCCGCGGAGGCCGCTCCCGGGCAGGGCGTCCCGCCCCAGGGCGCGCCCGCTCAGGCAACTCCGCCTCCAAGGGCTCCGGCACAGGGAGTTCCGCCGCAGGGGGCTCCGGCGCAGGGTGTTCCGGCTCCGGGCACGAACGTCCACGGCACGAACGCCCACGGCGCGGACGCCCACGGCACCCCTCAGCACGACGGCACCCCGGCCGCCCAGCCCTGGCCCGCCGCCGACGACCCGTCGGGGGCAGGGGTCGCGCACCCGGCGCCCGCGAGCGGCACGCCGCCCCGGGCCGCGCAGCAGCACACCCCCGCGCCGGGCACGCCGCTGCCGCCGGAGGGCGCGCCGCGGGCGGCTCAGCCGTTGCCCGCGGAGTCGGCGGCACCCGTCGATCCGAACTCCACGCAGGGACGTGCGATCAGCGTGCGGACGCTCGGCCAGGGCGTGCCGTTCACCCGGCAGGCGGCCCAGGTCCAGCAGCCGTCGGCCGTATCCGTCCCGCAGTCGGCGACGCCTCCCCCGCACCAGCCGGGCGGATCGGGCCGGCGCCGCAAGCTCGGCACGCCGCCCGACCCGGCGGCGCGCGCGGACCAGGCGGTCCGCCCGGAGCAGGGGCAGCCGCGTCCGGTGGGCCAGGGGCCCCGTCCGGAGCAGGCGGCGCGGCCGCATCCGGCGCCCGAGCACACGCCGCCGCCGGTCGCCGCTCAGGTCCCCGCCCCGGCCACCGCACCCGTCCCGGCTCAGCCGTCCCTCGCCGGTCAGTCGCGCCTCGCGCAGATGACCGAGGGCGGCGGACGGTCGTACGCCATAGGCGCACCGGACGAGAACGCCGCCGAGGGGCCCGAGCCGCTGGACGGGCCCGGCGGGGCGGTCGAGGTGGCCGATCCGCCGCGGCCGCAGCCGATGGACGACGAGTTGCCGCCCGAGCCGCTGGACAACCCGCGGCGGCTGCTGGTGTGGCCCGCGCCGGACGTCAGCACCCAGCAGGCGCTGAGCGACCGCGGCTACCGGCCGGTGATCGTGAACTCGCGCGAGGAGGTCGACGCGCAGATCGCGGCGTTCCCGGCCGCGCTGTTCGTCGACCCGTTGACCGGGCCGATCACGCGTACGGCACTGCAGTCGCTGCGGCAGGCCGCCGTGGCCGCCGAGGTGCCGGTACTGGTCACGGCCGGGCTCGGGCAGGCCTCGCGGGACGCGGCGTACGGCGCCGATCCGGCCGTGCTGCTGAAGGCGCTCGCGCCGCGCGACACCGAGCAGCACCCGCCGCGGGTCCTGCTGATCGAGGAGCACGCGGAGATCGCGCTGGCGCTGACGGCGACCCTGGAGCGGCGCGGGATGCAGGTCGCGCGGGCCGCGAGTGACGCGGACGCGGTGACGCTGGCGGGACAGTTCCGGCCGAACCTGGTCGTGATGGACCTCCTGCAGGTGCAGCGACGGCAGGAGGGCTCCGCCGGGATCGTCGACTGGCTGCGGGCGAACGGGCAGCTCAACCGCACCCCGCTCGTCGTCTACACGGCCGCCGTCGACCAGGCCGACCTGCCGCGGCTGGCGTCCGGGGAGACGGTGCTGTTCCTCGCGGAGCGGTCCACCAGCAACGAGGTGCAGTCCCGGATCGTCGATCTGCTCAGCCGGATCGGGACCAACTAGCAAGTCTGGGCCGTGTCCGCACGGTCCCGCCTGTCCCACCGGGCGAGCGCCGGGACCGTGCGCACACTGCCTAGCGCGCCGTCAGCCGGCGTGCCGCCTCCTTCACCGACGCGCGCAGGCGGTCCCGGTCCGGCTCGCCCTCGCCGACCAGGATGCGCCGCATCTGCGGGACGACGGCGGTCCAGTTGGCGAGGGCGGTCAGCAGGAACAGCAGGTCGGCCGCCGGGATGGCGTCCGTGACGACGCCCCGCTCCTGGCCGTCCCGGAGGGCGGCGACCTTGCGGGTGTAGTGCTCCTGGCGGTCGGACTCGTGCGGCAGCTCGGTGCTGCCGTACTCCAGGCCCTCCCAGAAGAGCAGGCGCAGCAGCTCCGGGTGGGCGGCGTGGTAGTCCATCAGGCGGTCGATCCAGCTCTCGATGTCGTCCGGGTCGACCGGGACGGCCTCGGCGAGGTGGAGCATCTTCTTCTCGAGGACGATCGCGAACAGCTCCGCCTTGTTGCCGAAGTAGGCGTAGATGAGCTGTTTGTTGGCCTTCGCCTCGGCGGCGATGCGGTCGATGCGGGCGCCGGCGATGCCGTGCCGGGCGAACTCGGCGACCGCCGCCTCGAAGATCCGGGCCTTGGTGGCCTCGGGGTCCCTTGCTGCCATGGGGGAGAGGGTAGCGCGCCGGGTAACCAACTGTTTGGTTGACAGGGAATGGCGGGCGACGCAGACTGTTCCCTCACTGCCAACCAACCAGTTAGTTGCTAGAGCCGACTCCAAGGAGTCCCCTCCATGCCGTCAGCGACCACCACCGCCCCGCAGGCCACGGGCCCCGTGCGACAGGCCCGTACGCCCGCCCCCGGCCTCTTCCTCACCCTGCTCGCCGTGTGCAGCGCGGTGACCGCCGCCAACATCTACCTCGCCGCGCCGCTGCTCCCGCTCATGGCCCGCGACTTCGGCTCGACGCCCTCGGCCATCGCCTGGATCGCCTCGGTCGCCCAGCTCGGCTACGCGGTCGGCCTGCTGTTCTTCGCCCCGCTCGGCGACAGCGCGAACCGGCGCAGGCTGGTCGCCGGGCTCACGCTCGTCACCGCGCTCGCGCTGGGAGCCGGCGCGGCCGCGCCGGGCGCCGGGTCCTTCGCGGTCGCGATGTTCGTCGCCTCGGCGGCCACCGTCATCCCCCAGCTGCTCGTGCCGCTGGTCGCCGAGCGGGCCCCCGCCGAGCGGCGTGCCCTGCATGTCGCGACGGTCATCGCGGGTCTGTTCGTCGGCATCGTCGGGGCCCGGGTCCTGGGCGGGCTGGCCGGGCAGGCCTTCGGCTGGCGGTGGGTGTTCGCCGGCGCGGCCGTGCTCACCCTCGCCCTGGGGCTCGCGACGGCGGTGGTCCTGCCGTCGCGGCAGCGCCGGGAGGGCCCGCTGTTCGCCGGGCTGGTCGCGCTGCCGTCCGTGCTGCGGAGTTCGCCGGAGCTGTGGCGGGCGTGTGTGCGGCAGGCCGGGATGTTCGGCGCGTGGAGCGCGCTGTGGACCTCGCTGGCCCTGCTGCTGACCGGGCCGGCGTACGGACTGTCCACGGCGACCGCCGGGTTGTTCGGGCTGTTCGGCCTGACCGCGAGTGCGGTGGCGCCACTGGCCGGCGGGCTCGTGGACCGGTTCGGGGCGGCGCGGGTCGTGCGGTCGGCGTATCTGGTCGCCGCCGTGTCCGTACCGCTGTTCTGGTGGGGCGGGCAGGTGCTGGGGGCGCTGTTCGCCGCCGCGGTCGCCGTCCACGCGGCACTGGTCGCCTCCCACGTCGCCAACCAGACCCTCGCCCTGACCGCGACCGCCACCCCCGCCACGGCCAACACCGCCTACGTGGTCGCCGGTTTCGCGGGCGGCGCCGCCGCATCGGCCCTCGCGGGGGCCGCGTTCAGCCACTTCGGGTGGGGCGGGGTGTGCGTCGTGGCGGGGGTGTGGCTGGTGCTGGGGTGGGGCGTGACCGCCGTACGACGGTGAGGTGCTGCCGTACGGCGGTCCGCGGGCGGGTCAGAGGCTGGTGACGTCCAGCTCCCCCTGCGCGTACTGCCTGCGCAGGACCTTCTTGTCGAACTTGCCCACGCTCGTCTTCGGGACCGCCTCGATGACCGTCCAGCGTTCCGGGAGCTGCCACTTGGCGATGTGGCCCTCGTCGGCGAGGAAGGCACGCAGGGTCTCGAAGGTGGCGGTGGAGCCCTCCTTGAGGACGACCGTGGCCAGGGGGCGCTCGCCCCACTTCTCGTCCGGGACGGCGACGACCGCCGCCTCGGCGACCTCGGGGTGGGACATCAGCGCGTTCTCCAGCTCCACCGACGAGATCCACTCGCCGCCGGACTTGATGACGTCCTTGGCCCGGTCGGTGAGGGTGAGGAAGCCGTCGGGGGAGATGGTGCCGACGTCGCCGGTCTTGAGCCAGCCGTCCTCGCTGAACTTGTCGGCGGGGCGCAGCGGTTCGCCGTCCGGGCCGTTGTAGTAGGCGCCCGCGATCCAGGGGCCGCGCACCTCCAGCTCACCGGCGGACTCGCCGTCCCAGGGGAGGCGTTCGCCGCCGGGGCCGGACAGGCGGCCCTCGACACCGGCCGGGAAGCGGCCCTGGGTGAGGCGGTAGGCGAACTCCTCCTCCGTGCCGATCACACTGGCCGGGGGACGGGCGATCGTGCCGAGCGGGGACGTCTCCGTCATGCCCCAGGCGTGGCAGACCCGCATGCCCAGCTTGTCGAAGGCCTCCATGAGCGAGGGCGGACAGGCCGCGCCGCCGATGGTGACCTGGCCGAGGGAGGAGACGTCGCGGGGGTTCGCCGTCAGCTCGGCGAGCAGGCCCTGCCAGATGGTGGGGACGGCGGCCGCGTGCGTGGGCTTCTCGCTCTCGATCATCGCGGCGAGGGGGGCCGGCTGGAGGAAGCGGTCCGGCATCAGCATGTTCACGCCGGTCATGAACGTGGCGTGCGGCAGGCCCCAGGCGTTCACGTGGAACTGGGGGACCACGACCAGCGAGGTGTCCTGGTCGGTCAGGCCCATCGACTGGGCCATGTTGACCTGCATGGAGTGCAGGTAGATGGAGCGGTGGCTGTAGACCACGCCCTTGGGGTCGCCGGTGGTGCCGGAGGTGTAGCACATGGCGGCGGCCTGGCGTTCGTCCAGCTCGGGCCAGTCGTACGAGGTCGGCTTGCCGGCGATCAGGTCCTCGTACTCGTGCACGCGGACGGCCGCGCCGTCGAGGAGGGAGCGGTCTCCGGGGCCCGTGACGACCACGTGCTCGACCGGCTTCAGGTGCGGCAGCAGCGGGGCGAGCAGGGGGAGCAGCGAACCGTTGGCGATGATCACGCGGTCGGCGGCGTGGTTGACGATCCAGGCCAGCTGCTCGGGCGGGAGGCGGAGGTTCAGGGTGTGCAGGACCACGCCCATGGACGGGATCGCGAAGTACGCCTCGACATGTTCCGCGTTGTTCCAGGCGAGGGTCGCGACGCGCTCGTCGCCGGTGACGCCCAAGTCGTCCTTCAGCGCGTGCGCCAGCTGGGCCGCGCGGGCGCCGATCTCCGCGAAGGAGCGGCGGTGCGGCTCGTCCTCACCGGTCCAGGTGGTCACCTGTGATGTCCCGTGGATCGTCGACCCGTGGGTCAGGATCCTTGAGATCAGCAGCGGTACGTCCTGCATGGTGCTCAGCACGGCGTCCTCCCGGGGGCGACTTTGCCTACGCGGTGGTAAAGGTTGCGCTGATTCTGCGCACATACCGCGTGGTATGTCACTAGGACCGGGTGATCGATCAGATCACGCCATGCCGGAGGGGCAGCTCACAAACGGGCGGGGCATCGACTCACTGGCGGACAAGTCCCAGCTCAGCGTCCTCGCGGAGCTTGCCGATCGCCCGGGAGACGGCCGATTTCACCGTACCCACCGAGACGCCGAGCACCTCGGCCGTCTGGACCTCGCTGAGGTCCTCGTAATACCTGAGGACCACCATCGCCCGCTGCCGGTCGGGCAGCCGCATGATCGCCCGCCACATCGCGTCGCGCAGCGCCTGCTGCTCGGCCGGGTCGTCACCGCCGGGCACCGGGTCCGGCTCGGGCAGCTCGTCACAGGCGAACTCGTCGACCTTGCGCTTGCGCCACTGCGAGGTCCTGGTGTTCAGCAGCGCCCGGCGCACATAGCCGTCGAGGGCCCGGTGGTCCTCGATGCGCTCCCAGGCGACGTACGTCTTGGTGAGCGCCGTCTGCAGCAGGTCCTCCGCGTCGCTCGGGTTGCCGGTGAGCGAGCGGGCGGTACGCAGCAGCACCGGCTGGCGGGCCCTGACGTACGACGAGAACGACGGGTAGGGAAGGGTCTGCGCCGCTGGTCCGGCCGCCTTCGAAGCGCTCGTGCAGACGAGTGTGGTCATGGCTCAACGCTATGAGCGGGCCACGGCGAGCGGATCGGCCGCAGGTCCCGAAGCGGGGTCCCCCTCAGGTTGTAGGGGTAGGGCCCGCCGCACCTCCTGTAGGTGGAGCGAAGGGCCTGCGGTACTGCGGGTTCACCCCTGGGGGTCCGCGGTCAGGACGAGTCCCGACGTCGGCACACCCGTCCCGGCCGTCACCAGGACCCGCTCCGCTCCGGGTACCGGGTTCGCGGCCGTACCCCTGATCTGCCGGACGGCCTCCGCGATGCCGTTCATGCCGTGCAGGTACGCCTCCCCGAGCTGTCCGCCGTGGGTGTTGAGGGGCAGGCGTTCCTCGGCCACGAAGTCCGCCGCCTCGCCGGGGCCGCAGAAACCGAACTCCTCCAGCTGCGTCAGCACGAACGGCGTGAAGTGGTCGTAGAGGATCCCGACGTCGATGTCGGCCGGGGCGAGCCCCGAGGTGCGCCACAGCTGCCGGGCGACGACCGCCGCCTCGGGCAGGCCGGTCAGGTCGTCGCGGTAGTAGCTGGTCATCTGCTCCTGGGCGCGTCCGGCGCCCTGGGCCGCCGCGGCGATCACGGCGGGCGGGTGGGGCAGGTCGCGGGCGCGTTCGGCGGAGGTGACGACGAGCGCCTGCCCGCCGTCCGTCTCCTGGCAGCAGTCCAGCAGCCGCAGCGGTTCGACGATCCAGCGGGAGGCGGCATGGTCGGCCAGGGTGATGGGCCGGCCGTGGAAGTGGGCCGCCGGGTTGGTCGCCGCGTACTTCCGGCCGGCCACCGCCACGTGTCCGAAGGCCTCCGGGGTCAGCCCGTAGGTGTGGAGGTAGCGCTGGGCCGCCATCGCCACCCACGAGGCCGGGGTGAGCAGGCCGAACGGCAGGGACCAGCCGAGGGCCGCGCCCTCCGCCGAGGGTTCCCGGTGCCGTACGCCGGAGCCGAAGCGGCGGCCCGAGCGCTCGTTGAACGCCCGGTAGCAGACGACCACGTCGGCGACGCCCGCGGCGATCGCCAGAGCGGCCTGCTGGACGGTGGCGCAGGCCGCGCCGCCGCCGTAGTGGACCCGGGAGAAGAAGGAGAGCTCCCCGATGCCCGCCGCCTGGGCGACGGTGATCTCGGGGCTGGTGTCCATGGTGAAGGTGACCATCC
The DNA here is from genome assembly GCF_040302345.1 of Streptomyces sp. NPDC126510. Classification (NCBI taxonomy): domain Bacteria; kingdom Bacillati; phylum Actinomycetota; class Actinomycetes; order Kitasatosporales; family Streptomycetaceae; genus Streptomyces; species Streptomyces sp. NPDC126510. The sequence goes on along the minus strand of NZ_JBEORR010000009.1, from coordinate 132,430 downwards.
CGTCGACGTCGGCCGGGCTCAGCCCGGCGTCCGCGAGGGCCGCCCGCACCGCCTCGGCTGCGAGGCGCAGTTCGCTGCGGCCCGAGTCCTTGGAGAACTCGGTGGCCCCCACACCGACGACGGCCGCGCACCCACCGAGGCCGTCCCGCCCTCGCCCGCTCATGCCCGGCCCGCCCGCCCTCTCCGGCTCACACCTGGCCCGCCCGGCCCTCGCCCGCTCATGCCGAGCCACCTCCCGCTCCAGGGGAGACGCCCCCTCCCACTCATACCGAGCCGCCTCCCGCCCCAGGAGAGACGCCCTCTCCCGCTCCTGCCGGGACCCTGACCGTCACCGTGCCCGTGACGTGCTTGCCGAGGCCGTTCGCGCCGACGATCCGGACCGTCGCGGTGTCGCCGTCGACCTCCTCGACCGTGCCGGTCAGCACCATCGTGTCGCCGGGGCGATTGGGCGCGCCGAGCCGGATGGCGACCCGGCGCAGCTGCGCACGCGGGCCGAAGTGGTCCGTGACGTAGCGGCCGACCAGGCCGTTGGTCGTCAGGATGTTCATGAAGATGTCGGGGGAGCCCTTCTGCCGGGCGACCTCCGGGTCGTGGTGGACGTCCTGGTAATCGCGGGAGGCGATCGCCCCGGCGACGATCAGGGTGCGGGTGACCGGGATCTCCAGCGGCGGGAGCCGGTCCCCGGCCTTCACGACGTCACCCCCTGGAAGACGGGCAGCACCAGCTCGTCGTCGTAGCGCCGGAACTCCAGCCGCACCGGCATGCCGATCCGCACCTTGTCGTACGGCACCCCGACCACGTTGCTGACGATCCGCACGCCCTCGGCGAGTTCGATCAGGCCGACCGCGTAGGGAGGCTCGAAGGCCGGGAAGGGCGGGTGGTGCATCACGACGTACGAGTAGACCGTGCCCTCGCCGCTCGCCGCGACGGTGTCCCAGTCCGGGGCGCCGCACGTGTTGCAGCCCGGCAGCCAGGGGAAACGCAGGGTGTCGCAGGCCGTGCAGCGCTGGATGAGGAGCTCGTGGCGGGCCACGCCGTCCCAGAAGCCGGCGTTGTCGCGGTTGACGACGGGGCGGGGGCGGCGTTCCGCCGGTGCCGGAGGCCGGTGTGCCGGGGCGTACTTGAGGATGCGGAAGCGGTGGATTCCGGCCGGCTCGCCGCCCGCGCGGACGTCGGTGCGGGTCGTGACGAAGTAGCCCGCCCCGATCTTCGTCGTCTTGCGGCCGGACACCGATTCGATCACCGAGTCGAAGGTGATCTCGTCGCCCGGGCGCAACGGGCGGAGGTACTCCTGTTCGCAGTCGGTGGCGACGACCGCGTCGTGGCCCGACGCGTCGAGCAGGGCGAGGAGTTCGTCGTAGGCCGCGGTGCGTTCCGGGCGGCGGGTGAGGCCGGCCATGGTCCAGGCCTGGAGCATGGCCGGCGGGGCGATGGCGTCCGGGCCCGTGTACGCGGGGCTGGTGTCGCCCATGGCCTCGCACCAGTGCCTGATCATCGGCTCGTTGACGGGGTCGCGGCCGACCCCGGTGGCGGCGGCCGGCAGGCCCTCGTAGGCCTTCAGGCGCGCCTCGAACTCCTCGTGGACCTCCGGCTCACCACTCACAATTCTGACTGTCCGTCAGATCCTGCACTCCGTCAAGGCCTCGCAGGGGTCCCCACCGGGCTCCGCGGACGCGAAAACGCCTGCGCGGCGGCACCGGAGTACCGCCGCTCAGACGTTTGCGACCCCCACGAAGCACACCCCCACAGCACCCGGGCCGGTGCCGGCGCACCGGCCCGCTCAGCTCACCACCACAGCGGGGTGAAGTTGACGGTGGTGTCCGCGTTCTCCTGGTTGACGGCCGTGAACTCCGAGCCGTTGACCTGGGCCGAGTTGCTCCGGTTCGAGGCACCGTCGCCGAGGGCCTGCTGCTGGGTGGTGCCCGCGTTGCCGAAGTTGTCACCGCCGACGCCGCTGCCGAGGATGCCCTGCTCGGTCTCCGTGGCGGACGCGATGGATCCGTTGTCCGCGAAGGCGCCGCTGTCCGCCGTCGCGACACCGGTGAAGAGGGCGGCTGCGAGCGGAAGGGCGGAGACGGCCGCGATGACGCGGGCGGTACGGATACGTGCCATGTTCTTGTCCCTCCAGGACTGATCGAACCGAGGACGCACCGGCTCGTGACCGTTCGGTGCGTGAACCACTGGTGTCACCAGGGAAGTTGGCCGACCGCCCCGGTGCGGTGCTCGACGTCGCGAGTCCAGGGTTGCCCACCGAATCCCCGGCGAAGCGCCCCGGAAGCCGCCTTTCGCACGCAAGCGTGAGAACCCGCCGATAAACCCCTGTCTGTCACTTCCGTACCGGACGGGAGTGAACGGGGGCGTTCGAACCCTGGCGCCGCAAGGGGCGAAGGGTTCCAGCACTTTCTGCCGCCACCGGACGGCCCCGGCGCGTCGCACCCGCTCCCTCTTTCCTTTTTCGAACGTACGTACGAAACTAGAGGCATGGCCACCACCGACCGGCAGGCCACGACGCTGGCCCTCGCACACGCCCTGTCAGCCGCCGAACGCGGACTGGCCGTCATCCCCCTGTCCCGCTCCAAGCTCCCGGCACTGCGCTCCCCGCACCGCGACGACCCCGCCGCCTCCCCTTGCCACGGCGGATGCGGCCGGCCCGGGCACGGGGTCCACGACGCCTCCAGCGACCCGGCCCGCATCCGCGAGCTGTTCGCCGCCGCCCCCTGGGCTACCGGCTACGGCATCGCCTGCGGGCTGCCCCCGCACCATCTGATCGGCCTCGACCTGGACGTGAAGACCGGCACGGACTCCACGGCCGCCCTGCACGAGCTGGCGCTGCGGCACCTGTTCACGATCCCGCCGACCGTGGTCGTCGTGACCCCGTCCGGCGGGCGGCATCTGTGGCTGAGCGGCCCGCCCGAGGTGGTCGTCCCCAACTCGGCGGGCCGGCTCGCCCCCGGCATCGACATCCGGGGCGCGGGCGGCTACCTGGTCGGCCCCGGCTCGCGCACCGGCCAGGGTGTGTACGCCGCCGCCCCGGGCACCGCGCACCTGGCCCCCGCCCCCTGCCCGCGCTCCCTGCTGCGGCTGCTGATCCCGCCGCCCCGCCCCCATCACCCCGTCCCCGCGGCGACCGGCGGGCACGGCCAGGGCCTGGTCCAGTTCGTCCTGGCCGCGCACCGGGGCCAGCGCAACACCCGCCTGTTCTGGGCGGCCTGCCGGGCCTACGAGGACGGCATCGGCCCGGCGCTGGTGGACCCCCTGGTCGGCGCGGCCCTGAACACCGGCCTGTCCGAGCGGGAGGCCAGGGCGACGATCGCCTCGGCGGCCCGGATGACGGGGCACCGGCCGTGAGCACGGCCCCGCCCATGACCACCAGCGAAAGACCTCGATGCAACACCACGCAAAGACGCCGGCCCTGGCGCTCGCCCGCCTGGTCCTGGCCTCCGGCCGCTCGGTGGACCTCGCCGAACTGCGGTTCTCCTCGACGTACGGCGATCTGCAGGACGGCTACCCCTGCAAGCCGCTGAACGACCTGCGGATCCGGAGCCTCCTGCGGAGCGCCGAACGCTCCCGCCCGGGCACGCCGGTGCACCTCGTCCCGCCGCGGCGCGAGTACCCCGACCAGTACGCGGGCGGTCTCGGGCCGGTCGAGGTGCTGCCCGCCGTGGCCTGCTTCGGCACGTTCCACTCCGCGGCCCTGGATCCGGCCCGCGACCCGGTCGCCTACCGCTCGCGCCTGACCGTCGTCTGGTTCCAGTCCACGCCCCGCCTGCCCTCGGAGTGCGACGCCGAACCGGCGCTGCGGGACCTCGACTGGGCGGTCCTGGCCCGGGACGCTCCCGCTCCCCCGTAGGGTCGTCCGATGAAGGCTTCCCGCACCCGACTGCCGCGCTGGCAGTTCGAGTTCACCTGGTCGTTGTTCGAGTACCACCTGGAGCGGCTGGAGCCCGGGGACTTCCTCTGGGAGCCCGCGGAGCTCTGCTGGACGATGCGCCGGGGCCCTGACGGCACGTGGGTCCCGGACTGGGCGGACACCGAACCCGACCCGGTCCCCGTCCCCACCCTCGCCTGGGTGAGCTGGCACCTCGGCTGGTGGTGGAGCGTCGCCCTCGACCACCTGCAGGGCCGCCCGCCCCGCGACCGCGAGGACATCGCCTGGCCCGGCGAGGGTGCCCCGACGGTCGAGTGGCTGCGGGACCTGCGCGCCCAGTGGCTGAAGGTCCTGGACGGCCTCACCGACCAGGACCTGGCCGCCACGGCCCCCTTCCCCTGGCCGAACGACCCCGAGCACACCGTCGAGCACATGGTGGCCTGGGTGAACGCGGAGCTGATGAAGAACGTCAGCGAGATCGGCCAACTGCGGCTGCTGCGGGCGGCGTCCGCCTAGCACACGGGGACCACCGGGGCGCGTTCCCGGCCCGCGGGGCGTGTCCGCCCGGTGCGTGGCATCGTGGGGTGCATGAGCATCGACGTGCGCCCGGCCACGGACTTCGAGGACGTCCGTGCCGTGCTCGGGCCGAAGTCGCCCGGGGCGAACGTCTGCTGGTGCCTGAGCTACCGCATCCCCTCCAAGCTCAACAACGAACTGCGCGGCCCGGCCCGCGGCGACTACGTCGCCGAGCTGTGCCGCGCGGAGCCGCCCCCTGGTGTGCTCGCCTACGACGGTGACGAACCGGTCGGCTGGGCCGCCGTCGCCCCGCGCACGGACACCTCCTTCGCCCGCAACCGCAAGATCCCGCACCTCGACGACCTGCCCGTGTGGTCGCTCTGGTGCGTCCGGGTCCGCCCGGGGCATCGCGGGCAGGGCATCTCCCACGCCCTCATCGCCGGCGCTGTGGCGTTCGCCCGGGACCGGGGCGCACCGGTGATCGAGGCGTACCCGCTGGACAACGGCGAGGCCAGGGTCGACCTGACGATGGCGTACGCGGGTCTGCGCGAGAACTTCGAACGGGCCGGCTTCACCCACGCGGCGGACACGACCTCGGTCCTGGCCGGTCATCCCCGGGTTCTGATGCGCCTCGACCTGCGCTGAAAAAAGGCCCGACCGCTGGCGACGGGGGATGCACCAGCGGTCGAGCTATGGCCAAGGGTAACAAGCGCTTGCCCACCGCGAGCCGACCGGCCACCGGGAAAGCCCGGTTGTGACTCGTCTCACTCAACTGCCGGGAGGGCCCGGCCTGTTGTCCGCAACCGTCGTGTCAGTCGTCGCACGGCGGGTCATAGGAGAGCCGGGGCAGGTACTCCCGCCAGGTGTCCTGCGTCAGCACGCCCCGGGTCATCGCGCAGATGCGGCGGACGGCCGTGTCGACGTCGAGATTCCAGAGCCGGATGGTGTCCGCGCCGCTCGACACTCCCAGCGTGTGGCTGGTCGGGCTGAACGCGAGGAAGGTGCCGGTCTTGGAGTTGGGGCTCATCGACTGGCCGATCGCGGTGGCGTGCGAGGGGTCGGTCACGTTCCACAGCCGGACGGTGCTGTCGTTGCCGCCGCTGGCCAGGGTGCGGCCGTCGCGGCTGAACGTCAGCGACACGACCGCCTCCGTGTGACCCGTGAGCAGCGCCTCCTGGGAGGCGTCGGCCGGGTCCGTCATGTCCCAGAGCCGAACGGAGTTGTCGTCGCCGGCGCTGGCCAGCGTGTGGCCGTCGCGGCTGAAGGCGAGCGTGTTGACCGCTCCGAGGTGGCCCCGCAGAGGTGCCCCGATCAAGGTCGCCCGACCGGGGTGGCTCACGTTCCACAGCCGGATCGTGCCGTCCGCGCCGGCGCTGGCGAGCGTCCGGCCGTCGGGGCTGAACACGAGGTGGTTGACGTAGCCCTTGTGACCGGTGAGCGGGCTGCCGAGCGAACGCGGCCGGGCCGGGTCGCGGATGCTCCACAGCCGGATGGTGCGGTCGTCGTAGGCCGTGGCCAGGACCTTCCCGTCCCGGCTGAACGCCAGGGGGTCCGCGTACCGGATGTGCAGGGGGGCGGGAGAGCCGTAGCGGACGGGGTGTTCGGGGTCGCCGAGGTTCCACAGCTCCACCACCCTCTCCTCCGTCAGGACCGCGAGGGTGCGGCCGTCCGGGGAGAACTCCAGGGAGCGCACGCCGCCCCTGCCCGGGTGAAACGGCTGGCCCATCCGCACCGGCCTGCCGGGCGTCCGCACGTCCCACAATCGGATCCGCCCGTCCCGCGCCGCCGTCGCGAGCAGCCGCCCGTCCGGCCGGAACACGCCGGTCCGCCCGGTCATGTCCGACGTCGGCAGCGACCACAGGCGGACCTTGTTGTCGCCCGCCCCGGTCGCGAGGGTGCGCCCGTCGGGGCTGAAGCCGAGCGCGTACATCTCCCCGCTGCTGCCCGCGAGGGGCGCGCCGACCTGTGAGGGGTACTGCGGATCGCTGACCTTCCACAGGCTCGCGGTGCTGTCCGCGCTGGCCGCGGCGAGCATGTTCCCGTCGGGGCTGAAGGCCACGGACCAGACCGGCCCGGTGTGGCCGGTGAGCGGCGCGCCGATCGGGGCCGGGCGGCCCGGACCGGCCATGTTCCACAGGCGTACGGTGCCGTCCGCGCTGCCGCTGGCGAGCGTGCGGCCGTCGGGGCTGAAGGCCACGGAGTGCACGGTGGTGGTGTGCCCGGTCAGCGGCGTCCCGGCCGGTTCCGGGCGGGCGGGATCGGACACGTCCCACAGCCGGATCGTGCCGTCGTCGCCCCCCGCGGCCAGGGTGCGGCCGTCCGGGCCGAACGCCACCGAGCGCACGGCGGCCCTGTGCCCGGTCAGCGGCCTGCCCAGGGCCCGCGGCCGCCGCCGGTCGGCCATGTTCCACAGCCGGACGGTGTGGTCGTCGCCCGCGGAGGCCAGCGTGCGCCCGTCCGGGCTGAAGGCGATCAGGTAGATCGTGCCGTCATGGCCGGTCAGGGGCCGGCCGAGCGGCTTCGGGTGCGCGGGGTCGGTCACGTCCCACAGCCGGATCGTGCCGTCGTCGGAGGCGCTGGCGAGCGTCCGGCCGTCCGGGCTGAACACCGCGCTGCTCACCCAGCTCGTGTGCCCGGTGAGGGGCTTGCCCAGGGGCTTGGGGCGCTTGGGGTCGGCGACGTCCCACAACCGTACGGTCCGGTCGTAACTGGCGGTGGCCAGGACCTGTCCGTCCGGGCTGAAGGTCGTGAGGTAGACGGCACCCGTATGGCCGGTGAGGGGCGTGGCGAGCGGGGCGTTCACGATGGAGATCAGGCGGCTGATCGCGCCTTTGTCGTCCGGCCGCAGCCCGTGCGCCACCAGGTCGAGCTGCGCGGACAGCGACGGATCGGTGTCCTGGACGCGGTCGGACTGGGCGAGCACCTGCTCGAAGACGGCCTCGTCCCGCTGCTTCCAGGCGACCACGGCCGACCCGACGGCCAGCATCGCCAGGACGACCAGCGTCGCCACCGCGCCCCGGCTGATCCAGGTGATCCGCCTGCGCAGCCGGACCGAGGCGGCCAGGAACTCCACCGCGCTGCGGGTCAGGAACGTGTCCCCGGCGGACCTCGCCCAGCCGTGGGCCTGTTCCAGCCGGGAGCCCCGGTAGAGCAGGGACGTGTCGCGGTTCGACTCCTCCCAGGCCCGGCCGTCCTCCTCCAGGCGCTGGCGCAGCAGATTGCCCTGCCGGTCCTCGTCGATCCAGTCACGCAGCCGGGGCCAGGCGTGCAGCAGTGCCTCGTGGGTGATCTCCACGGTCTCCGCGTCGAGCGTCACCAGCCGGGCGCGGACCAGCGTCTCGAGGGACTCCTCGGTCTTGCCGGGGTCGGCCGACTCCGCCGCCAGCTGACGCCGGGTTCCGCGGCGGCGGGTGGCCTGGGTGTCCTCGCCCAGCCGCACCAGGCGGAGCAGCAGCAGCCGGGCGGCGGTGCGCGCGGCCGGGTCGAGGCCGGTCCAGGCCCGTTCGGCGGTCGCCGCGACCGCTCCCTGGATGCCGCCGGCCGCGCGGTAGCCGGCCAGGGTGAGCCGGCCCGCCTTCCGGCGCTGCCAGGTGGCGAGCAGGGCGTGCGACAGGAGCGGCAGCACACCGGCGTCGTGCGCCCCGCCCGGGCCGTCGGCACTGACCTCCCGGACGATCAGCTCCGCCAGCCCCGGTTCCAGCTCCAGGCCGACGGCCTTGGCCGGTCCGTTCACCGCCTCGCGCAGCTCCGCGGTGGTCAGCGGCCCGAGCACCATGTGCCGGTGCTGGAGCGCGTCGGCGAGTTCCGGGTACCTCAGGCAGCGGTCGTAGAAGTCGGCGCGTATGCCCAGCACCACGACCGCGGGGGCCGGCCGGCCGGGGCCCGCGGGCGAGCAGGCGGCGTGCAGGACCTCGATGAAGGTGCGCCGGTCCGCCTCGTCGGGGCAGAGGGTGAACGTCTCCTCGAACTGGTCCACGATGAGGACCGGACGGGCCCCGGAAGCCGCTTCGCGCCGGGCCCAGGCGCCGACGGCGGCACGAACGGCATCGGGGAAGGGCGCCGTGTCGGGGTCCGGGCGTCCTGCTGGAGAGGCCGTGCCAGGTCCGGCCGCGGGGGCCACGCCGGCCTCCGTCGCGCGGTCCCCGCCGGCCTCCGTCGCGGGGGCAGCGCCGGCCTCCGTCGCGGGGGCAGCGCCGGCCTCCGTCGCGCGGGCAGCGCCTGGGCCCTCCGCGGAGGCCGCGTCGGATCCCGTTGCGGGGACCGCATCCGGCCCCTCCCCGGCGGCCGCGTCCGGTCCTTCTGCCCGAAGTCCGGGGGATGTTACTGCTGGTGGTGTCGAGACCGGGACGACGGCGGCCAGCTCGGGGATGCACCGGATCAGCTCCGCCAGCGGATCACCTCCCGGTACGAGCTGTACGACCTCTCGCGGCCGGCCGCGCCCGTCACCGCCGTCACTGCCGTCACCCTCGTCAGCGCCCAGCGCGCCGTCCCGCAGGGCGGGCACCAGGCCGGCGTTCAGCAGGGAGGACTTCCCCGCCCCGGACGCGCCCACGAGCATGACCAGGCCGCCCGTGCCCGCGACGGCCCCGAGCTGGGTGACGAGCGCGTCCGTGCTCCGCTCCCGGCCGAAGAACCACCGGGCGTCCTCCCGGCGGTAGGAGGCCAGCCCCCGGTACGGGCACACCCCGCCCGGGGTGGAGGCGGACTCGTCCGCGGGCCGCTCCTCGGCCGAGGTGGGCGCCGGGCGCTCACCGACCGGGTCGGCCACCGCGCGTTCCCACAGCCGCTGCCACTGGCCGAGGTCGTACAGACCGGGGGAGACCGGTGTGGGCCGCGAGCGCCGCGCGTCGGGGATCAGCACATGCAGCACCGCCGCGAGGGCGGGGAACTGGGCCGGGACGTTCCGGGCCCGGCGCCAGTCGCTGATGCGCTGCGCGGACACCCGCACGGGCCGCCCGCGTTCGTCGACCCGCTGGAGCCGGACGACCGCCTCGGACACCCGCTTGAGAGGGGGGTTGCCTGCTTCCTTGTACAGCAGTGCGAGGCGTTCCGCGAAGGCGATGCGTACCCCCGAGTCGGAACTCAAGGTCTCAGCTCCTTACTTCCCACGCCTGGACGTCCGGACCGGAAAACTCACTCTATACGGCTGACCTGCGGCAATGCCGTCCGCTGAGGTCCGGAACCTCCTCCTCCATGGCCGGAAATGGCAGGATCCGGACACAGCAGCGCACCCATGTGGCCGGCTCCCGTCCGAACCGGACGACGAGGCTCCACCGTTCGGTACCGGTCCCCACGAGGGGAGGGACCGGTACCGAACGATGTGGTGATCCTCCCCGGCGCGCCCCGCCCCGCAACCCCCGCGTATCCCGCCCGCACCCCCGGCGCTCGGCAGACCGTGCCTCCGGGCGACCCTGGAAATCTGACGGCCCGTCAGCTATGGTCGCCCTGCCGTACCGCTCCCGGAGCGATGGACGAGCACGGACGAGCACGGACGAGCACCGACGAGCACGGACAAGCACCGACGCGAGGCGCGAGCAGAGGCCGGGCGACGCATCAGCGACGTACAGAGGTGAGCGCAGTGGAGTCACGTCCCGAGAGCCCACGACCGCAGGGTGCTCCGCGCTGGGTCGCGATGTTCTACCGGCCGGCCGAGGGATCCTGGCGGACGGCCGCCCAGTCGCCCCACCGAGCGCCCGTGCTGTACGCCCTCGGCGAGATGACCCAGACCCTGCGCGCCCGGGGCGACGAGGTGGCCGTCGCCCTGTGGGGGCCGAAGGACGGCGCGTGGCACCGGTTCGACACCCCGCTGAAGCCGACCGCTGTCGCGCAGCCGGACCCCGAGCCCTCCCCCGCCGAACCGGCCAAACTGGCGGAGCGGATGACCGGCCGCCGCCACCAGGTCCTCATGGCGGGCCTGACCAAGGCGGGCCTCTACGACCTCTCCCCCGAGGACGACACGACCGTCCGGGCGTTGGTGGAACACCTCGACGAGGCCGCCGTACGCCGGGTCGCCCACTGGCTGGAGGCCGCCGGGAGCGCGCGCTAGCCGGGCCGGTTCAGCCGATCCCCCGCTGGGCAGTCAACTCCGGACGGCCGCGGAGCCCCGATGCCGTCAGGAGGGGGACAAAAGGCATGAAGGTCTTCGTGGACCGCGATCTCTGCTACGGCTCCGCCGAGTGCGCCCACCGGGTCCCGGCGGTCTTCGAGTTCGTCGACGGCTTCGGGGTGGTCCGGCCGGGCCGTGCGGAGACGGGCGAGGATCCCGAGGTCCTGGAGGCGGCGGAGAAGTGCCCGAGCCAGGCGATCGGCTTCACCGGGACGCCGCGGTCGGCGCCGGACCGGCCGTAGCGAGAGCGGATGACGGCACCGAGCCTGCTCGCGGTCTTCGCCCACCCCGATGACGAGTCCCTGACGGCCGGCGGTGTCCTCGCCCGCCACGCGTCCGCGGGCAGCGCACCGCGGTCGTCACGGCGACCTGGGCGGCGGACACCGAGCGCGCCGCGGAACTCGCCGAGGCGCTCCGCATCCTGGGCGCGGGCCCGCCACGCATGCTGGGCCACGCCGACGCCCGCGTCCCGCACTCGGCCCCGGGCAGGCCGCGCTTCTGCGACGTCCCGCTGGACGCGGCGGTGGGAGAACTGGTCGCGCATCTCCGCGACTTCCGCCCGGAGATCGTCGTCACCCACGACGCCTACGGCAACCTGACCGGCCACGAGGACCATGTGCACACCCACCGCGTGACCGCCCTCGCGGTCCACGCCGCCGGCCTGGAACGCCTCTACCCGGACGCCGGAGCGCCCTGGCAGCCCAGTGCCCTGTACCTGGTCACGCACCCGCACTCGGCCGCCCGGGCATGGGGCGGGCACCTGGCCCCCGTGGGCAAGGCGGTCCTGACGGTCCCCGACGAACGCGTCACCGCCACCGTCGACGTCACCCCCTGGCTGGACCGGAAGATCCAGGCGATCCTGGCCCACCGCACCGAGGTGGCACGGGGAGCGGCGCCGGGCCTGATCGCCGCCCTTTCCGCGGCCGAGCGGCAACGGCTGCTCGGCACGGAGTGGTACACCCGCCACGACCTGGCGCCGACGGCCCGCGCGCAGACCGAACTGCTCTCATAGCGCGGCCGGCGCACCCCACCGGAGCCGGGACAACGCCCTGGCCCTGGCCTCGACGACGGCCATCCGCACCTCTCGCTCGGCCCGGTCGGTGTGGGCCGCCTGCCCGGTCACCTGCCCGTCCCACTTCCGGTACAGCAGGCCCACCTCCCGCGAGAACCATCCCCGGCTCACCGCGTTCAACGCCAGCAACAGCCCCGTGTCCTCCGAGGCGGGCAGTGCCATCCATCCGCCCAGGGCGAGCAGCAACTCCCGCCGCACGCACAGCGAGGCGGGATGCACCTGTGCGAGGAAGCCGTTGGCCTTCCAGTGCGCGAGCACGGCCCCGCGCTCGATCGGCCCCTGGTCGGGATCGCCGGGGAAGCCGACGGTCGACCCGTCGGGCATGAGGTCGAGCACCCGCGAGGTGACCCAGCCGAGGTCCGGGTCCCCCTCCAGCACGGTGAGATCCCGCGCGAGCGCGCCCGGCGTCAACCGGTCGTCGGCGTCGAGGACCTTCACGTACGCGCCGTCCCCGTGTGCCAGCGCCATGGTCCTGGCGACGCCGGGCCCCCCGGCCCGCCCCTGCCGGAACGTCACCCGGGCGTCCACGGGCACATGGGGTCTGACGCTCTCGCTCTCCCCGTCCTCCTGCACGACCCAGTGCCATTCCCAGCCATCGGGAAGCCGCTGCGCGCACAGCGACGCGTAGGCCTCCGGCAGGAACCGGGCGTGAGGGCCGTGCACGGCGGTGACGACGACGATGCGCCGACTCACAGGGCGCTCACCCACCCTTCTCCGAACGGCACACCCCGGTGATCGTAATGCTCGCCGCATATCCGGCCGCTGGCCGCCCAGTTCGAGAACGAGGTGATAGCCACCGGCCAGATCGACACCGGTCCGCTCGCGGAGCAGTTTGACCGCGGCGATCTGCTGACCGTCGTCGAGCAGCGCGCTCAACTCCTCGACCAGCGCGGCATCGAGCCGGCGCAGGGCGTCCAGCGCCTGGGTGTTGCTCGTGGGCAACGCGTTCCCGCCGGCCAGCACCTCCACGGCCTCCCGGGCCGGGCCCCGCTTGAGCCACGAGCCCCTGCGCAACCTCCGGACGGCCTTGCCCGTACGACCGTCCGCGGCCAGCGCCCTCGCCTCGTCCTGGGCCTCCTGCCCGACGGGGGTGATCAGCGCTGCGGTACGGGCCTTGGTGTTCGTCATGACACTCCTGCGTCGTGGAATCCCGACACGGAAGACGGGGGAGAGGGGGTTGCCGTTGCCCCGCGCACAGGGGGGCGCCCCTCGCGGAGAGTCGTCCTTCGCGGAGAGTCGTCCTTCGCGGAGAGTCGTCCTTCGCGGAGAGTCGTCCTTCGCGGAGAGTCGTCCCTCGCGGAGAGTCGTCCCTCGCAGCGAGACATCCCTTGGGTCGGCAGCCGACGGGCTGGTGGCTGGCACGCTGGTCGCGGACGAACCGCCGACCGCTTCCCCGCCGCCGCGAGTGCCGGCGCACCGAAGGCTCGACGAACCCTAGCCAGCCGCTACAACCGCTTGGATCAGACCCGGGAATCTGCGCTCCAAGTCCTCCTTGCGGAGGCGCATGTACAGCCCGTTTCCGGCGTTGCGCTGATAGACCAGGCCTGCCTCGCGCAGCACTCGCCAGTGCCGTGTGCGACTGGATTTGCTCAGCGGCAGGTCGAAGGAGGCGCAGAGTCGCTCTTCGTCCGGCCGCGCAGACAGTTCAGCCACGACCCGACGCCGGTTCTCGTCAGCGAGCGCCAGGAGGATGGGGCCCACCTCCAGCTCCTCGGCCCGAGGGTGCGCCAACTCGCCTGCGTCCATCACTCCGCCTCTCGACAAGGTACGCACGCACGCGTACCTTCCTGGAGGTACGCGTGCGTGCGTACCTTACTCCTGGAGGACCCATGTCCGCGCCCGGATCACCACGTCGCCGCGTCCTGTCACGCATCCACGCCTCACTGCGCAAGCTCCTTCTCCTCGAGCATTCACCCTTCATGACCCTGTGACCCGGAGCTAAAGTCGGCGCGGCATGAGCCGATCGCTGTGCCCCTGGCACCGGGCGGTCCGCAACCTGCCTGCCGAGGGTGCGCGGGGAGCGCCCGTCCGTCGTCCACCAAGGGGGTAACGGACGGCGTAAGAGTGCGGCACGGAGGATGGGCACAACAGCCAGCGGCTGAAGGCCCGAGCTACGCGTCGAACTCGCCGCCGGTCCGCGACCAGCGCTTGATGATCCTGGCGGGAGCTTGCGCGGCCGGCCACGTCGTCCACGCGTCGCTCAGATCGCCGTCCGTATTCGCATCGGTCACGTGGATCCGGAAGTAGTCGGCGAAGAGGGTGAGCTCTGTCGTGGTCGTCATGGCGGCACAGTGCCAAGCGGCACCCACCCGAGCCCGGGGCGCACACAGCGACGGCCCCGACCCGAATTCAGGTCAGGGGCCGTCACAGGTATCAGCGCGGAGGCGGTGGGATTTGAACCCACGGTGACATCGCTGCCACGACGGTTTTCAAGACCGTTCCCTTCGGCCGCTCGGGCACGCCTCCCCGCGCCGGCCGTGATCGGCGGCGCGGGGACAAGGGTAACGGGTCGGTGCGGGCGGGTGGGGGTCAGTTGTCGCCGACGCGGGAACCGAGCGTCACGTCGACCGTGTGCTGCTTGCCGCCGCGCTCGTAGGTGATCGTGACCTTGTCGCCGGGCTGGTGGGTCCAGATCTCGCCGATCAGGGTCGGGCCCGAGTCGATCACCCGGTCGTCGAGCTTGGTGATGACGTCGCCCGGCTTGAGGCCCGCCTTGGCCGCCGGGCCGCCCGGCTCGACCGGTGCCGCGCCGCCCGCACCCTGGTCGGTGATCTGCGCACCGTCGGAGCCGTCGTCCAGGGACACGGACGCGCCGATCTTCGCGTACACCGGCTTGCCGTTCTTGATCAGCTCCTGGGCGACATACCTGGCCTGGTTGATCGGGATGGCGAAGCCCAGGCCGATCGAGCCCGACTGCCCCGTGCCGAAGCCGCCGTTGCCGGTGGACTGGATCGCGGAGTTGATGCCGATGACATTGCCCTGCGCGTCCAGGAGCGGACCGCCGGAGTTGCCCGGGTTGATCGAGGCGTCGGTCTGCAGGGCGCTCATGTAGGACGCCTGGCTGCCGCTGCCGTCGCTGGAGGCCACCGGGCGGTTCTTGGCGCTGATGATGCCCGTCGTCACCGTGTCGGACAGGCCGAACGGGGCACCGATCGCGATGGTCGCGTCCCCGACGGCGATCTTGTCCGAGTCGCCGAGGGTGAGCGGCTTCAGGTCGGAGGGGGCGTTCTTGAGCTTGATGACCGCCACGTCGTAGCCCTGCGCGTGCCCGACCACCTCGGCGTCGTACTTCTTGCCGCTCGGGAAGGTCGCCGTGAGCTTGCCGCCGTCCACCGCGTCCGCCACCACGTGGTTGTTGGTGACGATGTGGCCCTGCTTGTCGAAGACGAAGCCCGTGCCGGTGCCGCCCTCGCCGCTGGTGCTCTCGGCCTCGATCGTGACGGTGCTCGGCAGCGCCTTGGCGGCGACACCCGCCGTCGTGCCCGGGTCGCGCTTGACGTCGCCGCCGTTCGAGGAGGCCGAAACCGTCGTCGAACCCGTGCTCTCGTCGTTGTCCTTCGCCAGCACGTACCCGAGCCCGCCGCCCGCGCCGCCCGCGACCAGCGCGGCCACCAGGATCGCGGCGACCAGACCGCCGCGCCTGCGGCCGGACGCCGGCGCCGGCTGCTGGTACGACGCTCCCCAGCCACCCGAGCCGGAGCCGGAACCGCCGTCGCCGTACGGGGCGGTCGGCGGCGGGGGCGGGGGCCAGGACGGGTCGGGGGCGGAAGAGGAGGTGCCGGAGTGGCCGGCGCCCTGCCCCTGGGGGGCCTGCCCCTGGGCGTCCTGTCCGTACGGCCCCTGGTGGGCCTGTCCCTGGGACGCCGGAGCAGCGGGAGCGTCCACCGGCACGGGGGGTGCGGACGGGGCGGGGGGTACCGCGGTGCCCTCGTTCTCGGTGCTCACAGCTTCTCTCCTAGATCCACGGCCGTTTCCGGGTCGCATGCGTTCACGCTTTTTCACGCCGGTCGACGGGTCCGGCGCGATACAGCTGAGCTTGTCCCTTTGTATGCCGTCAGCTTTTCCCACAGGCCGTCAGGGCACCATAAGCGGTGGCTGTGCGTCCGAGGCCATTCTTTATATAGGTCATTACCGGCGAAAAGGATGCAATCCCAGTGCCTCCGTCCGGACCTGCGTCTCCGTCGAGTCCGTCCGACCGGACGCGTACCCGCACTCGGTGGCACCATGACGCGGTGACCCACGCACGACAGCACGTGATTCAAGTCGTCGCCCACCGCGGAGCCTCCGAGGACGCCCCGGAACACACCCTGGCCGCGTACACCAAGGCGATCGAGGACGGCGCGGACGCCCTCGAATGTGATGTGCGCCTGACCGCCGACGGCCACCTGGTGTGTGTGCACGACCGCCGGATCAACCGTACGTCCAACGGCCGGGGCGCGGTCTCCGCGCTGGAGCTGGCCGACCTCGCCGCCCTGGACTTCGGCTCCTGGAAGACGGGCGAGGCCTGGAAGGGACGCGACGAGGAACCCGACTGGGAGCACCGCCCGGAGGACCGCGAGGCGACATCCGTCCTGACCCTGGAGCGGCTGCTGGAACTCGTCGCCGACGCCGGGCGCCGCGTGGAACTGGCCATCGAGACCAAGCACCCCACACGCTGGGCCGGGCAGGTCGAGGACCGGCTGCTGGACCTGCTGAAGCGGTTCGGCCTCGACGCCCCGGCCTCCCCCGATGAGTCGCAGGTGCGGGTCATGAGCTTCTCGGCCCGTTCGCTGCACCGCGTGCGTGCCGCCTCGCCGACGCTTCCGACGGTCTACCTGACGCAGTTCCTCACACCCCGGCTGCGCGACGGACGGCTGCCCCCGGGCGTACGGATCGCGGGCCCCTCCCTTCGCATCGTGCGCAACCACCCCGCGCACATCGAGCGGCTGAAGCAGGCCGGCCACCAAGTGCACGTGTGGACCGTGAACGAGCCAGGGGACGTCGACCACTGCGTCGAGCTGGGCGTCGACGCCATCATCACCAACCGCCCGCGCGCGGTACTGGACCAGCTCGGCCGCTGACGTCCGGCCCGGCGCGACCAACCTCTCAAGTCCCATCAGACCCACGCACACCTCTTGACCCCGCGCCGCGCCAGGCGGGATCCTCCCTTCTCGGCCACACCGATGATTTCCAGCCAGCGGTTACCGGGAGTGCTCCGGCGCGTTCGATCCGTATTCGGTCGTGGTGAGTGCGTCACCGGACGTGGATTGGCCGGTTTCCGGTACAGGCCAATGGGGCATCCACACCGTGGCGTGGGGCGAAGGAGGTCTCGGGGGTGGCGTTGGTGGTGGCACAGGAGGTGCCCACGTCGTCGAGCATGGCCGTTCCCCACGGCCCTGCGGGCGTGGGGAAAGCGAGACACCGGATGCGCACGCAGTTGCGCGGAGGTGGAGTCGCGGAATCGGTCATCGACGACGCCGTACTGATCCTTTCCGAGCTCTTGAGCAACGCGTGCAAGCACGGCAGACCCCTGGGCGACGCACTGTCCGGTGACGGTGACGTCCGTGCCGCGTGGCGTGTGGAGCCGGCCGGCCGGCTCGTCGTGGAGGTCACGGACGGCGGCGGCCCGACCCGCCCCGCCCCCGCGACCCCGTCGGTCACGGCGCACGGCGGCCGCGGGCTGAACATCATCACCGCCCTCGCCGACGACTGGGGCGTACGGGACGACATCCGCGGCGAGGTCACCGTGTGGGTCATCGTCCACGACGACGTGCACGATCCGGACGCCGGCCACCGCCGTGACGACTTCGCGACGCGCGTCGCCGCCCCGGCGGTCTCCCAGATACCCGGGCTGGACTTCGCGGACGCCTTCGAGGACATGGACTGAGACCGGCAGGGACCGGGACCGGCAGGGACTGAGACCCGACGGG
This sequence comes from Streptomyces sp. NPDC126510, assembly GCF_040302345.1. NCBI lineage: Bacteria > Bacillati > Actinomycetota > Actinomycetes > Kitasatosporales > Streptomycetaceae > Streptomyces > Streptomyces sp. NPDC126510. Next base: position 114,959 of record NZ_JBEORR010000009.1, on the reverse strand, counting down.
GGCCGAGACCGGCAGGGACCGAGACCGATGGGGACGGGAACCGGCAGGGACCGAGACCGATGGGGACGGGAACCGGCAGGGACCGAGACCGACGGAGACGGGAACCGGCAGGGACCGAGACCGACGGAGACCGAGCGCGTACGCCGCGCGGGTCGGGTGTTGTCCACAGGACCCCGTGACCCGGGGCACGAACGGCTAGGCTCGCGACCGTACGAGACGAGCCGTAACCGGGAGACCCATCGATGGCCAAGAAGCGACCCCAGACGAAGGCCAAGCGCCCGCAGACCTCGGGCGGGGCCCGCACCGCAGGTGCTGAGGGAGACGTTCCGGTCGTCGGCGCTCGTGAGCCCTGCCCCTGCGGCAGCGGCCGCCGCTACAAGGCCTGCCACGGCCGGGCCGCCTCGCACGCCGCGACCGAGCTGGTGCACCGCCCCTTCGAGGGCCTGCCCGGCGAGTGCGACTGGGTGGCCCTGCGCGAGCTGGTCCCGGCGGCCACGGTCGAGCTGACCCTCAAGGACGGCCTGCCCGAGGGCGTCCCGGCGGTCACCCTGGCCACGGTCCTTCCCATGGCCTGGCCGGCGCTGCGCCGCGACGACGGCTCGGTCCTGATCGGACTGCAGAACGACACCTCGTCCGGCGACATCAGCCGCGACCTCGCCGACACCCTCCAGCGCGCCCTCGAGGCCCAGCCCGGCACGCCCGTCCAGGGCCGCCGTGCCCCGGCCGACAGCCCGCGGTTGCAGGATCTGCTCGACCCCGAGGGCGCCTTCGAGCCAGAAGTGCACAGCGGCTTCGAGTTCTGGGTGCCGGACCCGGAGAACGCCACGCCCGACGTGACCGCCTCCCTGGAGCGGGCCAACGCCGCGGCCATCCCGACGGTCAAGCTCCAGAGCGTGGACGCCGCGTACTGGTGCGAGACGCCGGAGAAGAACCATCTGCGGTGGGTCATGCCGCACGCCGAGGAACTGCTGCTGGACGCCCTCGCCCGGCTGCACGCCGCTGGCCGTTCCAGCCTCGGGGAGGGCACCCGCCTGGTGGGGTCCTTCCGCGCTCACGGGCTCACGGTGCCGGTGTGGGACCTGCCCAGCGGGGTCACCGCCGAGGACGTGGAGAAGCCGGCGGCGGAGTTCGCCGAGCGCCTCGCCGCCGCCCTGGCGACGGACGCGCCGCTCACCGCGGACGAGCGCCGCGCCCGCGGCGGCCTCACCAACCGGCAGGTCACTCTCAGCTGACGACCGCCCCGGTGGTCCGGCCGGCCGGACCACCGGCCGGCCCGCCTCCGGGTCACAACTCCCGTCAGGGACAAGCCAGTCGGTGACTGGAAAGGCGAGTTCGAATTTGCGAACCGCCGATCTCTTGTTACCGTTCCTGTAGCCCGGTTGCTGGTGCATCCCCCGTCGCCAGCAACCGGGTCTTTGCGTCTCTGCATCCGTTCACGGAACGCAGCAGCTCCTCAACTACCTGTTCACGCGGGCTAGTTGCTCCCCGAGCGCAGCAGCAGCGGTCCCTGCCCGCCCCGCTCGGCGAACTCCGCGACGGCCGTGTACGCCGCCGGCTTTCCGCGTACGGGCTCCCGAGGTGTCTCGCACGTCCCCGGCTCGTCCCCCGCCTCCAGGGCACACATCATCCGCACCGAGCGGTCGCCAGGACCCATCAGGCTCAGGACGGCGTCCAGCGCCTCGCCCGTCGTATTGCGGTAGTAGGTCCGCGCCCAGGTCTCGGCCCCCTGCGTCACCACACAGGTCTGCGCCTCGACGCCGTCGGGTGAGATGAGGTCGGGACCGCAGCGCACGGCGGTCGACAGGCCGTGGCCGAGCGCCGGAAGGCCGGGGGCACCGGAGGGCGCCCCGGGCGCCTTGCCGTCGGCACGCCGGGGAGGCCCTACGGCAGCGGAACCCGGCGAGCGGGGGCCGGCACCGGAATCGGAACCGGACGCGCGGGAGCCCGCGTCGGACGCGCGGGAGCCGGCACCTGAATCGGACGTGCGGGTGCCCTCGCCCACCGAACCCGCTGCCCGCTCGGCCCCCGGCGACTCCACCGGCCCCGCGGACGCCACCGCCAGCGGCAGTGCGATCGCGCACGCCGCCACGACGCCCGCGAGGGCGAACAGTCTGGTCTTTCGAGGTTCCCGGGAGCGGCCCCGGGCGTGACGCCGCATGGTTCCGGAACTTAACGCCCCGGGGCTGGCGCCGGGCTCGGCGCGCCCGGCAGCTCTAGAACTCGGGCGCGCTCACACCCGTACGAGTGAGTGCCTCGACCACGGCGTCCACCACGGCCTCGACATCGGGCACCCACGGCGAGGCCGAGCCGGGCAGCGGCGCGCGCTCCCAGCGGATCTCGCCCTGGCCCGTCTCGGAGGGCGGCAGCGCAAGGTAGCCGCCCTCGCCGTGGAAGCGGAGTGAGCCGGGCACGAAGTCCTTGGCGTAGAGCAGTTCCCCGAGCTGCTCCATGGAGTACGGCTTGACGAGGATCGCCCAGCGGGCAGGGGAGGCGACGACCGGGCCGAGCCGCATGCCCATCTGGTCGAGCGCCTTGAGGGCGCGGGCGGCCGGCAGGGCCGGCAGCGAGACCGCGCAAGGCGCGAGACCGCCGGTGGCCAGCACGATCGGCGCGGTCGGCCGGTTGGCCCACCACCAGCGCACCATGCGTCCGTCGGTGGTCGCCGCGAGGAGGCCGGGGTCGAAGGGGTGCGCGCCGGGCACCGTGCAGTCGGGGTCGGGGCAGCTGCAGCGGGAGTGCCCCTGCGGGTCCGCCGCCACGCCCGGGAGTACGGGCCACTGCCACTGCGTCGCGTAGGTCAGGGCCGCGTCGATCAGCTCAGGCTTCCCGTCGCCGCGCTGAGACAAGAGCCTGCGTCGCCTTCCGAGGATCTCGCGCATGAGCGCTCGTTCCTTTCCGTTGCACGCCTGGCAACACCGTGGTCACATCACATCATGTGTCGATCACTTCACTGTGCGTACCTGTTGGCGCATCACACCCCTGCTTGAAGCAAGGGGAACCCCTGTGGGTCGAGCTTTGGGCTGCCTCCGCGGCCGTCCCGCCCATACTGCGTCTGTCGAAAGCACGGGCCTGGCGTAGGGGGTGGCGAAGTATGGCGTTTGCCGTCGCGCGTATTTCTCTCCGCCTCCGCCACGGGAGGATGGGGCACGGTCGTCGGTGGATAGGACGCCCGGTTCCGTCACCAGGTTCCGGGTGGTTCTCAACCACCCCTGGCCTTCACCGAGTACGTACCCATCACGACCGTTGTGACGCTCCGTCGAGCAAGCCCAGTCGACCGCAATAAGCCGTCCCCTGAGGCAGTTTTAAGCCAACTTTGCATTTCCGCAAGAGGAAGGAGAGTTGTTCCCTCGCACCTCACGGACACCAGGAATCCCGGCAGGACAATGCTGGACATCTCCTCACGAGTGCGTGTACATGTGGAGACACTGCTGGCGACGCAGAATGACATGGGGGTTTGCGATGCTTTTGAGCAGTACGTGCCGGTTGAAAGGCCGGACGCCATGAACGCTCCGCACCCTCCGAAAGTGGCCGGAATCGATTCAACGGTTCCGGCACCCGCACACACTGTCGCGCCCGTGGCGGCGGGCTCGTCCGCGGCCGTACCCGCGAACCCGCCGGCCCCTGCCGGTGCCGTGCTCCAGGACCGTCTCGCCGGCTGGGTCTCCGACCTCACCACGCTGCACGAGCTCACCGAACGCCTGGCCCGCACCACCACGCTCGACGAGGCGCTCCAGGAAGTACTGCGGGCCGGCGCCGCCCTGGTGGGCGCCCGGCGCGGCCTCGTCGTCCTGGAACCCGGCGACGGACTCGGCCCGGACACCACCATCGGCCTGGGCCTCGCCCGCGCCGATCTCGGCCACATCGAGACCGTGCCGCGCAGCGCCATGTCCTACGGCCGGATCCTCGACGGACCTCCGGGCGACGAGGACGGCATCGCCGACCCCGACCTCTTCGCCCAGGAGGGGCTCGACCCCCGCCACCGCGCGGTCGCGGCCCGCCTCGGTTACGCCGCCAGCTATGCCCTCCCCCTGACCGCCGACACCGCCGTCCGCCTCGGCGCCGCCGTCTGGCTCTACGACGAGCCCGCCGAACCGGGCGAGCGGCAGCGCCATCTCGCCGGCCTCTACACGCGGTACGCCGCCGAGCACCTGGCCCGCCTCCTCGAACTGGAACGCACCCGCACGTCCATGGCCACGATGTCGGACGAACTGCTGCCCGCGCGGCTGCCCCGGGTGAGCGGCGTCCAGCTCGCGGCCCGGCACCGCACCGGCCCGCGCGGTGGCGGCGACTGGTACGACGCGCTGCCGCTGCCCGACTCCGCCCTCGGTCTCGCCGTCGGATCCGTCACCGGCTCGGGTCCCAGTGCGGTCGCCGCGATGGGGCGGCTGCGGGCGTCGCTGCGCGCGTACGCCGTGATGGAGGGGGAGGACCCGGTCGCCGTCCTGTCCGACCTGGAGCTGCTGCTGCGGCTGACCGAACCGGCCCGGTCGGCCACCGCGCTGTTCGGCTACTGCGAACCGGCCGCGCGCAAGATCACGCTGGCCGGTGCCGGGCACAGCCCGCCGCTGCTGATCGGACAGCGCCGCACCGAGTTCGTCGAGACGTCCGTCTCCGCCCCGCTGGGCATGCTCGCCTGCTGGGAGGCGCCCAGCGTGGAGATCCTCGCCGAACCCGGAGAGACGGTTCTGCTCTACACCGACGGGCTGCTGCACCGCACCGGCGAGGCCACCGACCGTGCCTTCGCCCGGCTGCACGCGGCGGCGGCGTCGGTGCCCCGGGCTCTGCGCGGCGACCCCGGCGCCATCGCCGACCACGTTCTGCGGAGCGTGCTGCCGGACGGGCTGGACGCGGCCGACGGTGCGGAGGACGTCGTCCTGCTTGCGGTCCGGTTCGAGTAACGCTCCTCGTCATCGCCCTGGGCCCCCTTCTCCGCCGCCGTACAGTGGACGGTGGTCCAGTGCCGTTATCGAGGAGGATGACCGTGGCCGAGGAGCTCACACCGGCGAACCCGGACGAGAGCGAAGAGCCGATCAAGCAGCGGAAGAACGGACTGTACCCGGGCGTGTCCGACGAGCTGGCCGAGAACATGAAGAGCGGCTGGGCCGACACCGAGCTGCGCGACCTCGAGCCCATCCCCCAGGCCGCCGAGACCGCCGCCCGCCGGGCCGCGCTGTCCGCGCGCTTCCCGGGTGAGCGTCTGGTCATCCCCGCGGGCAACCTGAAGACCCGCTCGAACGACACCGAGTACGCCTTCCGCGCCTCCGTCGAGTACGCCTACCTCACCGGCAACCAGACCGAGGACGGCGTCCTGGTCCTGGAGCCCGCAGCCGAGGGCCACGAGGCGACGATCTACCTCCTGCCGCGCTCCGACCGCGAGAACGGCGAGTTCTGGCTGGACGGCCAGGGCGAGCTGTGGGTCGGCCGCCGGCACTCCCTCACCGAGGCCGGGACCCTGTACGGCATCCCCGCCTCCGACGTCCGCGAGCTGGCCGGCGCCCTGCGCGAGGCCACCGGCCCGGTGCGGGTCGTGCGCGGGTACGACGCCGGCATCGAGGCGGCCCTGACCGACAAGGTCACCGCGGAGCGCGACGAGGAGCTGCGGGTCTTCCTCTCCGAGGCGCGCCTGGTCAAGGACGAGTTCGAGATCGGCGAGCTGCAGAAGGCAGTCGACTCGACCGTGCGTGGCTTCGAGGACGTGGTGAAGGTCCTCGACAAGGCCGAGGCGACCTCCGAGCGGTACATCGAGGGCACCTTCTTCCTCCGCGCCCGCGTGGAGGGCAACGACGTCGGCTACGGCACGATCGCCGCGGCCGGGCCGCACGCCTGCACGCTGCACTGGGTGCGCAACGACGGAGCCGTGCGCTCGGGCGAGCTGCTGCTGCTCGACGCGGGTGTGGAGACGCACACGTACTACACGGCCGACGTCACACGGACGTTGCCGATCAACGGCCGCTTCAGCGACCTCCAGCGCAAGATCTACGACGCCGTGTACGAGGCTCAGGAAGCCGGGATCGCGGCGGTGAAGCCGGGTGCGAAGTACCGCGACTTCCACGACGCCGCCCAGCGGGTGCTGGCCGAGCGGCTCGTCGAGTGGGGGCTCGTCGAGGGGCCCGTGGAGCGGGTGCTGGAGCTGGGTCTGCAGCGGCGCTGGACGCTGCACGGCACGGGTCACATGCTGGGCATGGACGTGCACGACTGCGCTGCCGCGCGGGTCGAGTCGTACGTGGACGGTGTCCTCGAGCCGGGGATGTGCCTGACCGTGGAGCCTGGGCTGTACTTCCAGGCCGATGACCTGACGGTGCCGGAGGAGTACCGGGGCATCGGGGTGCGGATCGAGGACGACATCCTCGTGACGGAGGGCGGCAACCGGAATCTCAGTGCGGCACTGCCTCGGCGGTCCGACGAGGTCGAGGCGTGGATGGCCTCTCTCAAGGGCTGACCCCCAAGGCGTCCAGGAACAGTGCGCCTGCCAGGAGAGGGGCGCTGCCGCTCGGGCTCCAGGCACGGCTGGTCAGCTCGGTGTCCAGGGCACTGAGAGCTTCGGTGCCCGGCCGCGTTGCCGTGCCGCCCTCTTCCAGGACACCGCGCGCTCCCGCCTGCACATGACGTAGCCCCCTCGGCCCCGCCGTGTACAGCAGTTCCGTGTCCTGGAGGGTGGACATCACCGTGAGCAGGGCGTCCAACCGGGCCTGGGCCTCTGTGGCACCCCGGGCGCGTGACGTGGTGAGGGCGGTCAGGGCGCGGCGGACGTGCGGGAAGCCGGCCCTGGCCTCTCCCCTCGCCCCGGCCGCGCCGTAGCGGGCCGACACCGTGGAGCCGCGCGAGGGGCGGCGCGGGGCGCGGCGGTCCGGGTGGGCGGCCAGCTCTTTGGCCAGGGCCATGGTGTCGTCCGCCCCGGCTCCCGGCCGCAGGGCCGCCGCCGCCACCAGCAGGCCCAGCGTCCACAGGGCGCCTCGATGGCCGCCACCCGCCAGCGCCACCGAGTGTTCGGTGGAGCGGCCGATCGCTCCCAGATCCGCGCGGAGACTGGCGCTGGGCTCGCCCGTGCGGCGGGCCGTGGCGGCCATCGCGGTGAGGCCGGGGAGCAGCGCCCTGGCCGACCACCGCAGGGCGCTGTGGTCCCGGGCCGTGCGCTCCCGCGGATCGGGCAGACCCGGCTTCGGCGCCAGGGCCAGCTGACCGAACAGGGCGTCGACGGCGGTCCGTGCGAGTGCCTCGTCCTCGCGGTCGTCGCTGTGCTGCGTTCCCGTCATAGGACCGGGAATGTAGGGGTGCCACCCGTCAGACGGATGGGTCCCGGCTGTGGGCCGGCTGTGCATCGCCGCTGAGGGCCACGTCCCCAAAGGGGCGCGGGGAACTGCGCGATCAGCCACACAGGACCCGCGCCCGCCCACGGCGATCAAGTGGAACCCACCCCAACGGCCTCCCCCCAGCACGCGTCCGACCGGTCGGTCAAGAAACAGCAGGTCAGCGCTAGTTGACGTATGAGATCATGGCCGACCTTGCCGGTCCGACTCGGGGAACAGGCGCGATCATCATGAAGAACGTTCAGACGGCGCTGACCATGCAGGACGCCATCCTCACCCTGCAGAAGTACTGGAGCGACAACGGCTGCATGATCACGCAGCCGCTGAACACCGAGGTCGGAGCCGGTACGGCCAACCCGGCCACGGCACTGCGGGTGCTCGGTCCCGAGCCGTGGAGCGTCGCCTACGTGGAGCCGAGCGTGCGGCCGGACGACTCGCGTTACGGCGAGAACCCCAACCGACTCCAGACCCACACCCAGTTCCAGGTCATCCTCAAGCCCGACCCCGGCAATCCGCAGGAGCTGTACCTGGGCAGCCTGCGCGCCCTGGGTGTCGATCTCAACGCCCACGACGTGCGGTTCGTCGAGGACAACTGGGCCTCTCCCGCGCTCGGCGCCTGGGGGCTGGGCTGGGAGGTCTGGCTGGATGGCATGGAGATCACCCAGTTCACCTACTTCCAGCAGGTCGGCGGCGTCGCCCTGGACCCGGTGTCGGTGGAGATCACGTACGGGCTCGAACGCATCCTGATGAACCTTCAGGGCGTGTCCCACTTCAAGGACATCGCCTACGCGCCGGGCATCACCTACGGCGAGGTGTTCGGCCAGAACGAGTACGAGATGAGCCGCTACTACCTCGACGACGCCGACATCGACACCAACCACCGGCTGTTCGAGTCGTACGCGGCCGAGGCCCGGCGCCTGCTGGACCTGGAGCTGCCCGTCCCGGCGTACACGTACGTGCTGAAGTGCAGCCACACCTTCAACGTCCTCGACGCACGCGGGGCGATCAGCACCACCGAGCGGGCCAAGGCGTTCTCCCTGATGCGCGGGCTGACGCACGAGACGGCCAAGCTGTGGGAGCGGCGGCGGGCCGCGCTGGAGCATCCGCTCGGGCTCGCGGCGGCGCCGGCTCCGGCCGAGCGGGCCATGCTGCCCAAGGTGCCCGGCGTCGAGACGCTGCTGTTCGAGATCGGCGTGGAGGAGCTGCCGTACGCCGACGTCCCGGCCACCACCGAGGCGGTGCGCGAGTCGGTCACCGCCAGGCTCGCCGCGACCCGGCTGGGGCACGGCGCGATCAACGTGATGGCCACACCGCGCCGGATCGTGATCACCGTCGACGGTGTGCAGCCCCGGGAGCGCGACACCATGCGGACCGTGCGCGGGCCCAAGGTCGCCGCCGCCTACAAGGAGGGCGCCCCCACCCCCGCGCTGCTGGGCTTCGCCCGCAGCCAGGGTGCCGAACCGGCCGATGTGCGGGTCGTCGAGGCCAACGGGGTCGAGTACGTGGCGGTCACCCGCCACGAAGAGGGACGTCCGGCCGTCGAGGTGCTCAGCGAACTGCTGGCCGAGGTCGTCTCCGGGCTGCGGGCCGGGCGCAACATGCGCTGGAGCGACCCGGGGCTGTCGTTCTCGCGTCCGGTGCGCTGGCTGCTCGCGCTGCTGGGGCGCACTCCGCTGCCCGTGGTCGTCTCCTCCCTGTCCTCCGGCGACACCACGCGGGTGCAGCGGCAGGCGCCCTACCCGGAGGTCCGGGTGACCTCCGCCGAGGGCTACCCGCACTTCCTGCACATGCACGGCATCCTGCTCGACCGGGAGGCCCGGCGTGGCGCGGTCGTGCGGGGCGCCCTGGAGGCTGCGGCCGAGGTGGGCGGGCGCATCGACGTGGAAGACCAGGCCGGGCTGATCGACGAGATCACCGACATCCTGGAGTTCCCGTACGCGGTGCGGGGCTCGTTCGACGAGCGCTACCTCGAACTGCCCGCGAGTGTCCTGACCACCGTGATGCGCAAGCACCAGCGCTACCTGCCGGTGCTGGACGGCGACCGGCTCATGCCGCACTTCGTGACCTTCGCCAACGCCCTGTGCGACGACGACGTGGTCCGGGCGGGCAACGAGGCGGTGCTGCGGGCCCGTTACGAGGACGCCGCGTTCTTCTGGCGGGCGGACCTGAAGGTGGCGCCGGAGGAATTCCGGCGCCGGCTGGACAAGCTGACCTTCGAGGACCGGCTCGGGACGGTCGCCGACCGCGCCGTCCGGCTCGCCTCCCTCGCCCAGGACCTGGCCGGACGGGCCGGGCTCCCGGAGGAGTCGGTGGAGGTCGTGCGGAGGGCCGGCGCGCTGGCCAAGTTCGACCTGGCCTCGCAGATGGTGATCGAGTTCTCCGGACTGGCCGGGGTCATGGCCGAGGAGTACGCCCGCCGGGCCGGGGAGTCCGCGGAGGTCGCCCGGGCGCTGGCCGAGATGGAGCAGCCCCGCTCCGCCGGTGGCGCCCTTCCGGCCGGGGACGCGGGGGCCGTGCTGTCCCTCGCCGATCGGTTCGACCTGGTGACGGGCATGTTCCTGATCGGCGCCGCGCCGACCGGGAGCTCCGACCCCTATGGGGTGCGCCGGGCCGCGATCGGGCTGCTCAACGTGTTGCGGAGCGTGCCCGCCGTGGCCGGAGTGCGGGTCAGCGAAGGCCTGCGCGCGGCGGCCGTGCGGTATGCCGCTCAGGGCGTCGAGGTGCCCGCCGAGCGGGTCGCCGAAGCCGCCGAGCTCATCACCCGGCGCTACGAGCAGCAGCTCACGGACGCCGGGCACGAACACCGACTCGTCCAGGCCGTACTGGTGTGGGCCGACCGGCCCGCCCACGGCGATCACACACTCGCCACGCTGGAGCGGCATATCGGCAGCGAGGCGTTCGAGGCGCTCGCCGCCGCCTTCCAGCGGGTGGTGCGCATCCTGCCCGAGGGGGGTGTCGAGGCGGCCGACGGGTCCCTGCTGACCGCTCCCGCCGAACTGGCTCTCGTCGAGAGCGCGCAGGCGGTGCGTCAGGCGCTGCAGGGGCGGGAGGACGATCTCGGCGCGCTGGTCGAGGTCTCCGCCCCTCTGGTCGAGGCGATCGGGACCTTCTTCGACGAGGTGCTGGTCATGGACCCCGACCCGGCGGTCCGGGCGGCGCGGCTGGCGCTGCTGACGGACGTGGCGGCGCTGGCGCGTACGACGCTGGACTGGGGAGCGCTGTAGGGCTGCCCATCATGGGCGGTGTTTCACGTGGAACACGGCTGTTTCACGTGAAACACCGCCCCGCCGCGGCAGGTCAGACCGCCATCAGCGGGGCGTCGGAGCGCCACTTCAGGACCTTGTCGAAGCTCACCACGGCTCCGCCCCGGCCCGGCTTGTTGCCGATGTGGACGTGGTCGGCGAGCTCCTCGATGAGACACAGCCCCCTGCCGTTCTCCGCGTCGGAGTGCGCGGGGCGGATCGGCGGGCGGGACAGGCCGGCCGAGGCCGCGGGGAAGCCCGGGCCCGCGTCGGCGACCTCGATCCGGCACTTCTCGCCGTCGAGGTACGCGGTGACCCGGTACGCCTCCGAGCCGGGGCCGCGCTCTGTGTCCCCGCCGTGCTCCACGGCGTTCGCGCACGCCTCGCTGAGGGCGACGGAAAGGTCGTAGGAGATGTCCGGGTCGACGCCCGCGGTTTCCATCGTGCCGATCAGGAGGCGGCGGGCGAGCGGCACGCTCGCAGCTTCGCGCCGCAGATGGAGTGACCACCAAATGCTCATGCTCCAGCCTCCTGGCTGCGGCTCGACATACCGTTACGTATTGCCCTCAGTCCCCCCGCGTAAGCGTGAAGTTGAGGTGATGCCGCCCATACGGCGGATGCGCGCTGGTCCTGATCGGTGTATATGGGGGGAAGGTATCGGCGCATCCAGGGGCGCGCGGGGCCAGAACATGATGTTCCGGTCGTACGGCATCTTGTGGACCTGCCGCACGAGGCCTCGGGGGCCAGTGCGATGATGAGCCCGCCATGACTGCCCCCCACGCGCGCGCGGCGCGCTCCGGACACACGCTCCGGATCCTGCGGGCCGCGGTGTTCGCCGCGGTCTGTGTCGTGCTGGCCGGGGCAGGTCACGCGCTCGCCTCCTGCGACGGCATCCCACTGTGGACGCTGGGCGCCGGATTCCTCGGGGTGGCCGCCGTGGCGGCTCCGCTCGCCGGGCGGGTGCGCTCGCTGGCGGGGATCGCGGCACTGCTCGCGGTCGGTCAGACGGTGCTGCACACGTTGTTCGGCCTCGGCCAGCACGGTACGGCCGCCGTCACGACTTCGGCTCCGGCGGGCGGGGGTGACGCCGCGCTGGTCCAGCAGGCCGCGCGGTTCGTGTGCGGCACGACGGCGGCGGCGATCAGCCCGGCGCAGGCCCACAGGATCCTCACCGACGCCCGGATCCAGCCGTCCACGGGTGCGCACACGCATTCGGCCGCGGACGCCGTGTCCGGATCGTCGGCGTCGCTGTGGCCGTCCCTGCCGATGCTGCTCGGCCACCTCCTCGCGGCGCTCGCCGCCGGCTGGCTGCTGCGTCACGGCGACCTGGCTCTGCTGCGACTCACCGAGCTGTCGTCACAGGGAGTCGCCGAGGGGGCGCTCATGCGCTCCCTGCGGGCCGCTCTTGCCCTGGTTCGCGCCCTGCGCACCGGGCTTCCGGGAGCCCCGGACGTCGACCCGCGCCCGGCGCACACCACTCGGCCCGCACCCCCGATGCCCCGCACGGCGGCGCTCCAGCACACGGTGATCCGGCGCGGCCCGCCGACCGCCACGGCTGCCGCCGCCGCACTCGCCCTCGCCGCCTGACGCGACGCGACCACCACCACTCCGCTTCCGCGGAGGAGGGGCCGCCGTCGTGCGGCACGCGCGTGTGCGCGCATCCCTCCTTCCACATGTAGACCAACTCACAGCGGAGTGCCCCTTCCATGAAGGCTTCCCGTATCGTCGCGGCCGGTGCCGCCGCCGGTATCACCGTTCTCGCCCTGTCCGCCCCCGCCTTCGCGCACGTCACCGTGCAGCCCGAGGGCACGGCCGCCAAGGGCGGCTACGCGGTCATCGACTTCAAGGTCCCCAACGAGCGCGACGATGCCTCGACCACCAAGCTCGAGGTCAACTTCCCGACCGACCACCCGCTGGCCTCCGTCATGCCGGAGCCCATGCCGGGCTGGAAGATCGACGTCACCAAGTCCAAGCTGGACAAGCCGCTGGAGATGCACGGCGAGAAGATCACCGAGGCCGTCACCAAGGTCACCTGGACCGCCGAGGGCAAGGGGATCGAGGCCGGCTACTTCGAGAAGTTCCCGCTCTCCGTCGGCCAGCTGCCCGAGGACACCGACCAGCTGGCCTTCAAGGCCCTCCAGACGTACTCCAACAAGGAGGTCGTCCGCTGGATCGAGGTGCCGCAGAAGGGCAAGGAGGAGCCGGACAACCCGGCCCCGGTGCTGGAGCTGTCCGCGGCCTCCGAGGACGGCCACCACGGCGCGGCCGCCGACGAGGACTCCGACGCCGAGTCGGCCGAGAAGACCTCCGCCGACACCGCCGCCTCCGACTCCGCCGCCGGCACCGACACCACCGCTCGCGTTCTGGGCATCGTCGGCATCGTGGTCGGCGCGGCGGGCGTCGCCTACGGCGTGCTCGCCGGGCGCCGGCGGTCCGACGCCTGAGGCTGCTTCCGTTGACGGCGCGCGCCGGATCCCCGCCCCCGGGCGGGGGCACCCCCGGTGCGCGCCGATTCACCGACATCTGGGACATTTTTCTATGCGCACCAAGACCTTCGCCGCGGCCGCACTGCTCGCCGCCGCCTCCCTGACCCTGACCGCCTGCGGCAGCGGCGACGACAGCGGCAAGCCCGTCTCCGTGGTGTCCGAGGAGGCCGGCTCCGAGAAGGCCGCCACCGTCCTCGACAAGCCGTTCGAGAAGCCGGACCTGGTCCTCACCGACACGCAGGGCAAGAAGTACGACCTCCGCAAGGAGACCGCGGGCAAGCCCACGCTGATCTACTTCGGCTACACCCACTGCCCCGACGTCTGCCCCCTGACGATGAACAACATCGCCGTCGCCAAGAAGCAGCTGCCCAAGGCCGAGCAGGACGAACTGCGCGTCGTCTTCGTCACGACGGATCCCAAGCGCGACACCTCCGCCGAGCTCGGCAAGTGGCTCAAGGGCATCGACAGCCAGTTCGTCGGCCTGACCGGCGACTTCTCGACCATCCAGGCCGGCGCGCGCACCCTCGGCATCTCCATCGAGCCGACGCGCAAGGACAAGAACGGCAAGCTCGTCTCCGAGCACGGCACCCAGGTCATCGCGTTCTCCCCGAAGACCGACGGCGGCTATGTGCTCTACGGCGAGGACGCCACCGTCGACGACTACACCAAGGACCTCCCCAAGATCGTCAAGGGGGAGAACCCGTGAGGCGGCGACTCGTCCCGACGGCCCTCGTCATAGCCGGATCCCTGGCTCTGGCCGGCTGCGGCGGCTCGGCCTCCGGCGACGGAAGCGACTCGGAGAAGCCGGAACTCTCCGCCCGCTCCGCGTACATGCCACAGCCGGTGTCCGACGACATGGCGGCCGGCTTCCTCACCGTCACCAACAAGGGCGGCGCCGCCGACGAGCTGACCTCGGTCACCAGTGACGTCGCCGGGCAGGTCACCGTGCACGAGACGGTCGACGGGGTGATGCAGGAGGTCAAGAGCCTCAAGATCCCCGCGGGCGGCCGGCTGGAGCTGAGGAGCGGCGGCGATCACCTGATGTTCGAGCAGCTGAAGAGCAAGCCGAGGGAAGGCCAGACGGTCTCCGTCGAACTGCACTTCGCGCACTCCGCCCCGGTGAAGGTCGAGATGCCGGTGAAGGCACCGACCTACACCCCGAAGACCGGACACTGAGGGAGGGACCCCTGTGACGCAGACCATCGCCCCCCGCGTCCGGACACTGGTGCTGCTGCTCCTGGCCGCGGCCTGCGCACTCCTCGCCGGAGCCGGCCCGGCCTCCGCGCACGCCGCGGTGACCGGCAGCGACCCCGGGCAGGGGGCGGTGGTCGACAAGGCCCCGGCCCGGATCTCGCTGACCTTCTCCGAACAGGTCGCGCTGTCCGACGACTCGCTGCGCGTCCTCGACCCGGAGGGCAAGCGCGTCGACACGGCCAAGCCGGCCAACGTCAGCGGCACGACGTACGCCGTGCCGCTGCACTCTGGCCTGCCCGACGGCACGTACACGGTGGCCTACCAGGTCGTCTCGGCGGACAGCCATCCCGTCGCCGGCGCCTATACCTTCTCCATCGGGGCCCCCTCCAAGACCTCCGTGTCGGTCTCCGGGCAGTCGACGGACGACGGGCTCGTGGGCTGGCTGTACGGCTTCGGGCGGTACGTGTCCTACGCCGGGTTCATCGTGATGGCCGGTGGCGCCGCCTTCGTACTCGCCTGCTGGCGGCGCGGTTCCGGGGTGCGGCCGGTGCAGCGGTACGTCGTCTCCGGATGGGTCGCGCTCACCGCGGCGACTCTCGCGCTGCTGCTGCTGCGCGGCTCCTTCACGGGCTCCGGGAAGGTCTCCGCCATCTTCGACCTGTCCCTGCTCGGGCAGGTGCTGCAGACCAAGACCGGCGCGGCCCTGGTGTCCCGGCTGCTGCTGCTCGCCGCGGCGGCCCTGTTCATCGCCGTACTGTTCGGCGCCTACGACAAGCGGGAAGACGCCCAGGAGAAGCGGGACCTGACCTTCGGGCTCGCGATCGGCGGTGTCGTCGTGGCGGCCGGGCTCGCGGCGAGCTGGGCGATGTCCGAGCACGCCTCCGTCGGTCTGCAGGCGGGCATCGCCATGCCGGTCGACGTGCTCCATCTGCTGGCCGTCGCCACCTGGCTCGGCGGACTCGGCGCGCTGCTGGTCGCCCTGTACCGCGCGCCCGCCGAGGCGCCCGTCGACGCACCGGCCGTACGCCGCTTCTCCCAGGTCGCCTTCGGCGGCGTCCTCGCCCTGATCGCGACGGGGACATATCAGTCCTGGCGCCAGCTCGGCTCGTGGTCCGCCTTCACCGACACCCGCTACGGCCAGCTCCTCCTCGCCAAGATCGCCCTCGTGGTCGTCCTGGTCGGCGTCGCGTGGATCTCACGCCGGTGGACGGGACGGCTGGCGGAGACGACGCCGGTGGCCGTATCGGAGGAACGGGAGAAGGAGCGGGTCGGCGCGCGGGCGGACGGCGCGGAGAGCACCCGGGGGGTGAAGGCCGCTGCCGCCGCCGGGGACGCCCCTGGCAAGGGCAGCGGGCAGGCCCCCGGCGAGAGCGCGGGCGACGACGAGGCCGACGCCGGCCTCGACGCCGACGAGCAGTCCGCCCCCGAGCCCGCCGGCACCGAACGCGCCGCGCAGCTCGCCCGGCAGCAAGCCGCCCGGGACGCCGCACGCCGGAAGCGGGTGCGGGACGCGGACCCCAACCGCTTCGGGCTGCGCCGCTCCGTGCTGGCCGAGGCGGGCATCGCGGTCGTGCTGCTCGCCGTCACCACCGTGCTGACGCAGACCGAGCCCGGACGCACCGAGCAGGAGGCCAAGGCGGCCACCTCGTCCTCCGCCTCCGCCTCCGCCGACCCGGGCGCGTCCGGGGCGCTGACCCTGAACATGCCGTTCGACACCGGCGGCGAGGACGGCAAGGGCATCGTCACGATCGACCTCGACCCCGCACGCGTGGGCGACAACGAGATGCACGTCTATGTGGAGCGTCCCAACGGCCGGGCCTTCGACATCCCCGAGGTCAAGGTCGAGTTCACCCTGAAAGCCAAGGACATCGGGCCCCTGCCCGTCGTCCCCGACCACCTCGCGACCGGACACTGGTCGGCGAGCGGAGTGCAGATCCCCATGGCCGGCGACTGGCAGGTCGACGTGACCGTGCGGACCTCCGACATCGACGAGGTCACCGTCTCCAAGAACGCGCAGATCGGCTGAACCACCATGCCTGACCAGTCCCTTCCGAAGGCCCGCACCCCCGAGGCCGGTCCAGGGGAGAGCGAAGCAGCCCCCGCCCACGAGGGCATCTCACGGCGGCGGCTGCTCGGTACCGCCGGTGCCACCGGACTCGTCCTCGGCACGGCGGGCGCCGCCGTGGGTCATGCCGCCGCCCCCTCCGAAGCGGCCGCTCCGCTCACCTCCCTCGGCACGGACCGGGCGATGTTTCACGGGAAACATCAGCCCGGCATCACCGACGGCCTCCAGGCACGCGGCCACCTCGTCGCCTTCGACCTGGCGGCGGGTGCCGGACGCAAGGAGGCCGCCGCCCTGCTCCGCCGATGGTCGGAGACGGCCCGGCGGCTGATGGCGGGTGAGCCGAGCACTCACGAGGACACGGACGTCGCCCGGGATGCCGGACCCTCATCGCTGACGATCACCTTCGGCTTCGGCCACAGCTTCTTCGCCAGGACCGGCCTGGAGAAGCAGCGTCCGGCCGCCCTGGACCCGCTGCCCGAGTTCTCGTCCGACCATCTCGACAAGAACCGCAGCAACGGTGACCTGTGGGTGCAGATCGGCGCCAACGACGCCCTGGTCGCCTTCCACGCCCTGCGCGCGATCCAGAAGGACGCGGGCCGGGCGGCGAAGGTGCGCTGGCAGATGAACGGCTTCAACCGCTCGCCGGGCGCCACCTCCCACCCCATGACGGCCCGCAATCTGATGGGCCAGATCGACGGCACCCGCAACCCCAAGCCGTCCGAGTCCGACTTCGACCAGCGCATCTTCGTGCCGGAGAAGCCGGAGAACGGCCAACCGTCCTGGATGGCGAACGGCTCCTACGCCGTCGTACGCCGGATCCGCATGCTCCTCGACGACTGGGAGCAGCTCTCCGTCAAGGCGCAGGAGGACGTGATCGGGCGCCGCAAGTCCGACGGGGCGGCCCTGTCCGGCGGCACCGAGACGACCGCGATGGACCTGGAGAAGACGGACGCCAAGGGCAACCTGGTCGTCCCGATCAACGCCCACGCCCGCATCACCCGGCCCGATCAGAACGGCGGCGCGGCGATGCTCCGCCGTCCCTTCTCCTTCCACGACGGCATCGACGCCGACGGGGTGCCCGACGCGGGTCTGCTCTTCATCTGCTGGCAGGCCGATCCCCTGCGCGGCTTCGTTCCGGTGCAGCGCAAGCTCGACCGAGGCGACGCCCTGTCGCAGTTCATCCGGCACGAGTCGAGCGGACTGTTCGCGGTGCCGGGCGGGGCCGCCGAGGGGGAGTACGTGGGGCAGAAGTTGCTGGAGGGGTGAGAGTTCACCCCTGGGTGTGCGTGTGGGGGATGGCGCTTCCGCGAGCCCATTAGGGTGAGGTCATGCCAGCGAGCTATGCGTATCTCGGCCCTGAGGGCACCTTCACCGAAGTCGCCCTGCGCACGCTTCCCGAGGCCGCCACCCGGGAGCTCATCCCCTACGTGTCCGTCCAGTCCGCGCTCGACGCGGTACGCGCCGGTGAGGCCGAGGCCGCGTTCGTGCCGATCGAGAACTCCGTCGAGGGCGGTATCACCACCACCCTCGACGAACTGGTCGCCGGCGCGCCGCTGATGATCTACCGCGAGGTGCTGCTGTCGATCACCTTCGCGCTGCTGGTCCGCCCGGGCACGAAGCTGTCGGACATCAAGACCGTCTCCGCCCACCCGGCCGCGCAGCCTCAGGTGCGCAATTGGCTGAAGAAGCACCTCCCCGACGCACACTGGGAGTCGGCCGCCTCGAACGCGGACGCCGCCCGACTGGTCCAGGAGGGGCAGTACGACGCCGCCTTCGCGGGGGAGTTCGCGGCGGCCCGCTACGGTCTGGAGGCCCTGGAGACCCAGATCCACGACGCGGAGAACGCCCAGACGCGGTTCGTGCTGGTGGGCCGGCCCGCCCGGCCGGCGGCGCCGACCGGAGCGGACAAGACCTCGATCGTGCTGTGGCAGCGCGACGACCACCCCGGCGGCCTGCGTGACCTGCTGGGTGAGTTCGCCACCCGCGGGATCAACCTCATGCTGCTCCAGTCCCGGCCCACCGGCGCCGGCATCGGCAACTACTGCTTCTGCATCGACGCCGAGGGTCATATCTCCGACCGCCGGGTGGCCGACGCCCTGATGGGTCTGAAGCGGATCTGCCTCCAGGTGCGCTACCTGGGCTCCTACCCGCGCGCGGACATGCGGCCGGCGGATGTGCAGCCGCCGCGGCTGGGGACGTCCGACGAGGAGTTCGCGGGGGCGGCGGACTGGGTCGCGCGGTGCCAGGACGGGCGTTTCTAGTCCGCTCCCGCCCGTTCCGAGCTGGTCACACCTGCTGATTGTCGTTATCCACAGAAGTTATCCACAGGTCCGCTTCTCGACCTGGGGACAAGTCGACAACCAAGCGTGAGTCAGTCGACAAATCGCCCTACTGGCCCTTGATGCGTCCATCACCGGGCAGGTCACCCTTCGTCCACTGTTTTCCCTTGCGTAACCCTTCGAGGTGACCCACTTCCACTCGAAAGTGAGAGTAGAGGGGGTTTGTCACGGGAATTCTTGGGACGGTCCGACCATTCGGAGTGATCGATTCCGTAGTCCACAGATCTTCCACACAGCCTGTGGATAACTCTTGCCGGATGGGGATCGCTGTGGACAACTGAACCCCAAGTCCCATGCCGCCCAAGGGATTACAGTCAAGATGACGCCCGCCGGATGCCACGTTCCGGGGAGAGACGTCTTCTTCATTGACACTGCGCGCAATTCACTCATAACGGTACGTAAGGCACGAGCGGAATAGTGAGTCGTGGGCGGTCATCCCGCACCGGTAGCCTTGGGCGCGTGATTGACCTTCGCCTGCTCCGTGAGGACCCCGACCGTGTGCGCGCGTCGCAGCGCGCCCGTGGAGAGGACGTCGCGCTCGTCGACGCCCTCCTGTCTGCCGACGAGCGGCGCAGGTCGTCCGGCGTCCGCTTCGACGAGCTCCGCGCCGAGCAGAAGGCGCTCGGCAAGCTCATCCCCAAGGCGGCCGGCGACGAGAAGGCCGAGCTGCTGAAGAAGGCGGGCCAGCTCGCCGCCGATGTCAAGGCCGCCGACGCGGACCGCGACGCGGCCGCGACCGAGACCCAGGAACTGCTCCAGCGGCTCGGCAACCTCGTGCACCCGGACGTGCCCGTGGGCGGCGAGGAGGACTTCGTCACCCTCGAGACGCACGGCACGATCCGCGACTTCGACGCCGAGGGCTTCGAGCCCAAGGACCACCTGGCGCTCGGCCAGCTCCTCGGCGCGATCGACGTCGAGCGCGGCGCCAAGGTCTCCGGCTCGCGCTTCTACTTCCTGACCGGCGTCGGCGCGCTCCTGGAACTCGCCCTCGTGAACGCGGCGATGGCGCAGGCCACCGCGGCCGGTTTCACCCCGATGCTGACCCCGGCGCTGGTCCGCCCCCAGTCCATGGCGGGCACGGGCTTCCTCGGCCAGGCCGCGCAGGACGTCTACCACCTCGCCGACGACGACCTCTACCTGGTCGGCACGTCCGAGGTGGCGCTCGCGGCGTACCACATGGACGAGATCCTCGACGCCGACCGTCTCCCGCTGCGCTACGCAGGCTTCTCGCCCTGCTTCCGCCGCGAGGCCGGCTCGCACGGCAAGGACACCCGGGGCATCTTCCGCGTGCACCAGTTCGACAAGGTCGAGATGTTCTCCTACGTCGCTCCCGAGGACTCGCAGGCCGAGCACCAGCGCCTGCTGGAGTGGGAGAAGCAGTGGCTGACCTCGCTGGAGCTGCCGTACCGCGTGATCGACGTGGCGAGCGCAGACCTGGGCTCCTCGGCCTCCCGCAAGTTCGACTGCGAGGCGTGGATCCCGACCCAGGGCAAGTACCGCGAGCTGACCTCGACCTCGGACTGCACCGAGTTCCAGTCCCGCCGCCTGTCGATCCGCGTCCGTGAGGGCAAGCAGGTCCGCCCGCTGGCCACGCTGAACGGCACGCTGTGCGCCGTCCCGCGCACGATCGTGGCGATCCTGGAGAACCACCAGCTGGCCGACGGTTCGGTGCGCGTGCCCGAGGTGCTGCGTCCGTACCTGGGCGGCCGGGAGGTCCTGGAGCCGGTGGCCAAGTGAGCGGCACGGCTTCCCCGGGCGCCTTCCCGTACCGGCTCGTCGCCACCGATCTCGACGGGACGCTGCTGCGCTCCGACGACACGGTGTCGCAGCGCACCCGTGACGCGCTCGCCGCGGCCACCGCGGCGGGCGCCGCGCACATCGTCGTCACCGGCCGCGCGGTCCCGTGGACCCGGCACATCCTCGATGACCTCGGCTACCAGGGCCTTGCCGTCTGCGGCCAGGGCGCACAGGTCTACGACGCCGGCGCGCACCGCCTGCTGACGTCGGTGACGCTGGACCGGCAGCTGGCCGGAGTGGCGCTGGCCAAGATCGAGGCGGAGGTGGGCCCGCTCCACCTGGCGGCGAGCCGCGACGGCCTCGACGGCGAGGTGCTGGTGGGCCCGGGCTACGCGGTGCAGGGCACCCTGCCCGCCACGCCTTTCACGGACGCGTCGGACCTGTGGACCGCTCCCCTGAACAAGCTGTACATCCAGCACCCGACGCTGTCCGACGACGAGCTCTGTGAGGCGGCCACGCGCACCGCGGGCGGTTTCGTCAACGTCACCATGGCGGGCGCGGGCATCGTCGAGCTGCTCCCCCTCGGCCTGTCCAAGGCGACGGGGCTGTCCCTGGCGGCCCGTCGGCTCGGTCTGAAGGCGGCCGACACGATCGCCTTCGGTGACATGCCCAATGACATACCGATGTTCGCCTGGGCCTCCTACGGCGTCGCCATGGCGGACGCCCACGAGGAACTGAAGGCGGTGGCCGACGAGGTGACGTCCTCCCACGACGAGGACGGCATCGCGGTGGTGCTGGAGCGACTGCTGGGCTGAACCCCGGGCCCGGCGGTCGGAGCCCGCAGCTCGAGGCCAGTGCTCAGGGCCCGATACCCAGGGCTCGATGGTGTTCGGCGGAGGATGCACGGATCGAACGTGCGCGGGCCTTTCGACCCGACCATGGCTTAGCAAGCCAGTGCCTTACCACTCGGCCAATCCTCCGGGTGGGCGGCCCACGCGATGTGCGATTCGCGTGCTCGAAGCGGCCGCCCCGGGCAGCTCCCCGTATGGGCGGGTTCCACGGAGGGGTAGTGGCTACTCCGGATCCCGCCGCCGGCTGCCCTGAAGGGAGCTGGACGTACTGCCGTGCATGGACATCGTCCCGCTCCTCTCCCGGCTCGTGACTCCGGACCGATCGGGCCCGGCGCTGACGACAACCACTTTGCCTGCCGGGCGAATTGGACGCCACCGAATAAAACGGCGACGGGCTCCGACGACGCGGGCGGCTAGCGCCTGCGCCATCTGCGACGGCGGGCCTTGCTGAAGAACCAGCCCGCGGGCGGCTCGTCGGACCGCCAGGGCTGCGGCTCCGGTTCCTCGCGGCTCCACTTCGCGGCGAGCATCCGGGCCCGGGCGGACGGCTCGGAGGTTCCGGCGGAGCGTATGAAGTCCTCGTCCAGGACGACACCGTCGAGCTCGTCCCGGGTGCCGTCATCGGACCCGGAACCGTACGTGCCGCGGTCGTCGTACTGAGCGCTCTCGCCCGCCATGTCCGTCCTCCCAGCCGTCCAACTCCTTTTGTGCTTCCCCTACATCCCGTTCGCCCAGTGTGCCCCGGCGGAGATGAAGCCCCCGTCAAGGCCGGGGCACGTCACTCCTCGCCCGCGAGCGTCAGGGAACGCAGCTTCTGTCCGGCGTACCAGGTGGCCAGCACCGTGACGGCGACGAGCAGCACCGTCGCCGTGGTCAGGCCCACGTCGGAGGAGACCAGGTCCCCGCCGGACACCTTCTGGGCCACTGCCAGCGACCACTGCTGGACGCTCAGCGTGCGCGCGCCCGGCACCAGGGAGCCGAACAGGGCCTCCCAGACCAGCGCGTAGACGAGGCCGAACACCACCGCGTGCCGGGAGACCGTGCCCAGCAGCAGGAACAGGGCCGCGTACGCGATGGACGCGACCAGCGCGGCGACCGTGTAGGCGACGGCGACCTGCTGGCCGTTGCCGTTCAGGATGAAGCCGGCGATGAGCGTGGGCACCGCGGAGAACACCATCGTCACGGCGATCGCGACGATCAGCTTGGTGAAGATGATCGTCGGTCGTTTGATCGGCTTCGACAGCAGGTACACCACCGATCCGTCGTCGATCTCCGGGCCGATCGCGCCCGTCCCGGCGATGACGCCGATGATCGGCACCATCGTGGCGAGGGCGAGTCCGCCCAGCAGGTCGGACGCCGTCTGGTCGTCCGCTCCGGCCAGAGCGCGCACCGCCACGGCGATCACGATCAGCAGCATCGGCAGGGCGCCGAGGATGAGGGCCCGGCGCCGGCCGAGCAGGGCCCGGTAGGTGAGCCGGGCGACTGTGGGGTCGTACATCAGGGCCTCCTACGCCGCGACGAGGTACGAGAAGACGGACTCGAGGGACTCGTCCGACGGCGAGACCGTGAGCAGCCGGATGCCGTGGTCCCTGGCCACCCGCGGCAGCAGGGCCGTGAAGCGTCCGAAGTCGACGGCCTGGATGCGCAGCGCGCCCTCGGCGAGGTCGACCTCGATGCCGGCCGTCGACGGGTCGGCGATCAGCGCGGCCGCGAGGGCGCGGTCGTCGCTGGAACGCACCAGGTAGCGGTGCGGCCGGTCGGTCATCAGGCGGCGGATCTTGCGGAAGTCGCCGCTGGCGGCGTGCCGGCCGGCGACGACGACCTCGATGTGCCAGGCGAGTTGCTCGACCTCTTCGAGGATGTGGGACGAGAACAGGACCGTGCGGCCCTCGTCGCCCATGCGGCGCAGCAGGTCCATCAGCTGCATGCGCTGGCGCGGGTCCATGCCGTTGAACGGCTCGTCCAGCAGGAGCAGCGAGGGGTCGTGGACCAGCGCGGAGGCCATCTTCACGCGCTGGCGCATGCCCTTGGAGTACGTCTGGATCTTGCGGTCCTGGGCGTACTCCATCTCGACCGTGGCGAGCGCCTTCTGGGCCGCCTTGGCACCCAGGCCGTGCAGCTCGGCGTTGGCCAGGACGAACTCCTTGCCGGTGAGGAAGTCGTACATCGCCTCCCGCTCGGGCACGACACCGATGTGCTTGTAGATCTGCTCGTTGCGCCACACGGCCTGACCGTCGAGGGTGACCGTGCCGGTGGAGGGGGCCAGGAAGCCGCCCATCATGTTGATGAGGGTGGACTTTCCGGCGCCGTTGGGGCCGAGCAGGCCCGTGACCCCGGGGCCGATGGTCATGGTGATGTCGTTGACGGCGACCACGTTGCCGAACCAGCGGGAGACGTGGTCGATGTTGAGCGTGGTCACATTCCCACCTTCTTGTAGCGGCGCATCAGGAGGCCGTAGCTCGCCGCGATCAGGCCCAGGGCGACGGCGACGTAGACGAGGCCCTCGGCGGTGCTCGGGCCCACCCCGCTCGGGGAGGCGGACGTCGCGCCCAGGAAGGCGGACTGCACACCGTCGACGAGCGTGATCGGCGAGAACAGCCCGATCCACGGCACGGCGTCGCCGCTGCCCTGGGCGTCGGCGATGGCCTGGAGGGTGGAGACCGCGCCGTAGGTGATGGTCAGCACGGCGATCACGGCCGCGATGCCGAAGCCGCGGCGCGGAGTGAAGGACGCGATGACCAGGCCGATGCCTGCGAACAGCAGTGAGAGCAGTGCCACGGAGACGAGTCCCTGAGCGAATCCCTTGGTCTGGTCGGCGAAGTCGAGCTTGGCCAGCAGCGCGCCCACGTAGAGCACGAGCAGGGGCGCGGCGGTGAGGATGAACAGCGCCGAGGCCAGTGCCGCGAACTTGGCGCGGACGTAGTCGGCGGTCTCGATGGGCCGCGAGAAGTACAGCGGAACGGTCTTGAAGCGCAGGTCCCGCGAGACGGACTGGGGTGCCTGCGAGGCGACGTACAGGCTGATGACCGCCTGCATGACGATCGCGTTGCGCGTGTAGTCCAGCGGGAGGGCGTTGGCCTTGGTGGCGACCGCCACGGCGACGATGATGGCCGCGGGCACGCACATCACCACGAACAGCAGCATCGGCAGCACCTTGGACTTGACCGAGCGGCCGAGGCCGTAGGAGCCGCGCAGGGACTGCGAGTACAGGGAGCGGCGGGCGTAGGCGCGGCCGAGGCGCGGGCCGTCGTAGTTGCGGTAGCCGATGTTGTGGATGCGGGTCTGGTCACCCGGTGCCGGGGCGGGTGCCCCCGTGGAGTGCTCAAGCGCCATGGCCGACCGCCTCCTTCCGCTGCTCGCGCTCGTCGCTGCTGGTGAAGACCTCGGAGATGTGGTGCCGGCGCTGCTCCATGCGCACCAGGCCGAGACCGAGGTCCGCGATCACGTCCCGGACCAGGTCGTACGTCTCGTCGCCCTGCGCCGTGAGCAGCAGGACGTGGCCGGCGCCCGGCAGGCCGCTGCCGTCCTCGACGGTCACCCCGCGCGCGTGCAGCGCCTCGCGGGCCGCGCGGGTGCCGTCCGGGTGCTCGTCGGTGTCGGTGACCTCGATGGCGAGGGTCGTGGTGGTCTGCGTGAAGTCCGTGGTGGAGCTGGAGCGCAGGAGCTTGCCGCCGTCCACGACGACGACGTGGTCGCAGGTGCGCTCCAGCTCGCCGAGCAGGTGGGAGGTGACCAGGACCGAGATGCCGAAGTCGGTGTGGATCCGGCGGATCAGGCCGAGCATCTCGTCGCGGCCGACGGGGTCGAGGCCGTTGGTCGGCTCGTCCAGGAAGACCAGCTGCGGGTCGTGGACCAGGGCCTGGGCGAGCTTGACGCGCTGCTTCATGCCGGTGGAGTAGCCGCCGATGGGGCGGTAGCGCTCCTCGTACAGGCCGACGTGGCGCAGGGTGTCGGCCGTGCGCTCGCGCGCGGCGGTGGGCGGCAGACCGGACATGCGCGCCATGTGGACGACGAACTCGGTGGCCGAGACGTCCGGCGGCAGGCAGTCGTGCTCGGGCATGTAGCCGACCCGTTCGCGGATGGCGGCGCCCTTGGTGGCGACATCGAGACCGAGCACTTCGGCGCGGCCCTCGGTGGCGGGGGACAGACCCAGCAGGATCTTGATCAGTGTGGACTTGCCGGCTCCGTTGGCTCCGACGAGTCCGGTCACACCGGGCCCGACGTCCACGGAGAGCCGGTCAAGCGCGGTCACCCGGGGGAACCGCTTGCTCAGGCTTTCGGTCGCGATCACAGTCACCCTCCGAAGGTAGGGGCCGTGTGCGTGGCGGGCATCACTCCGCAGAGCTGTCTTGGGGTCAGCCCTGAGTATTACGGGCCCCTAGGGGAGCTGGTTCTTCAGAGTTACCACGGCCGGGAACCTTCTATTGACGAACTCTCTAACAACTGCCAGATTCGCCGGATGACGTTGCTGACGGGTGCGCGGGAGCGCTGGGTGCGGACCGGCGAAGTCGAGCTGTGCGTGGCCGAGATGGGTGATCCGGGGCGGCCGACGGTCGTTCTGGTGCACGGCTACCCGGACAGCAAGGAGGTGTGGTCCGAGGTCGCCGGGCGGCTCGCCGGACGCTTCCACGTGGTGGCGTACGACGTCCGCGGCCACGGCCGGTCGACGGCGCCGCGGCCGCTGCGGGGCGGCTTCACGCTGGAGAAGCTGACGGACGACTTCCTGGCCGTGGCGGACGCGGTGAGCCCGGACCGGCCGGTGCATCTGGTCGGGCACGACTGGGGATCGGTGCAGGCCTGGGAGTTCACCACCGTCGAGCGCACGAAGGGCCGCATCGCCTCCTTCACCTCGATGTCCGGGCCCTCCCTCGACCACTTCGGCCACTGGATCGACCGGCGGGTGAAGCGTCCCACCCCGCGCCGGGTCGGCCAGTTGCTGGGGCAGGGCGCCCGGTCCTGGTACGTGTACCTGCTGCACACGCCCGCGCTGCCCGAGCTGGCCTGGCGCGGCCCGCTCGGCAAGCGCTGGCCGCGGGTGCTGGAGCGCGTCGAGAAGGTGCCCCGGGGCGACTACCCCACCGCGTCCCTGCCCTCGGACGCGGCCCACGGGGCCTGGCTGTACCGGGACAACGTCCGGCCCCGGCTGCGCGCACCACGTCCGGACGCCCACGCCCACGCGCCCGTGCAGATCATCACGCCCCTGCAGGACCGGTTCCTCTCGGAGCGGCTCCACGACGAGCTGGAGCAGTGGGTTCCGCGGTTGACTCGCAGGACGATCCAGGCGGGGCACTGGATCCCGCGGACCCGCCCCGACCGACTGGCCTCGTGGATCGAGGAGTTCGTGACGTCCGTCGAGAACGGACGGTCCCCGGTGGCGGCGGCCGGCGAGCACGCCCAGCGGTTCGGCGGGCAGCTGGTGCTGGTCACCGGGGCGGGCAGCGGTATCGGGCGGGCGACCGCGCTCGCGTTCGCCGAGGCCGGCGCGCGCGTGGTGGCCGTCGACCGGAACGAGGAGGCGGCGGTCCGCACCGCCGGGTCCTGCCGCCTGCTGGGCGCCCCCGGGGCCTGGGCGGAGACGGTCGACGTCTCCGACGAGCAGGCCATGGAGAAGCTCGCCGACAAGCACCGCCGAGCACGGGGTGGTGGACGTCCTCGTGAACAACGCCGGGATCGGACTGTCCGGTTCCTTCTTCGACACCACCCCGGAGGACTGGAAGAAGGTCCTCGACGTCAACCTGTGGGGTGTCATCCACGGATGCCGGCTCTTCGGCCGGCGGATGGCCGAGCGCGGGCAGGGCGGCCACATCGTCAACGTGGCATCGGCCGCGGCGTACCAGCCGTCCCGGGCGCTGCCCGCGTACAGCACCTCCAAGGCGGCCGTGCTGATGCTCAGCGAGTGCCTGCGGGCGGAGCTCACCGAGCGGGGGATCGGCGTGACGGCGGTCTGCCCCGGCATCGTGAACACCGCCATCACGTCGACGGCGCACTTCGCCGGCGTCGACGCCCTGGAGGAGAAGCGGCTGCAGAAGCGCGCCGCCCGCCTGTACGGGCTGCGGAACTATCCACCGGAGAAGGTCGCCCGTGCGATCCTGCGTGCGGTCACGCGCGATGAGGCGGTGGTGCCGGTGACCCCGGAGGCGCGGGGTGCGCGGTGGCTGTCACGGTGGGCACCGGGAGCACTGCGGAGCCTGGCGCGGATGAAGCCACCGGTGTGAGGCCGAGGCCCCAAAGGCCGTGCGGCGAAGGCCAGTTGTCCACAGAACTGCCAATTCCCCTGTGGATAACCATACTTGGCTGTGGATCAAACCTCGGAGATGAAACTCGATCGCGTGATTCGCGTCTCTCCCGCACCCTGATGGGATGGACGAAAGACGCACCGTGAAGGTGTCGAAGTATCTGTCGAAGCATCTGCGCCACCAGCCGGAACGCATCGGGCTCACGCTCGACGAGGCCGGCTGGGTCGAGATCGACACCTTGATCGCCGCGGCCGCCGCGCACGGTTTCCGGTTCACCCGCGACGAACTGGACCAAGTCGTCGCCACCAACGACAAGCGGCGTTTCGCCGTCGCAGGCACCCGGATCCGCGCCAGCCAGGGCCACAGCGTGGAGGTCGACCTCGGGCTCGCGCCGGCCACCCCGCCCGCACACCTCTACCACGGCACTGTCGCCGCCTCCTTGGACGCGATCCGCGCCGAGGGACTCCGGCCCATGCGCCGGCACGCCGTGCACCTCTCACCCGACCGGGAGACGGCGACCCGGGTCGGATCCCGCCGGGGGCAGCCGGTCGTGCTCGGCGTGGACGCGTCGGCCATGCACGCCGACGGTCACGTTTTTCACGTCAGCGCCAACGGGGTGTGGCTCACCGAGGCGGTACCGCCGCGCTACCTGCGCTTTCCCGGACCGCACTGACACGACTTGTGTGATCAGAAACTCAGGGTGACGGGTTTCACGTGAAACACGGGCGACCCACCGGGCTCCCTTAGGCTCGATCTCATGAGTCTGCGTCTGAGCACCGTGATCCTCCCGTACCGCCGCTGGCACGAAGGCGGCCGCGCGGCCTGGACGCGCGCCGAGCAGCTCGGTTTCCACACCGCGTACACCTACGACCACCTGTCCTGGCGCACCTTCCGGGACGGCCCGTGGTTCGGCGCCGTGCCGACCCTCACGGCCGCCGCGAGCGTCACCGACCGGCTGCGGCTGGGCACCCTGGTGACCTCTCCGAATTTCCGGCACCCCGTGACGCTCGCCAAGGAGCTGATCTCCCTCGACGACATCTCCGGCGGGCGGGTCACGCTGGGCATAGGAGCAGGCGGCTCCGGCTTCGACGCCACCGCGCTCGGCCAGGAGCCGTGGACCCCGCGCGAGCGCGCCGACCGCTTCGCCGAGTTCGTCCCGCTGCTCGACCGGCTGCTCTGTGAGGACGCCGTCTCGTACGAGGGCGACTTCTACTCCGCCCACGAGGCGCGGAACATCCCCGGCTGTGTGCAGCGCCCCAGGCTGCCGTTCGCCGTGGCGGCGACCGGGCCACGAGGGATGCGGTTGGCCGCCCGGTTCGGGCAGGCCTGGGTGACCACCGGCGACCCGAAGCTGTACGAGAACGGCACGCCTGAGCAGTCGGTTCAGGCCATGCGTGGGCAGACGGAGAGGCTCGACGACATCTGCGCCGAGGTCGGCCGGGACATGACCGATCTCGATCGGGTGCTGCTCACCGGTTTCACACCGGACCGTGTCGGCCCTCTCCAGTCCCTGGACGCGTTCGTGGACTTCGCCGGACGGCACAGGGAGCTGGGCTTCACGGAGCTCGTGATCCACTGGCCGATCCCCGACTCCCCCTTCGCCGCGGACGAGAAGGTCTTCGAGCAGATCGCGATGGAGGCGCCGGCGCAGCTGCGCTGAGGCGGGGGATGCGCCGAGACCGCTGCCGAGGGCCTCTGCTCAGGGGCCAGGGGGAAGCGACTGCTCATGAGGGGCTCCTGGTGGGAGCGTTATCCACTCACCTGTGCGGAGCCCCGCACGCCCGTGCAGACATGTGCGGGACAATGGCCGGGTGACCTCAGCGACCCGACAGCCCGAGACCGCGGCCGAGACCCTCCCGCCGCGACTGATCGCCACCGACCTCGACGGCACTCTGCTGCGCGACGACAAGTCGGTGTCCCCTCGTACGGTCGCCGCGCTGGCCGCCGCCGAGGAGGCGGGCATCGAGGTCTTCTTCGTCACGGGTCGCCCGGCCCGCTGGATGGACGTCGTCAGCGACCACGTGCACGGTCACGGCCTGGCGATCTGCGGCAACGGCGCCGCCGTGGTCGACCTGCACGGCGGCCCCGGTGCCCACCGGTTCGTGAAGGTGCGGGAGCTGGCCCGGGAGAACGCCCTGGACGCCGTTCGGCTGCTGCGCGACGCGGCACCGGGCACCGTGTACGCGGTGGAGCAGACCTACGGCTTCTACCAGGAGCCGGCGTACCCGAAGCTGCACATGGAGACGCCGGACAGCCTCGCCCCGGCCGAGGAACTGCTGGGCCCGGACCACCAAGCCGCCGCGGAGCCGGTGCTGAAGATCCTCGCCTACCACCCCGAGATCGACCCGGACGCCTTCCTGACCCTGGCCCGCCTCGCCATCGGCGACCGTGCCAACGTCACCCGCTCCAGCCCCAGCGCCCTCCTCGAGATCAGCGGTCCAGGAGTGTCGAAGGCCAGCACCCTCGCGCTGTGCTGCGCCGAGCGCGGCATCTCGCACGAGCAGGTCGTCGCCTTCGGTGACATGCCGAACGACGTGGAGATGCTGACCTGGGCGGGCCGGTCGTACGCGATGGGCAACGCGCACCCCGACGTCATCGCCGCCGCCTCGGGCCGGACGGTGGCGAACAACGAGGACGGGGTGGCGGTCGTCATCGAGCAGTTGCTGACCGAACTGCCGTAGCCACCGGAGCCGGGGTGTCTCAGAGGGACACCCCGCGCGCCGCCAGCCACGAGACCGGATTCACCGACGAGCCCGACTCCGCTGTGATCCGGGCCTCGAAGTGCAGGTGCGGCCCGGTGGAGTTGCCCGTGGTGCCCGACTGGCCGATCCACTGCCCGGGGCTGACGTGCTCCCCCTGGTCGACCGCGAGCGAAGCGAGATGCGCGTACTGCGTGTAATAGCCGTTCGCGTGCTCGAGCACGATCTCCATGCCGAAGGCGCCGCCGCAGGACACCCTCACCACCCGGCCCGCGCCAACGGCCCGCACCGGCGTGCCGATCGGCACCGCGAAGTCCTGCCCGGTGTGCCGGTTCGACCACCGCTCACCGCCGCTGCCATAGGACGCCGACAGCTGGTACGTCTCGACCGGCGCGACCCAGTCGCCCTCGGTGAACCCCGTCTCCGGCTGGTCGAGCCGGACGGCTCCGCGGCACGCCCCGGCGGCGACCGCGGCGTCCGCCTGTCCCTGAAGCTGTGAGCGCGCCGACTCCAGTTTCTGCTCGATGTCCGACTTCAGACCCGCGAGTTGCGTCTTGCGCCGCTCCAGAGCCTGCCACCGGTCCGCGGCCCTGGCCTCGTCCACCGCCAGTCGTGCCTCGGCCCGCCGGTTCTTGGAGATCGCGTTGTTCACGGCGAGATCCGCCTGCGAGAAGGCGTGCTGACCTCGCATCAGGCTGTCGGGGCTGTCCGCGAGGATCATGTGCGCGGCCACCGGAAGGCCACCACTGCTGCGGTACTGGGCCCGGGCGATCCGGCCGAGGTCCTCGTGCAGAGCGGCGATGTGCCGCCGCTGCGCGTCGAGGAGTTCCTCCGCCCGCTGGGCCTCGGCCCGCTGCTCCTCGGCCTCCCGGCGACCGGCCTCGTACTGCTGCGTCGCCACCGCGGCCTCCTCGTACAGCCGCGCCACCTCGGCGCTGAGGCTTGTGTCCCCTCCCGTGCCCGTTCCGCTGCCGGGTTCCTCGGGCGCAGCCGTCGGCCGGGCCGCGAGCACGGCCAGCGCACACAGCAGGACCGGAACCAGCAGCCGATGGCGGCGATATGAGCGCATGTCAGCGATCGTCGCCCAGCACCGCGGGCCCGGTCCTGTTCAAGTCCTACGGCTGGGGGACCTGCTGCGCCGAACGGCCCAAAGCACACCGTCCCCGGCCGCTACCTCGCTCCCACCAGCGACTGCGCAGCCGCTTCCCGCTCCGCCATCTCCTGCAGCGGCCCCTGCACCGCCAGCAGGTCCGCGTACCGGCCGCGCTGCACGGCCCGTCCCCGGTCCAGCACGATCACCTCGTCGACCTCTTCGAGGCCCGCCAGCCGGTGCGTGATGAGCAGCGTGGTCCGCCCCTCGGTGACGGCCAGCAGATCGGCGGTGAGCGCGTCGGCCGTCGCCAGGTCGAGGTGCTCGGCGGGCTCGTCCAGGACCAGGACGGGGAAGTCCGCGAGAAGTGCCCGGGCCAGCGCCAGCCGCTGCCGCTGGCCTCCCGACAGCCGCGCCCCGTGCTCGCCGACGAGCGTGTCCAGACCGCCGGGCAGGCCGTCCGCCCACTCCAGCAGCCGGGCGCGGCCCAGCGCGGCGCGCAGCTGCTCCTCGGTGGCGTCCTTCCTGGCGAGCAGCAGGTTCTCGCGCAGCGAGCTGTCGAAGAGATGCGCGTCCTGCGCACACAGCCCGACGAGCCCTCGTACGTCGTCGCCGTGCAGCGCGGACGCGTCCACACCCGCGAGCGTGTAGGAGCCCGCCTCCGCGTCGAGGAACCGCAGCAGCACCTGAGCCAGTGTGGTCTTGCCGGAGCCGGAGGGTCCGACCACGGCGATGCGGCGCCCTTCGTCGAGGGTCAGGTCGAGCCCGTCGAGCGCCTTCCGGTCCTGCCCCGCGTGCCGGGCGGTCAGTCCCTTGACGGCGACCGGGAACGGCGACGCGGGCGCCTGCCGAGGCCGTTGCGGCTCCCTCACCGGCTCAGGGGCGTCCAGCACCTCGTACACCCGCCCAGCGCTGCGGCGCACGCGCTGCCGGTACTGCACGGCGAGCGGCAGCCCGAGCACGGCCTCGAAGGCGGCGAGCGGAGTGAGGACGACGACGGCCATGGCCACGCCGTCGAGCCGTCCGGCGGCGACCGCCTGCGCGCCGGCCAGCGCCGCGCCCGTTACGGTCAGCCCGGAGATCAGCGCGGTGAGACCGTCGCCCAGGGCGGTGGCCGTGGCGGCCCGCGCGGCGATCCGGGTCAGCGCCCCGTCGGCCTCACGCGCCCGGGCGGTACGCGCGGGCAGCGCACCGGCGACGGTCAGTTCCGCGGTGCCGGTGAGCAGATCGGCCACCCTCGTCGCGAGCACCCCGCGGGCGGGTGCCAGCTTGTGTTCGGCCCGCCGGGACACCGCGCCGGTGACCAGCGGTACACCGGCCCCCGCCGCCAGGAGCCCGGCCGCGAGCACCGCCCCGGCCTCGGGCAACAACCACGCGGTGAAGCCGACCGTCGCGGCCGACACGAGCAGGGCGGCCCCGGCCGGCAGCAGCCACCGCAGCCAGTAGTCCTGCAGCGCGTCCACGTCCGCGACCAGCCGGGAGAGCAGATCGCCCCGGCGGACCCGGCGCAGTCCGGCCGGTGCCAACCGCTCCAGCCTGCGAAACACCGCGACCCGGGTGTCCGCCAGCATCCGCAGCACGGCGTCGTGCGACACCAGTCGCTCGGCGTACCGGAACACGGCCCGCCCGATCCCGAACGCCCGCGTCGCGGTGACGGCCATCATCAGATACAGCACGGGCGGCTGCTGCGAGGCCCGCGAGATCAGCCACCCCGAGGTGGCCATGAGTCCCACGGCACTCCCCAGGGCGAGACTCCCGAGCAGCAGCGCGAGTCCCAGCCGCCCGCGCCGGGCACCGGACATCGCGCGGACGCGCGTGAGGACACCGCCCCGAGCCGGCCCTCCGACGGACTCGGCCGGAGCGGGTTGCTCGAGCTCGACGAACGGGGTGCCGGTTGCCGGGGTAGCGGCGGGCGCCACAGGCGGGGCAGCGGTGGTCCCGGGCTCCGCCGGCCGCGCCGCCCGGTCCGCCGCCTCCAGCCGCACCACCCGGTCCGCGACGTCCAGCAGCGCCGGCCGGTGCACCACCAGCAGCACCGTCCGGCCGGCCGCGAGCCGCCGCACCGCCGCGACGACCTCGGCCTCGGTGGCCCCGTCGAGGGCCGCCGTCGGCTCGTCGAGCAGCAGCACGGGCCGGTCGGCGAGGAACGCTCGGGCCAGTGCCAGGCGCTGCCGCTGCCCGGCGGACAACCCGGCACCGTCCTCGCCGAGCACGGTCTCCGCGCCCTCGGGCAGCGCGTCGACGAACTCCAGCGCCCCGGCGTCCCGCAGCGCCCGCCGTACGGAGTCGTCGTCGGCGCCGGGCCGCGCCAGCCGTACGTTCTCTGCGATCGTCCCGGCGTAGAGATGCGGCCGCTGCGGCACCCACGCGATCCGGGAGCGCCACTGCTTCAGGTCGGCTTCGACGAGGTCGACGCCACCGACCCGCACCCGCCCCTCGGCCGGTCGCACGAACCCCAGCAGCGCACTCAGCAGCGTCGACTTGCCGGCGCCGCTCGGCCCGACCAGCGCGACCGTCTCCCCCGGCTCGACGCCGAAGGTCACGTTCGTGACGGCGTCCGCCGACCGCCCCGGGTAGCGGACGGTCACGCCCTCGAAGGACAGCGCACCCTCCGGCACGACCTCGGAGCCGGACGCCGGCCGGGGCGTCTCCAGGACCCCGAAGATCTCCTCGGCGGCGGCGAGCCCCTCCGCCGCCGCGTGGTACTGCGCCCCGACCTGCCGCAAGGGCAGGTACGCCTCGGGGGCGAGGATCAGGATGACCAGACCGATGTACAGGTCCATCTCGCCGTGCACCAGCCGCATGCCGATCGTCACGGCGACCAGTGCCACCGAGATCGTCGCGAGCAGTTCCAGGGCGAACGAGGAGATGAAGGCGATCCGCAGCGTCCGCATGGTCGCCCGGCGGTACTCGCCGGTGATGCGGCGGATCGACTCGGCCTGCGCCTTGGCCCGTCCGAAGACCTTCAGCGTCGGAAGGCCCGCCACGACGTCCAGGAAGTGCCCGGACAGCCGTGACAGCAACCGCCACTGACGGTCCATCCGGGACTGGGTGGCCCAGCCGATCAGCACCATGAAGACCGGGATGAGCGGCAGGGTGCACACGATGATGGCTGCGGAGACCCAGTCCTCGGTGACGATCCGCGCCAGCACCGCCACCGGCACGACCACCGCGAGGCCCAACTGCGGCAGATACCGCGAGAAGTAGTCGTCGAGGGCGTCGACGCCCCGGGTGGCCAGGGCGACCAGCGAACCGGTCCGCTGCCCGGCCAGCCAACCCGGCCCCAGCTCAGCGGCGCGCTCCAGCAGCCGCCCCCGCAGCTCGGACTTCACGGCCGCACTCGCCCGGTGCGCGGCGAGTTCCGTGAGCCAGCCGACCAGCGCCCGGCCGACCGCGACGACGGCCAACAGCACCAGGGGAGTGCCGAGTTCGGACACGGCCAAGCGGTGCTGGAACGCACCGACCACCACCTCGGCGATGAGCATCGCCTGCGCGATGACCAACCCCGCGCCCACCGCCCCCAGGGCGACGACCGCCACCAGGAAGGCACGGGTGGCACGGGCGTACCGGAGCAGACGCGGGTCGATCGGTTTCACGTGAAACACACCTCAGTGCGCGGTCTCGGCGATGTGCTGTGTACCGATCCGCTTGCGGAACACCCAGTACGTCCAGCCCTGGTAGAGCAGGACGACCGGAGTGGCGATCCCGGCACACCAGGTCATGATCTTCAGTGTGTACGGGCTGGACGAGGCATTGGTGACCGTGAGGCTCCAGTCCGGGTTCAGCGTCGACGGCATGACGTTCGGGAAGAGCGTCAGGAACAGCATCGCCACCGTGGCCACGATGGTGAGCCCCGACAGCGCGAACGCCCAGCCCTCACGCCCGGCCCGGGCCGCGACGAGAGCCACGAGGAGCGACGCCACGGCCATGACCATCGCCACGAGCGACGGGCCGTCTCCCCGGTCGGACTGCGTCCACAGCAGGAAGGCGAGCGCCAGCAGGGCGGTCACCGCGCCGACGCGCAGGGCCAGCTTCCGCGCCCGCTCCCGGATCTCTCCGACCGTCTTGAGCCCGACGAACACCGTTCCGTGGAAGGTGAACAGCGACAGCGTGACCAGGCCGCCGAGCAGCGCGTACGGGTTGAGCAGGTCCAGGACGCCACCGGCGTAGTTGAAGTCCTGGTCGATCTTGACGCCCCGCACGATGTTGCCGAAGGCCACACCCCACAGGAACGCGGGCAGCAGCGAGGACCAGAAGATCGCCGTCTCCCAGTTGCGCTGCCAGTTCTCCTCGGGACGCTTCACGCGGTACTCGAAGGCCACACCCCGGACGATCAGGCAGACCAGGATGAGCAGCAGGGGCAGGTAGAAGCCGGAGAAGAGCGTGGCGTACCACTCGGGGAAGGCGGCGAAGGTCGCGCCGCCCGCCGAGAGCAGCCATACCTCGTTGCCGTCCCAGACGGGGCCGATGGTGTTGATCAGCACCCGCTTCTCGGGCCGGTTCCGGGCGAGCAGCTTCGTGAGCACGCCGACCCCGAAGTCGAAGCCCTCCAGGAAGAAGTAGCCGGTCCACAGGACGGCGATCAGGACGAACCAGACGTCGTGCAGTTCCATGACTGTGCAGCTCCCTCGGCCTAGTACGAGAAGGCCATCGGCTTGTCGGCGTCACGGGAGTCGCCGCCGATCTTCGTGGGCGGGTTGAGGTCGGCCTCGGTGAGCTCCGGCGGTCCCGCCTTGACGTACTTGGCCAGCAGCTTGACCTCGACGACGGCGAGGATCGCGTACAGCGTGGTGAAGACGACCATCGACGTGATGACCTCGGCCTGCGAGACGCCGGGGGAGACCGCGTCACGCGTCTGGAACAGGCCGTAGACGACCCACGGCTGGCGGCCCATCTCGGTGAAGATCCAGCCCCACGAACTGGCGATCAGCGGGAAGCCCAGGGTGAGGATCGCGATGCGCCAGTACCACTTGGTGAGTGTCGGGCCGAGCGCCTTCTTCGGCAGCAGGACGAGATGCGGCACCTCGTCGTCGCCCACCCTCAGGTGCTGCGGAAGCATGAACTTCTTACGGGTCAGCCACAGCCCGGCCAGACCGATGGCGAACGACGTCATGCCGAAGCCGATCATCCACCGGAAGCCCCAGTAGGCGACGGGGATGTTGGGCCGGTAGTCGCCGGGGCCGTACTTCTCCTGCTCGGCCTTGTTGACGTCGTTGATGCCGGGCACGTACGAGCTGAAGTCGTCCTTCGCGAGGAAGGACAGCAGGCCGGGTATCTCGATGGCGACCTTGTTGTGGCCCTTGTCGACGTCGCCGACGGCGAAGACCGAGAAGGGGGCCGGCTTCTCGCCGTCCCACAGCGCCTCGGCCGCGGCCATCTTCATCGGCTGCTGCTGGTACATGATCTTGCCGAGCACGTCACCGCTGATCGCGGTGAGGAGGCCGCCGATGACCACGGTGACCAGGCCCAGCCGAAGCGAGGTCTTCATCACCGGTACGTGCTTCTTGCGGACCAGGTGGAAGGCGGCGATGCCGACCATGAAGGCGCCCCCGGTCAGGAACGCCGCGGTGAGCGTGTGGAAGACCTGGGCGAGCGCGGTGTTCTGGGTCAGCACGAGCCAGAAGTCGGTGAGCTCGGCCCGGCCCTTCGCCTCGTTGATCCGGTAGCCGACCGGGTGCTGCATCCAGGAGTTGGCCGCGAGGATGAAGTAGGCCGACAGGATCGTGCCGATGGAGACCATCCATATACAGGCCAGATGGATCTTCTTCGGCAGCTTGTCCCAGCCGAAGATCCACAGTCCGATGAAGGTGGACTCGAAGAAGAACGCGATCAGTGCCTCGAAGGCGAGCGGCGCACCGAAGACGTCACCGACGAAGCGCGAGTAGTCGGACCAGTTCATGCCGAACTGGAACTCCTGCACGATGCCGGTGACCACACCCATCGCGATGTTGATCAGGAAAAGCTTGCCCCAGAACTTGGTCGCCTGGAGGTACTTCTCCTTCTCGGTCCGCACCCACGCCGTCTGCAGACCAGCCGTCAGCGCGGCCAGGGAGATAGTCAGGGGGACGAACAGAAAGTGGTAGACGGTGGTGATTCCGAACTGCCATCGCGCCAGGGTCTCCGGCGCCAAAGCCAGGTCCACGTCGCCGCTCCTTACCTACGCTTGTGAAAGCGTTCACATTCACAAGCCATTATGCAGCACGCACTTTCGAACGACTTGAGGGGGTCCCTGTCTCTCCCGTCACAGTCGAGCTCTTGGCCGGGCTTCAACATATTGTTGAATCGATGGCATGCAGACACCGCCATCGCTACAGATACGGATCTCCTGGCCCGCGGGCCATCTCACCGCCTCACTCGACGACACCCCGACCAGCCAGGCTCTCGTCAAGGCACTGCCGCTGGTCTCCACGGCCCGTACCTGGGGCGCGGAGGTGTACTTCGACACGGGGGTGTCGGTTTCACGTGAAACGGGCGCCCAACAGGTCGTCGAGCCGGGCACCGTCGCCTTCTGGACCGACGGCGATGCCCTCGCTCTCCCGTATGACTCCTGACCAGGCTCCAGGAGAGACACCGCTCCTCGAAGCCTGCCGGCGTACGAAGCCTTACTGCTCCTTGCGGAACCCTTCCGACACCTTCAGGAAGATGTCGTTCGCCTCGGCCTCCCCGACCGTCACCCGCACACCCTCGCCCGGGAACGGCCGGATCACCACACCCGCCTGCTCGCAGGCCTGCGCGAACGACACCGTACGCTCCCCCAACCGCAGCCACACGAAGTTGGCCTGGGTCTCGGGCACCGTCCAGCCCTGCGAGCGCAGTCCGTCGACCACGCGCGTGCGCTCGCACACCAGCGAGCCGACCCGGCCGAACAGTTCGTCCTCGGCCCGCAGTGAGGCGATCGCCGCCTCCTGGGCGAGCTGGCTCACGCCGAACGGCACCGCCGTCTTGCGCAGCGCCGCGGCCACCGGCTCATGAGCGATGGCGAAACCGACGCGCAGGCCGGCGAGGCCGTACGCCTTGGAGAAGGTGCGCAGGACACAGACGTTGGGCCGGTTCCGGTAGATCTCCACGCCGTCCGGCACCTCGGGGTCGCGGATGAACTCGCGGTACGCCTCGTCAAGGACCACCAGCACATCGCGCGGCACCCGGTCGAGGAAACGCTCCAGCTCCGCTCGCCGCACCACCGTGCCGGTCGGGTTGTTGGGGTTGCAGACGAAGATCAGCCGGGTTCGCTCGGTGATCGCGTCGGCCATCGCGTCGAGGTCGTGCACATCCCCGGGCGTCAGCGGCACCTGTACCGACGTAGCGCCGCTGATCTGCGTGATGATCGGGTACGCCTCGAAGGACCGCCAGGCGTAGATCACCTCGTCACCGGGGCCCGATGTGGCCTGGATCAACTGCTGGGCGACACCGACCGAGCCGGTGCCGGTGGCCAGGTGGGAGAGCGGGACCCCGAACCGCTCGGACAGTTCGTTCATCAGCGCCGTACAGGCCATGTCCGGGTAGCGGTTGAAGTTGCAGGCCGCCGCCGTCACGGACTCCATCACGCCCGGCAGCGGCGGATAGGGGTTCTCGTTGGAGGACAGCTTGTAGGCCACCGGACCACCTGCCGCGGCGGGCTTGCCCGGCTTGTAGGTGGGGATCCCCTCCAGCTCGGCGCGCAGCTTGGGGCTCGTCTCGCTCACCGCAGTCCTCCTCGTGAAGACCGGCGGCCCATGACCGCCGCCGACATCCAATACTCCTTACCTTATGAGGATTCGGCGCCGCTGCGTATAGCCACGACCGACCGGCCGGCCCCGTCCTCCCCTGTCTCACCGGCATCTGGGGCATCACCGCCCCAAGGCGTACGAATATGGGGGCGCGCTGCACATATATCTATGCGCCGGTGGTGCACGCCGTGGCGCGCATCCCCCGTGCAGGTGAGTTGAGACCTCTTCGCAACCTGGGCCAGTTGGCAGGCCCGTGCGTGCCGACACAACACGTACTGCCAAGAAAGCGCTCAACACCCATGGCTTCCAAGGCCGTTGGGGTTAAATGATCATGCAGAAACGTGCCTGTCAACGCGTGCATATGCGTCCGCACTACCCCACGGCATGAGCCCTACTATCGGCTCGCCATGACAGCAGCAGGGAAGCACCAGGTGAGCCGCGCGGAAACCTCACGGCGAGGCAGTCGACCGGGTCGGGCAGGCATCAGAGACGTGGCCGCCGCAGCCGGAGTCTCCATCACGACCGTCTCCGACGCCCTCAACGGCAAGGGGCGGCTCCCGGACGCCACCCGGCGCCATGTCCGGGAGGTCGCCGACCGCCTGGGCTACCGGCCCTCGGCCGCCGCCCGGACCCTCCGCACCGGCAAGTCGGGCCTCATCGGCCTGACCGTGACCACGTACGGGGATGAACCTTTCACCTTCACGGAGTTCGCGTACTTCGCCGAGATGGCGCGGGCCGCCACCTCCGCCGCACTCGCCCGCGGCTACGCGCTCGTCATCCTGCCCGCGACCTCCCGCCACGACGTGTGGTCGAACGTCGCCCTGGACGGCACGGTCGTCATCGACCCCTCCGATCAGGACCCGGTCGTCAGCGAGCTGGTCCGGCAGGGGCTGCCGGTGGTCTCCGACGGCCGCCCGGCCGGTGCGCTGCCGGTGACGGCCTGGGTCGACAACGACCACGAAGCCGCCGTCCTCGGCATCCTCGACCACCTGGCCGCCGCCGGCGCCCGCCGCATCGGCCTGCTGACCGGCACGTCGACGGACACCTACACCCACCTGTCGACCACCGCCTACCTGCGCTGGTGCGAGCGCGTCGGCCAGGATCCGGTGTACGAGGCCTACCCGGCGCACGATCCGTGCGCGGGCGCCGTCGCCGCCGACCGGCTCCTCGCCCGGCCCGACCGGCCCGACGCGGTCTACGGACTGTTCGATCCGAACGGCACCGACCTGCTCGCCGCCGCCCGCCGCTACGGCCTGCGCGTCCCCGACGACCTGCTGCTGGTCTGCTGCAGCGAGTCCACGGTGTACGCCAACACCGAGCCGCCCATCACCACGCTCTCCCTGAAACCGCGCCGCATCGGCACCGCGGTGGTGCAGCTCCTCATCGACGCCATCGAAGGAGTGGAAGCCGACCACCCGGTGGAGCAGGTGATGCCGACGGAGCTGATCGTGCGCACCTCGTCCCAGCGACGCCCGCCGCGCACGACGGTCAGCCCGCCGCGCTCACCCGAGGACACGTAGCTCCGGCACGGGTAAGGGGAAGGATGCCCTCCTGGGGAGAAACAGGGCCGGTCCCCCGGAGAGAAGGGATCGTTCTCGCGAAGAGAAGAAGAGCACGGGCGGTCACACCGTGGTCAAAGCCTGGCGCAATCGGGGCGAAAGCCGCAGTGAACTGGACTCTTGCTCTGATTCACCACCCCTGGGTCATCACATGGCGCGATCCGCATTCCTATGATGGGCCCACGACACCCGCGGGCCGCTACGACCAGGCAGTCCGATGCGGTGCAATGCGGCGCGATGGTGGAGGGGTCGATGACTCAGGGGGCCGGTCAGGGACCCGAGGTGGAGCGGACGGCGACGTTGCGCGACTTCCGGGTGCCCGCGTACGTCCACGAGGCCGGTCCGTACGTCCACAACGTCCACCCCGGTGAGGTCGCTCCGCCGCCCGAGGAGACCTACCCCGAGGGATACACGCCGACCCAGCGCGACCTTCCCGTCATCAACCGGGGTGACACTGTTCAGGTGACCGTGGATCCCGAGACCGCCGCCCCGCAGTCCACCACCGGGCAGGGCCCGCTGTACGTCGTGGGTGACGTGCACGGCTACCTCGACCAGCTGGTGTCGGCCCTCCAGGAGAAGGGCCTGCTCGACGCCGCCGGCAACTGGTGCGCGGGCACCGCCCGGCTGTGGTTCCTCGGCGACTTCACCGACCGCGGCCCGGACGGCATCGGCGTCATCGACCTGGTGATGCGGCTGTCCGCCGAGGCCGCCGCGGCCGGCGGCTACTGCAAGGCGCTCATGGGCAACCACGAACTGCTGCTGCTGGGTGCGAAGCGGTTCGGCGACACCCCCGTCAACTCCGGCGCGGGCACCGCCACCTTCCAGGCGGCCTGGCTGCTCAACGGCGGCCAGAAGACCGACATGGACCGCCTCCAGGACCACCACCTGCAGTGGATGTCCCGCCTGGACGCCGTCGAGGAGGTCGACGGCCACCTGCTCGTGCACTCCGACACCACCGCCTATCTCGACTACGGCCGCTCCATCGAAGAGGTCAACGACACCGTCCGCGAAACGATCACCCGCAACGACGCGGACGAGGTCTGGGACCTGTTCCGCAAGTTCACCAAGCGGTTCTCCTTCCGCGACGAGGGCGGCGCGGACGCCGTGCGCTCCCTGCTCGATACGTACGGAGGCACCCGCATCGTTCACGGGCACAGCCCGATCCCCTATCTGCTGGGCGAGGTCGGCTCCGAGGACGACGAGGACAACCGCGACCCCGTGATCGAGGGACCGCACGTCTACGCCGACGGACTCGCCATCGCGATGGACGGCGGCGTGACCATGGCCGGAAAGCTGCTGGTCCAGCAACTGCCGCTGGACACGTGAACGTTCACCGGGCAGGCGTCCCCGGTCGGAGAACCGGGCCGGTGAGGGGTCAATTTCGGTAAACCCCCTGTCACCGCATACCGTCACCGCTCTACCATCGGCTTATCCGTAGCAGGCTCCCCTCCGTTTCTGCCCGACGGCTCGTCAGCATGCCGAGTCCCAAGCCCTACGGAGCATCGGGGGATGCACATGAACAGCGTTCCGCAGCACCTGCTGAGCGAGGACCGCCAGGAATACGAGCGGATCCTCGATGAGGCGCTGCGCTCCGCACCACACCGTCCGGAACTGGCCGCTGTCGGACAGCGGCTCAACCCCGAACAGCTGCGCACCATGGCGCTGAGCGCCACCGCGCTCATCACGGCGGCCGCCTCGACCGAGTACCAGCACTACGTCAAGGTCCGCGACGAACTGCGTCAGCCGGCGTCGGCCGGCTCATCGGCCGTGCGCGGGTCCAGCTCCTCCGAGCCGGGCACGGGTGCGTCGGGGCTCGCCGCCACCGTGGGAGGGGTCGCCGAGACCACCGGCGCGGGCGCCGTCGCCGTCGTCGCCGTCCTCGCACCCGTCCTGGCCGGTACCGCCGCGGCGATCTTCCTGCTCGTCGGCTACATCCTGCGGATGCTCGACCCCGAGCAGGGGTTCGCCCGGACCATGCTCACCACGGGCTGGGTGTTCGGCGCCGTGACCGCGGTCGCGATCCTCGTCGCCGCGGTGGGGCTGCTGCTCACCGCTCTGCGCAACAAGCCCACGGCCGAGGGCGGGCCGCACGGCGAACTGCAGGGCGAGGTGGCCCAGGCCAAGGAGGCCTGGCACGAGGCCCTGCTGGAACGCGGCATCCTGCCTTTCCTGCGGGAGGCGCTCGCCGACCCCGGCGCGGCCGCCGCGCTGCACCCCACGCCCTCGTCCACTCCGGTCAGCCGCATGCCGCACCTCGGCTACGACCGCCCGGGGTTCACCAGCCCGGACGACGGCGACCGCGGCTCACGCCCCAGTTTCAGCAGCCCGGACTACACCAGCCCGGACTTCGGAGGACCGGAGCACCAACCGGACTAGCCGTCGGAGCTGCCCGGACTCACCGCCCTCCACGGGCGGCGAGGCCCCGGGCGACCCCGCGCACGGCACGTCCCGCAGGCCGAGGCCGGTCGGCCCCGGACCTGAGTGGGCGCGGGGCCGCCGGGCCGGGCCCGCCGTGTGCGGGGGCACCGCGGCGGGAGCCGGTGACCCGCCCCTTGACCCCAGCGAGTGCGCGGCGGTCAGTCCGCGATGGGCAGGTACACGCGGTTCCCGCTCGCCGCGAACTCCTTCGACTTCAGGGCCATGCCCTCCTCGACCTCGGCCCGTGTGCCGCCGTGTTCCCGGCGGATGTCCTGCGAGATCTTCATGCTGCAGAACTTCGGGCCGCACATCGAGCAGAAGTGAGCCGTCTTGGCGGGTTCCGCCGGCAGGGTCTCGTCGTGGAACTCCCGTGCCGTGTCCGGGTCGAGGGCCAGGTTGAACTGGTCCTCCCACCGGAACTCGAAACGAGCGTCCGACAGCGCGTCGTCCCACTCCTGCGCACCCGGGTGCCCCTTGGCGAGGTCGGCTGCGTGGGCGGCGATCTTGTAGGTGATGACGCCGGTCTTGACGTCGTCACGGTTCGGCAGGCCCAGGTGCTCCTTGGGTGTGACGTAGCACAGCATCGCCGTGCCCCACCAGGCGATCATCGCGGCGCCGATGCCGGAGGTGATGTGGTCGTACGCAGGGGCGACGTCCGTGGTCAGCGGGCCGAGCGTATAGAACGGAGCTTCATCGCAGATCTCCTGCTGAAGGTCGATGTTCTCCTTGATCTTGTGCATCGGGACGTGGCCCGGGCCCTCGATCATGGTCTGAACGTTGAAACGCTTCGCGATCCGGTTGAGTTCCCCGAGCGTGCGCAACTCCGCGAACTGCGCCTCGTCGTTGGCGTCCGCGATCGACCCGGGCCTGAGGCCGTCTCCGAGCGAGTACGTGACGTCGTACGCGGCGAGGATCTCGCAGAGCTCCTCGAAGTTCTCGTACAGGAACGACTCCTTGTGGTGCGCGAGGCACCAGGCCGCCATGATCGAGCCGCCGCGGGAGACGATGCCGGTCTTGCGGTTCGCCGTCAGCGGCACGTACGGCAGGCGCACACCCGCGTGGACCGTCATGTAGTCCACGCCCTGCTCGGCCTGCTCGATGACCGTGTCCTTGTAGATCTCCCAGGTCAGCTCCTCGGCCCGGCCGTCCACCTTCTCCAGGGCCTGGTAGAGCGGGACGGTGCCGATGGGCACGGGGGAGTTGCGCAGCACCCACTCGCGCGTGGTGTGGATGTTGCGGCCGGTGGACAGGTCCATGACCGTGTCGGCGCCCCAGCGGGTCGCCCAGGTCATCTTCTCGACCTCCTCCTCGATGGAAGAGGTCACCGCCGAGTTGCCGATGTTGGCGTTGACCTTCACCAGGAATCGCTTGCCGATGATCATTGGCTCGATCTCGGGGTGGTTGACGTTGGCCGGCAGCACGGCTCGGCCTGCGGCGATCTCGTCGCGGACCACCTCGGGTGAGACGTTCTCCCGGATGGCCACGTACTCCATCTCGGGTGTGATCTCGCCGCGGCGGGCGTACGCGAGTTGGGTGACCGCCTCTCCGCCCCTACCGCGACGCGGCTGGCGGGGCCGGCCGGGGAAGACCGCGTCCAGGTTGCGAAGACCG
Organism: Streptomyces sp. NPDC126510; assembly: GCF_040302345.1. NCBI lineage: Bacteria > Bacillati > Actinomycetota > Actinomycetes > Kitasatosporales > Streptomycetaceae > Streptomyces > Streptomyces sp. NPDC126510. Next base: position 70,419 of record NZ_JBEORR010000009.1, on the reverse strand, counting down.
CCGCGGGGCGAGGTGTGCTTGATGCCGTCGTCCTCGGGACGGACGGGGCGGCCCGCGTACTCCTCGGTGTCGCCGCGGGCGATGATCCAGTTCTCGCGCAACGGTGACAAACCCCTGCGGACGTCGGTGTCGACGAGTGGATCGGTGTAGGGGCCCGACGTGTCGTACAGCGTGACCGCCTGGCCGTTGGTGAGGTGCACCTGGCGAACCGGCACGCGCAGGTCGGGGCGGGTGCCCTCGATGTACGCCTTGTGCCAGCCGATGGACTTCCCGGCCTCCGCGGACGTCTCGTCCTGGACGGAGGCAGGCGTGCGTGCGTCCTTGTCGGTCATGAGACCTACTCCCTACGCCGGCATTACCCGGTAACAGGTTCGGCGGTCGACGCAGCGGTTTCCGTCCGGCGATGCTTCGTGTGAAACATCACTCGACTCCGGCGATGTTTCATGTGAAACATCGCTGGGACGGAGGTCAGCGCCCTCTCAGCCCGGTGCTCCGAGCTCCCGCGTGTACAAAAGGTGCCCCCACGCTAGCGGCAATTCTGGCGCGGTGAACAGAGGGCCCCCCTCGTTCTTGCGATGATCGGGCGGTGACCACGACGCAGCGTCCCTCCTTCCCCCCGCCCGAGCCGCCCCGCGGATCCGGCGCCGGAAACGGCAACGGCCGTGGTGACGGCCATGATTTCGCCGCCGGGGCCGGGCAGGGACCGGCCAGGAGGCAAAGGCCTCCCCGGGGGCGGGGCCCTGAGCTCGGGTACGGGCAGGACGCGGGGTTCGGCCCTGAAGAGCGCGGTGAGTTCGGGCCGGGCTCCGGCGGCGGCCGGGGCGCCGGTTCCCCGGGCGGTCATGCCGGCCACAGTGGTCCCCTCGGTGGGCCGGGCCCCGGGCGGGGCACTGGTGGTGGGTACGGATCAGGGCCCGCCGGAGGTGGCGGCCATGGTCATGGCGGAGACGACGGGCACGGCCCCGGCCAGGGCGGGGGCGAGGGGCACGGCCATGGCCACGGGTCCGGCGCGGGCGGCGGGCACGGGCACTCCCACAGTCATGGTCCGGCCACGCCGGTCTCCCGGCATCTGCGCAAGGTCATCGCGGCGATCCTTATCCCGTTCGCCACTGCCGTGCTGATCGGTCTCGCCGTGTTGTGGCCGGGCGGTGCTCCGGCGCACGAGCGCACCGGCGTCGGTTTCGACCGGCAGACGCAGGACGCCACCGTCACCAAGGTGGTCGAGGTGAGCTGCCAGGAGGCCGGTGCTTCGGGCGTACCACCGACCGGCGACACTTCCACCGCCGAGGGCTCCTCCGCGGTGCAGGAGGAGAAGGGGACCTGCAAGCGGGCGACGATCCGGGTCGACACCGGCGACGACAAGGGCCGTACGTTCACCGAGATCGTCCAGCCCGACCAGTCGCGCCAGCTGCACGAGGGCCAGAAGGTCGTGGTCGCCTACGAGCCCTCGGCCCCGAAGGACCTGCAGTACTCGGTCACCGACATCAACCGCCGTCTGCCCATGGCTCTGCTCGCGGGTATCTTCGCCGTCGCCGTGGTGATCGTCGGGCGGATGCGAGGGGTCATGGCGCTGGTCGCCCTGGCCATCAGCTTCATGGTGCTGAACTTCTTCATCCTGCCCGCGATCCTTCAGGGCTCCAACCCGCTGGTCGTGGCGGTGGTCGGCGCGAGCGCCATTATGCTCATCGCCCTGTACCTGTGTCACGGCCTGTCCGCCCGGACATCCGTGGCGGTGCTCGGCACCCTCATCTCACTGCTGCTGATCGGCGTCCTTGGCTCGGTGTTCATCGACTGGGCCGCCCTGACCGGGAACACCGACGACAACACCGGGTTGATCCACGGCCTCTACCCGACGATCGACATGAGCGGCCTGCTGCTGGCCGGCGTCATCATCGGTTCGCTCGGCGTACTCGACGACGTCACGGTCACGCAGACCTCGGCGGTCTGGGAGCTGCACGAGGCCAACCCGTCGATGGGCTGGCGGGGGCTCTACCGCGCCGGCATCCGGATCGGCCGCGACCACATCGCCTCGGTCGTCAACACACTCGTCCTCGCCTACGCGGGTGCCGCGTTGCCTCTGCTGCTGCTGTTCTCCATCGCTCAGAGCAGTGTGGGGACGGTCGCCAACAGCGAGCTGGTCGCCGAGGAGATCGTGCGCACGCTGGTCGGTTCGATCGGCCTGGTCGCCTCGGTGCCGGTCACCACCGCCCTGGCGGCGCTGGTGGTCGCGGCCGACCGCCCCGGAACGGAATCCGCCCCGGAGGCCTCCGCGGTCCCGGCACGCGGAGGGAGGGGCAGGCGCCGCAAGCGCTGACGTCTGAGAGCCCGAGGCGTCTCGCCCGGGAGGAAGATCGTAGGACGATCGCAGGAAGAAGCGTTCCTGCGCAGCTCGGCGGCGTCCGGTGAAGCGTTACTCCACCGTGCCGCCGGACCATGTCTCAGCCGGCGCCCTGCTCGGCGAGGATGCGGTCCAGTGCCTCGTCAAGGTGCGCGTCGAAGTCGGCGAGGGAGCCCTCCTGGCCCAGGGGCACCAGCTTGTCCGTACGGTCGAGAAAAGCGACGAGCGGTGCCGTCGACGAACGGAACAACGCCTGGTCGCTGCCCACCTGAAGCCGGATCAACACCTCGCCCAGCGCGTCGGGTTCGACGGGCGTGACGCGCACATCGCCCTCCCCGCACGGCCGGCCGACCCCGTCGATCAGCAACTCCCGTCCGAAAGCCCACGTCACCGGGGCGTCACCCGGCAAATGGAACGTCAGCCGGACGGCATAGGGATCACTTGACTCATAGCGCAGCTCCACCGGAATGCGGAAGGAGAGCTCCTCGGACACGAGAAAGCTCATCATGACCTCTGCTTGTACGGACTCGCGCATCGATAACCCCGTCAATCGCCGTTACTGGCCGGGAACAAACCTCTGACACTTGGTGGAATCTTGCTGAACGTACACAGCAGATCACAAGGAGTGAGTTTTCACATACTGATAGAGAGCGCGAGTGAACCGAGCAGCCGCCCCATCTCTGCCTGCAACTGCCGGGCCGCGGGCAGCAACCGCTCGGCCTGGTGTGCGGGGAGTGAGATGGCCATCGTCGCTGCCGTGGTCCCGAGGGTGAGGGGGATCGCGGCGCAGACCGCGCCCAGGGCGTACTCCTGGCGCTCGGTCACCGGCTCCATCCGCCGGATCCGCTCCAGACGCCTGAGCAGGCTGTGGTTGTCGCGCACCGTGTAGGGCGTGAGGGCCTGCACCGGGTAGCGGTCGAGGTGGTCACGGCGGGTCTCCTCGTCCAGTTGGGACAGCAGGCACTGGCCGATGGCGTGCGCGTGCCCGGTCTCCCGGAAGTCGGCCCATTCCTCGACCGCCGGGTTGACGGGGGTGTCGGAGACGCACATGACCTCGATCTCGCCCTCGCGGTAGACCGCGTAATAGACGGGCACGCCCAGGGCGTCCCGCCAGTGCGCCAGGGCGTCGACGATCGTGCTGCGACGTTTCTGCCGCGCCCCGCTGCTGCTCAGCCGCTCGGCCGCCTCACCGAGGAAGAACAGGCCCTTGTCCCGGCGTAGATAGCCCTCGTGCACGAGCGTGCGCAGCAGGTGGTAGGTCGTGGGCAGCGCCAGCCCGGTCTCACGGGCCAGTTGCTTGGCCGGGGCACCGTACTCGTGCGCGGCGACGGTCTCCAGCAGGCGCATGGCGCGCTGCACGGATCCGATCAGGGTCGGCGGAGCGGGTACGGCAGCGGGATGGGGTGGTCCAGGGGGCGCCACCGAGCGGGGTTGCGCGGGGACGGCGCCGAGGTGGACGGGTGCGGTGTCAGCCGGGACCAAGGGGCTCTCCCGAAGCGCGAGGGGGCCGACCCGTGCGGAAAAACACGGGTGGGGGTGAATGCCGCTCGCGGGGAAGTCCCCGCGTCGAGTTCCGGACTCTATTCGCCTGCCACCGCGTGCAGACGGCCCCGCCGGGAAACTTCCCCCGCCCGAGGGAACCGGTGATTCCAGGCGTGTCCCGCTACCCCCACCGGTTCCCCACCGGTCTCACCAGTCGCTGCGCGACGAGGAGCTCGACGTGAACTTGCGTACGACGTAGATCAGTCCGCCGACCAGGGCCACGAAGACCAGCACCTTGAAGAGCAGTCCGATGACGAAACCGACCACACTGGCGATCAGCCCGCCGAACACGACCAGGGCGATGACCGGCACCGCGATCCACTTCACCCACCACGGCAGTCCCGTGAAGATCTCTCGCATCGCCCTCGTCCTTACCTCTCCGCCCGCTCGAGTGCCGGGTCCTGTCGGTCTTTCGGATCTCTGATGTCCTGCACTCGATGCTAGGTCCGGGAGGGGTCGAACGGGTGCCTCGCATCCCTTGTCCTCCCCTGACCGATCCCCTAGGGAACCCCGAGACGTCGCGTCAGCTCTCGGGCGGAGAGAAGACCACCAGCACCCTCAGGTCCTCGGTGATGTGGTGGAACTTGTGGGCGACGCCCGCCGGCACGTAGATCACGCTGCCGCGCGCCACTTGGGTCGTCTCCAGGCCGACAGTGATCGCGGCCCGGCCGCTCACAATGAAGTAGACCTCGTCCTGATTGTGCGGCTTCTGTGGATCCTGTTCGCCCGCGTCGAGGGCGTACAAGCCGACCGACATGTTCTGCTCCCGCAGAAACTGCAGGTAGGCGCCCTCGTTGGCGGCGCGCTCCGCCTCCAGTTCGTCCAGCCGGAATGCTTTCATCGCCTTGTCCGCCCCTGCCTCTTGTGCCCGTGTCCGATCAGGTCTGCCACGATCAGACACATGATGAATTTCCTAGTCAAGACGATCGCGAACGCGGGCGCCCTGGCGGTCGCCGTATGGCTGCTCGACAAGATCACCCTGACCGGTGACAACACGGGCAAGGAGTTCGCCACCCTGATCATCGTGGCGCTGCTCTTCGGCCTGGTGAACTTCCTGGTCAAGCCGGTGGTCAAGCTCCTCAGCCTGCCGTTGCTGATACTCACCCTCGGCCTGTTCACGCTGGTCGTCAACGCGCTGATGCTGCTGCTCACCTCGTGGCTGGCCGACAAGCTCGACCTGAGCTTCCACGTGGACGGCTTCTGGACGGCCGTCGTGGGTGGCCTGATCATCTCGGTCGTCTCCTGGGCGCTGCACGTCATCCTTCCCGACGGGGACTGAGCGGACATGACGTACCGGGTCTGCTTCGTCTGCACGGGCAACATCTGCCGCTCGCCGATGGCCGAGATCGTGTTCCGCGCGCGGGTGGCCGAGGCGGGTCTCGACGACCTGGTGGAGGTCGACAGCGCCGGTACGGGCGGCTGGCACGAGGGGAACGGCGCCGATCCGCGCACCGTGGCCGTCCTGGAGGACAACGGATACCCGGGCGGGCACACGGCCCGGCAGTTCCAGTCGTCGTGGTTCTCCCACCTCGACCTCGTGATCGCCCTCGACTCCGGCCATCTCGGGGCCCTGCGCCGCCTCGCACCCACCGAGCAGGACGCGGGGAAGGTACGGCTGCTCCGCTCGTACGATCCCGCCGCCGGCGACGACCTCGACGTACCGGACCCCTACTACGGGGGAATGGACGGTTTCGAGGAGTGCCTTGAGATGGTGGAGGCGGCGGGCGCCGGTCTGCTCGCCGCGGTGCGCGAGAACGTGGAGGGACAGGCGGCATGAATGATTCCGCGACGGGTGCCGGGGGTGGCGGGGCGGATGCCGCGGGTGCCGTGGGCGAGGTGACGGGACTCGCGGGCCCGGCCGCCGGCGCCGGTGACGGCACGCGTGCGGTGCGGGCCGGGCTGCCCGAGCCGGTCAAGCACGAGCCCACCCTGCCCGGCCCGGTGTTCGCGGCCCACTTCCACCTCCCCGGCGACCCGACGGGTCCCTACACCTACGGCCGCGACGAGAACCCGACGTGGACGCTGCTGGAACGCGCCGTCGGCGAACTCGAGGCGCCCGGCAGGGACGGCGCGCAGACGCTCGTCTTCGCCTCGGGCATGGCGGCGATCTCGGCGGTGCTCTTCTCCCAGCTGCGCACGGGCGACGTATGTGTCCTGCCCGACGACGGTTATCAGGCACTGCCGCTGGTCCGCGCTCAGCTGGAGGCGTATGGCATCGAGGTGCGCACGGCGCCCACCGGCGGGGACGCCCAGCTCGACGTCCTCGACGGTGCGAGGCTGCTGTGGATCGAGACCCCTTCCAATCCCGGGCTCGACGTGTGTGACATCAGGCAGCTCGCCGAGGCGGCACACGCGCGTGGTGCCCTGGTGGCCGTCGACAACACCCTCGCGACACCGCTCGGTCAGCGTCCGCTGGAGTTCGGCGCCGATTTCACGGTGGCCAGCGGCACCAAGCAGCTCACCGGTCACGGCGATGTCCTCCTGGGCTATGTCGTCGGCCGGGACGCCGAGGCCATGGCTGCCGTGCGCCGCTGGCGCAAGATCGCCGGTGCGATTCCCGGGCCCATGGAGGCCTGGCTCGCACATCGTTCGATCGCGACGCTCCAGATGCGGGTCGACCGGCAGAGCGCCACGGCCCTGGCCGTCGCGAATGCGCTGCGCGAGCGGCCCGAGGTGGCAGGGCTGCGCTACCCCGGACTGCCCGACGACCCCTCCCACGAGGTCGCCGCGCGGCAGATGCGGCGCTTCGGCTGCGTCGTGTCGTTCACGTTGCCCACCCGCTTGCGTGCCGACCGGTTCCTCGAAGCGCTGCGACTCGTGGACGACGCGACGAGCTTCGGCGGGGTGCGGTCCACGGCCGAACGCCGCGGACGCTGGGGCGGAGACGCGGTGCCGGAGGGCTTCATCCGGCTGTCGGTGGGCGCCGAGGATCCCGAGGACCTGGTGGCGGATCTGCTGCGTGCGCTGGACGAGTCGGCCGCCTGACCTCCCCCACGGGCGGTCCGAGCCTCCCCCCTCGTGGCTCGGACCGCCCTCCGGTTCCGCGCGCAAGAACCGCGTGACCAAGGCTAGTTGACTCTCTGTCAGTGTCCAATCACAGTAGCGACAGAGACCTATCGACTTATTTATAGTTGGGCACCGGCCGGGGCAGGGAGCAAGGGCCGAAGAGGGGAGTGTGCGGTGGATCTGGCCTTGCTGCGGACCTTCGTGACCGTGCACCGGGCCGGTTCATTCACCCGCGCCGCCGCCCTGCTCGGCCTCTCCCAGCCCGCTGTCACCTCGCAGATACGGACGCTGGAGCGGCAGCTGGGCCGCCCCTTGTTCCTGCGGCAGGCCCGTGGCGTGACCCCGACGAGCATCGGCGACGAACTCGCCCACAAGGCCGCACCTCATCTCGACGCCCTGGTGGAGATCACCGAGACCGGCCTCGACGACGACTCGTCCTTACGGACCCTGCACCTCGCGGGTCCTCCGGAGTTCACCGCCGAACGAGCCCTGCCCGCCCTCACGGAACTGACCGGCGAGGACGGCCAGGGCTTCGCCTTGCGCGCCTCCTTCGGGACCGCCGAGGAAACGCTGGAAGGGCTTTCCGCCGGGCATCACGATCTGGCCATCAGCACGGCTCAGCCACGCGGCGCCCTGCTCACGGCGACTGCGCTCTGCGACGAGGAGCACGTTCTGGTCGCCGCCCCGCGCTGGTCCGAGCAGATCGGGACAGGGCGGCCCGACCGCCCGGAACCGGCCCTTGAGAAGGTGCCCGTGGTGGAGGTGCACGAGTCGCTGCCGTTCGTCTCCCGCTACTGGGCCTCCGTCTTCGACGCGCACCCGGCCGCCCCGGGCACCGTGATCGTCCCCGACCTCCGTGCGGTCCTGGCCTGCGCGGTGGCGGGCGCCGGCCTTGCGGTGCTGCCCCGCTATCTGTGCGCGGCGGCGCTGGAGCGGGGCGATGTCGTCGCGCTGCACGAGCCGGCGGTGCCGCCGCTGCGGACGTACTTCCTGGTGGTCCGGACCGGGACGCTCGCGATGCCCCATATAGCGAGGGCCCACGACTGGTTGCTGCGGTCCTCGGCCGACTGGTGCTGAGGCGCTCGGAGACGCGTTCCGGGTTGCACCGAGGTGAAGGGTGGGCGCTCGGGGCCAGGCCTCACTCTGGGAGCTCGACCGGTGACGTTTCGCGATGTTTCACGTGGAACCAGCCGGGCCACATTTCACTCATGACCGTCCGACCCGTGGTCAAGCGCACCGCCCGCGCCGTTCTGCTGGACGGTGCCGACCTGATCCTGATCAAGCGCACCAAGCCGGGTGTGGATCCCTACTGGCTCACCCCCGGCGGCGGGGTCGAGCCCAGTGACTCGACCGTCGTCGATGCCTTGCACCGCGAGGTGTACGAGGAACTCGGCGCGAAGATCTCCGATGTGGTGCCCTGCTTCGTGGACACCATGGAGCACATCGGAGAGGACGGCGGCGCGACCGGGGTGAAGGTGCAGCACTTCTTCGTCTGCCGTCTGGAGTCCATGGACCCCTCCCTGCGCCACGGCCCGGAGGTGGACCAGCCGGTCGGCGAGTACGAGATCGTGCGCGTGCCCTTCACCCGGGTCGGAATCGCTTCCGTTCATCTCGTGCCGCTGTCGCTGCGGCACTACCTGGACGGCAACATCGAGGGCGTCCTAGCCATGCACGCACCCGACCTGGGCTGAGAAGCCTGATCAGCTTCCGGCCGCGACGAGCTCCTCCACGGAGTCGTGCCGTATGCGGTCCGAGGGGATACCGATGTCGCGCAGGGCGTCCACACCGCTGCGGATCATTCCGGGCGGGCCCGAGAGATAGGCGTCGAATTCGTCCCACGGCCCGTAGGTACGTATGGCGTCCGGCAGCTGCAGATGCGCCTGCTGGTCGATGATCGCGCGGACCGAGAGCCAGGGGTGGGTCTGCTGGAGGCGGAGCATGGTGTCGATGTCGTACAGGTCGTGATCCGTGCGGGCGCCGTAGAAGACCTCGACCGACCGGCGGTCCCCGTGCTCGGCGACATCCTCGACCAGGGCCTTGATGGGCGCTATGCCTGTGCCGCCGCCCAGGCAGAGCAGGCCGTTGTCGGTGGTGTGGTCGACGGTCATGGAACCCGCCGGCGGGCCGAGCCGGATGATGTCGCCGGGGCGGGCACGGTGCACCAGGGCGTTGGAGACCCAGCCGGCCGGTACGGCCTTGACGTGGAACGACAGCAGACCGTCGGACCGGGGGGCCGACGCGAAGGAGTAGTGGCGCCAGATCCGCGGCCACCAAGGAGTCTCCACGCTCGTGTACTGCCCGGCGAGGAACGGGTACGGCTGGTCGGGGCGGACGGTGACCACCGCGACGTCCGGCGTCCTCAGGTCGTGCGTGACGATCTCGGCGTACCACCAGGCCGGGGCGCGTAGTTCGTCCGCGGCCGCTGCGTCGATCATGACCTGGGAGATCGTGGTGTAGGCCCGGATCCAGGCCGCCTCCGTCGCCGCGTTCCACACACCGGCGGCGTACTTGCTCAGCGCGCCGATGAGGCACTCGCCGACGGCGGGGTAGTGCTCGGGCCGGGTCCCGTACTTGCGGTGGCCCCGGCCGAGTTTTTGCAGGTAGTCGACGAGGACGTCCTGGTTGTCGATGTGCTCGGCGGCTGTGAGCAGCGCTCTGAGCAGCCGGTCCCGCTGGGTGTCCATCGCGGCGGGGAACAGCGACCGCAGGTCGGGGTGGCGGACGAAGAGCAGGGCGTAGAAGTACGACGTGACCTTGTCGGCCACGGGCGCGACCTCGGCCATGGTGCGGCGGATGAGGAGGGCGTCAGGGGAGCCCTCTTCGGCCGGTGCGCTTTCGGCCTGGCTCGAGGGTGGCACCGGTGCGTGTTCCTGAGCGGGGACCCGCCGTTCGGACGGAGTGCTGGGCGCGGCAACGGTGGAGGCGAAGGGCGTCGGGGTGAGCGCCGTGGGCGCGGGGCCCGGCGACGGGACGGTGGTGGGACCGGAAGCAGCGGCGGGGGACGAAGCATGTCCTGCGGCCGGAGGGGCGAGGGACGGAGCATGTCCTGCGGCCGGAGGGGCGAGGGACGGAGCATGTCCTGCGGCCGGAGGGGCGGGCGCGGATATCGCGTCCGGATGTTCACGCGCTTGGTCGGGCCCACCGGTGCGGGGGCTGCCGGATGTAGAGCCGGGGGGCCGGGGTGTGGCGTCGGCCGGTGCTTCCGAGCCGGCCCCGGGCCTGCCTACCGGCCGTATCGTGGCCGGTCGACGCCCTTCCGCCGTGCTGTCCGGTGTCCCGGCGTCGGTGTCCGGTGCCGGCGTCGAGTTCTTGCGGGGCGTGAACCAATCGCCCCCGCCGCCAGAAGTGCCGTTGTCGGCCGACGTGGTGGTCGGAGCGTCCATGGTGTGCCTCGCCTCGAGCATCTTTCGGTCGGTCTGCGCACTTCCGAAGTCGGAAGGTGCCTGCTTCCCCCGTGGACGGTCTGCGTTCCCATCCCTGTCGCGGCCAATGCGGCCACATTCAACCCGCATTCCGGCTCCGTACGGACAAGTAAGGCGAGAGTGTGACATTGGCCGCAGTGACTCTCGTCGAGCTTCCCACTCGCCTGGCCGCTTCCAGCGCATACCCCGAAACGCGGGTCTTCGATCCCTCCGTCCCGTTAGGCTGCATTGCCCTGCACTGACCCAAACGGCACGGGGCATCCTGTCCCGGATGCGAACCGGACTCGACCCTACCGGCCACTGCCGTGCACACAAGTCCCCCCTCCTCTCGTCACGAATGCGGGCACGACGCGAATCGGCGAGTCCGTCAACCCTGAGGCGGGAAAGCCCCGTTCAGCCTCCGGCATTGACGCCCAGTGTTCTTACCTGTTTCACGTGAAACGTCCGGCACCGGTCCATGGTCTGTGCGGGCGGCGACAACTGGCCAAAAGCTCGTACGTCTCCGCTGAAACAGGTGGACGCCAGGGGCTCTCGTCGGACAGCCTGACCTGCGTGCCGACTCCTTCCCTTGCCTCATTGCCCATCCGTCGTCTGACACTCCACGATCAAGCCGCCTGCGCCGACTTGTCCGAGGACCGGGGGTGGCCACGGGAGGAGCACAAGTGGGGCTTCCTCCTCACGGCCGGGAAGGGCTACGGCATCGACGACCCCGAGGGCGGCCTGGTGAGCGCCTGTGTCGTCACCGAGTACGGACCGCAGGAGCCCGCCCTCGCCGCGGTCGGCATGGTTTTGGTCGCCGGACGGCATGCCCGGCAGGGCGTGGGACGCCGGTTGATGCGTCACGTCATCTCGGCGATGGGCACCACGCCCCTCACCCTGCACGCTACGCCGAACGGCCGCCCCCTCTACGAGGAACTCGGCTTCAAGGTCACAGGACGGGCCGAGATGGTCCGCGGACGCTTCACTCCCGGTGGACCGGAGCCTGAGGTGGCCACTCGCGCCGCGACCGCCGAGGACCTCACCGCGATCCTCCGTCTCGACGAGCAGGTGTTCGGGGGCGACCGCACCCACATCGTCACGCGACTGCCGGCCTTCGCCGACCAGCTGCGCGTGGCCGTGGACGGCGGACGGATCATCGGGTACGCGGCCGCCTGGCCCAACATGGACACCCAGGTCGTCGGGCCGCTCATCGCGCGCGACACATCGGTGGCCCAAGCCCTCATCGCCTCCCTTGCCGCCCACACCGACCGTCCCTTGCGCACCGACATCGACGTGCGGCACGAGGAGCTCCTCGCGTGGGTGAAGGAGCACGGCCTGCAATCCGTCGCCTTCAACGCGGTGATGGCCTACGGGATCGCCGAGTTGCCCGGCGACTGGAGCCGGCGGTTCGCACCGGTCACGGTCGCGGCGGGCTGACGAGCCCAGATACGGCGTCGCCGGTTCCCCGTGCACGGGGAACCGGCGACGCCGCGCTGCGCGGACCGGGTCAGGCGAGAGCCTCCACGGCGGCCGTGGCGAAGCCGTGGTCCTGCTCCGGGGCGCCGCCGCCCACGCCGATCGCTCCGATCAGCCGGCCGTCGCGGTGCACCGGCACGCCTCCGGCGATGAACAGCAGCGGCCGGTCGAGCGCGGTCGGCAGCGTGTGGAAGAGGCCTCCGGGCTGCACCGCGTCCACCAGGCCGGCGGTGGGCGCGTTCAGCTGGAGGGCCGTGTAGGCCTTGCGGGTGCTGGTCTCGCCGGAGATCAGCACGGCTCGGTCGTCACGCCGGAAGGCGAGCAGATGGCCGCCCGCATCCAGGACGGTGACGCTGACGGTGATGTCTGCGACCTCGGCGGCACGGTGGGCCGCGGCCACGAGGACGTCGGCGTCCTGGGTGGTCAGCGGGGCGACTGCGGTGGTGATGCTCATGAAGGTGTTCTCCTGAAGGTTTTACGGTCGTGCCGGGTTGTGGGGCAGGTGGGGTGGTCCCACTGCTCAGTGGTGGACAGCAGCGCGCTGCTCGGCCGGCGCGGCCCCCGTGACGACGGTGCTGGGGCCACCGGCGCGGCGCTCCAGGGCGGCCGAGAGGAAGGCCAGGAGCAGGGCACCGGCGGCCAGGGCGGCACCGACCCAATTGGGGGCGGTGTAACCGAGGCCCGCCGCGATCACCAGGCCGCCGAGCCAGGCGGAGAGCGCGTTGCCGAGGTTGAAGGCGCCGATGTTCACAGCGGAGGCCAGGGTCGGGGCGCCGTGTGCCTGGTCGAGCACGCGCTTCTGCAGCGGCGGCACGGTGGCGAAGCCCAGGGCACCGATCAGCGCGATGGTGACCGCCGAGAGCAGCTTGTCGTGGGCGGTGAGGGTGAACAGGGCCAGGACGACGGCCAGGGCGCCCAGGGAGACGTACAGCATGGGCATCAGGGCGCGGTCGGCGAACCTGCCGCCGACCAGATTGCCGCCGACCATGCCGAGACCGAAGAGGACCAGCAGCCAGGTGACGGAGCCGTCGGCGAAGCCCGCGACATGGGTCATCATCGGCGCGATGTACGTGATGGCCGCGAAGACACCGCCGAAGCCCAGGACGGTCATGGCCATCGCGAGGAGGACCTGTACGTTCTTGAACGCGGCCAGCTCATGGCGCAGACGCACGCCCTCCGCCTTGGGCATGTCCGGGACGAGCCGGGCGATGCCGGCCAGGCCGACGACGCCGAGGGCGGCGACGATACCGAAGGTCACCCGCCAGCCGACGGACTGCCCGACGAGCGTGCCCAGCGGGACACCGACGACGTTGGCGACGGTCAGACCGGTGAACATCATCGCGATGGCACCGGCCTTCTTGTCCGGAGCGACGAGGTCCGCCGCGACGACCGAGCCGATGCCGAAGAAGGCGCCGTGGGCCAGCGAGGCGACGATCCGCCCGATCAGCATGACGGAGAAGGCGGGGGCGAGGGCCGAGAGGAGGTTCCCCAGGATGAAGAGGCCCATCAGCAGCATCAGCATCCGCTTACGGGAGATCTTGGTCCCGAGCACGGTCATCAGCGGCGCGCCGAACATGACGCCGAGCGCGTAGCCGGTCACCAGATAACCGGCGGTGGGGATGGAGACCCCGTAGTCGGCCGCGACCTCGGGCAGCAAGCCCATGATCACGAATTCCGTCGTTCCGATCCCGAAGGCCCCGATCGCGAGGGCCAGAAGCGCGAGAGGCATGGAGGGGTTACCTTCCCAGACGATTGCAGGAGCGCTTTGCGAGCGCCCACAATAGTTGCAGACGCGTGCTATAGGCAAACGCCGTAAATTGCGGTGCTGCTCTATCCTGGGTGTCAGCCGCTCCGGACGGAGGAAACGCCAATGACAGCGACGGACCCCGCGCTCACCGCTCTCGCCCAGAGCTGGTGCGCCCTCTCCCTGCTCCACGGGAGGATCGAGGCCAACATCGAGCGCGCCCTGCAGGCCGGGCACGACCTCAGCGCGCGCGAGTACTCCCTGCTGGACGTACTCAGCCGGCAACACGACGGCGATGGGGGCCATCTACAGATGAAGCAGGTCGCCGACGCGGTCGTTCTCAGCCAGAGCGCCACCACGCGCCTGGTCACCCGTCTCGAAGACCGGGGGCTCCTGGAGCGCTACCTGTGCCCCACCGACCGCCGGGGCATCTACACCAACGTCACCGCGGCGGGCCTCGAATTGCTGGAAGCGGCGCGTCCGACCAATGACGCCGCTCTGCGCGAGGCCCTCGATGAAGCGGCGAAGAATCCCGAGCTGGCACCGCTCGTCCGAGTCGTGGAGACACTGAAGGCTCCGGTGCCCGCGTAGGGCGCCCGAGCGCGGGCCGACGTGCGGCATCTGCGCACCACCGACTGTGCGTAAGGTGCGGCCATGGGAGATCTTGAGATACGTGCCGCCGCCGCCGACGACGTCCCCGCGATCGTCGCCATGCTCGCGGACGACCCCCTGGGCGCACAGCGCGAGTCGCCGGACGACCTCGCCCCGTATCTGTCCGCGCACGAGCGGCTCAGCGCCGACCCGAACCAGCACCTGGTCGTGGCGGTCCGGGACGGCAGGGTCGTGGGCACCCTCCAGCTCACGATCATCCCTGGGCTGTCCCGACGTGGTTCGACCCGTTCGATCGTCGAAGGGGTGCGCATCCATGCGGACGAGCGCGGCAGCGGCCTGGGAACCCAGCTCATCGAGTGGGCAATCGAAGAGAGCCGGAACGAGGGGTGCCAATTGGTCCAGCTGACCTCTGACAAGACCCGCGCCGACGCCCACCGCCTCTACGAGCGGCTCGGGTTCACGGCCTCCCACACAGGTTTCAAGCTCCAGCTGTGACCGAGGGGCGTGGGCGTCCTGTTTCACGTGAAACAGGACGCCCACGCATCCCACCGCGCTAACCGATTCCGCGCCATCCTTCGAGGTCGACACCACCCGGCACAGGAGCACCCTCGTCGTACGGCTGACGCGTGAACACGAACGAGCCGAGGTCCAGGTGACTCACGGACCCGTCCGCCCGCCGTACGGCCTTCAGAAGCTCGCCGGCGTAGTAGCCCTCGAGCCCCGTCCATGTGCCGTCGCCGTTCGCGCGGAACCGAGAGCGGCGGCCCCCGCCGGTCAACGGCCCCAGCGATACGAGCCCGTCGTCCGTCAGTCGCAGAGCGAAGGCGTGCGTCCCCCAGTACCACTGCCCCGTCAGCTCCAGCAGCGACGGATCGACATCACGGAGCGGCTTCCACGGTGCGGGGATACGCGGCTCCGCTTCGGCGACGATACGGACCAGGTCGGCGGCGACGGGGAAAAGCAGTGGTCCTGACGTGGCGTTGGCCAGGGCGATGGCTGCCACATCGTCCTCGAAGCTGATCATGAGGCACGCGAGGAAGCCGGGCAGTGAACCGGTGTGGCCGACGAGGGACCGCCCGTTTCGTCGACGGATCTCCATACCCAGGCAGTAGGCGTATCCGCTCGCCACGTCCGCCGCCTCGTGGGGCGCGGCCGGCATCCTCATCTCCTTCAGTGACCCGGCACTCAGCACTCGGTCGTCGCCGTTGAGCAGGAAGGCCGCGAACCGCGCCAAGTCACCGCTCGTCGACCAGAGCTGGCCGGCCGGCGCCATGCGCCCCAGATCTTCGGTCGGCTCGGGAAGCATCACGTCGGCCCAGGGATGCACTGCCCAGCCACCCGCGTGGGGCGCCTGCGGACGCACACTCGTGCGGTGCAGCCCCAGAGGGTCGAGCACTTCACGCTGAAGGACGTCCTCCCAGGAAGCCCCTCGGAGCTTCTCGATGAGCGCGCCGAGCAGGGCGTAGCCGGGGTTCGAGTAGTGGAACCGGCGGCCTGGCGGGGTCAGCAGGGGTCGATCACCCAGCACGTCGGTCAGCTCGGGCCGCAGGGATCCGGGGCTCCGCTCCCACCACGGGCCCGGGGTCTCGGCCGCCAATCCCCCTGTGTGCGCGAGGAGTTCGGCGACGGTCGCCTCCCCCACGCCGGTGCCCGGCAGATGCTTCTCGAGCGGATCGCCCAGATCCAGAGCGCCTTCGTCACGCAGCCGTAGTACGAGAACCGCCGTGAAGGTCTTGGTGATCGAACCGATCCGGTACTGCACGTTCTCGTCCGGCGCGTGCCCCTCCACCGAGGTCCGTGCGCCCGTCCACACCGTCGTACCGTCCCGCACGACGGCCGCGACGAGCGACGGAGCCCGCCCCTCGGCCTGCGCGACGGCGATCCGGTGCAACAGAGCGCGACGGGTGCCGGGAAGCAACTCTCCCTGAGATGTCGTCATGGGCCCAGTTCACCCGGACGGGCAGCCCCGCGTCGAGCACATTCGGGGCAGGCCCGTGAGACCTGGTCGGATCAGGTCTGGGCCATGTCCACGAATCGTGAGTAGTGACCCTGGAAGGCGACCGTGATCGTCGCCGTGGGGCCGTTTCGGTGCTTGCCCACGATGATGTCCGCCTCGCCGGCCCGCGGCGACTCCTTCTCGTACGCGTCCTCGCGGTGCAGCAGGATCACCATGTCGGCATCCTGCTCGATGGAGCCCGACTCACGCAGGTCGGACACCATCGGTTTCTTGTCCGTGCGCTGCTCGGGACCACGGTTGAGCTGGGACAGCGCGATCACGGGAACCTCCAGCTCCTTGGCCAGGAGCTTGAGGTTCCGGGACATGTCCGAGACTTCCTGCTGACGGCTCTCGGAACGCTTGGAGCCACCGGCCTGCATCAGTTGCAGATAGTCGATGATCACGAGCCTGATGTCGTTGCGCTGCTTCAGCCGGCGGCACTTGGCGCGAATCTCCATCATCGAAAGGTTCGGGGAGTCGTCGATGTAGAGCGGTGCGGACGAGACCTCGGGCATCCGGCGCGCCAGACGCGTCCAGTCCTCGTCCGTCATGGTGCCGGACCGCATGTGGTGAAGGGCTACGCGGGCCTCTGCGGACAGCAGCCGCATCGCGATCTCGTTGCGCCCCATCTCCAGGGAGAAGATGACGCTCGGCAGGTTGTGCTTGATCGACGCGGCCCGGGCGAAGTCCAGGGCCAGCGTCGACTTTCCCATGGCGGGACGGGCCGCGATGACGATCATCTGCCCCGGGTGCAGGCCGTTGGTGAGCGAGTCGAAGTCCGTGAATCCGGTCGGCACACCGGTCATCTCGCCGCTGCGCGAGCCGATCGCCTCGATCTCGTCGAGCGCGCCCTCCATGATGTCGCCGAGCGGGAGGTAGTCCTCACTGGTGCGCTGCTCGGTGACCGCGTAGACCTCCGCCTGGGCGCGGTTGACGATCTCGTCGACGTCGTCGTCGGCCGCGTATCCCATCTGCGTGATGCGCGTACCGGCCTCGACCAGGCGGCGCAGGACGGCCCGCTCGTGAACGATCTCCGCGTAGTACGCCGCGTTGGCCGCCGTGGGCACCGTCTGGACGAGGGTGTGCAGATACGAGGCCCCGCCGACCTTGTTGATCTCGCCACGCTTGGTCAGCTCGGCGGCGATCGTGATGGGGTCGGCCGGCTCGCCCTTGGCGTAGACGTCGAGGACGGCCTGGTAGATCGTCTCGTGGGCCGGCTTGTAGAAGTCGTGACCTTTGAGGATCTCGACGACGTCGGCGATGGCGTCCTTGGACAGGAGCATGCCGCCGAGGACGGACTGCTCGGCGTCGATGTCCTGCGGCGGTACCCGCTCGAACGACGGGGACGATCCACCGTCCCACGCGCCGTTGTCCCTGCCGCGCTCGTGCTGTTCGTCGCGGCCCCGGGCTCCGTCACCGCGTCGGCGGGAAGCGGGCAGACGATCACTGGGACCGCTGTCGGCCCACGGGTCGTCCAAGGGCTCGGAAATGCTCACCGAGCCACCTCCTCCCGTCCGCCGAAGCAGACCTAGCCGTGCCCCTCTTTTCTACGGCACGGCACTGACAAATAAGAGGCCCAACTCCGGTTGGCTCGCGCCGGTTTTGTGGCGTTTGGGAAACCGGCGGACGGAGCGGGCGCCGGACTACCGTAGGCCCGTCGGCACCGTCAGCCAATCTGGTTATCCACAGGCCATGTGGACGACGGCCCAGATGCTGTGGAGAACTCCGCGAAACCTGTGCACGACTCGGTGGACAGGCCTGTGAACAAGCCGCTGCTCTCAGCAGATTAGGCAACCTGACCTGCACCTTTGCCGTCCACGGGCTGTGCAGAACAAAAACTTTCCCAACCGGCGCAAGATCACCTCGAACAGTGCACAGCAGTGCGCACACCGAGACGAAGAGTAAGGGTCTCAAATCCTTTGCATCTCTTACCTGTGGACGATTAGATTGGTGCACATGACACAGGCCCCCGCGCGCCGCCCCTCCGGCCGGAGACAGCACGATCGAGAGATCATCGCGCTGGCCGTGCCCGCCTTCGGCGCCCTCGTCGCCGAGCCCCTCTTCCTCATGGCCGACACCGCCATCGTGGGGCATCTGGGCACGGCTCAACTCGCCGGTCTCGGTGTCGCCTCGGCCCTGCTGATGACTGCCGTCAGCGTCTTCGTCTTCCTGGCCTACGCCACAACAGCGGCGGTGGCCCGACGTGTCGGCGCGGGCGACCTCCAAGGCGCCATCCGCCAAGGCATGGACGGCATCTGGCTGGCTCTGCTCCTCGGCGCTGCCGTCGTCGCCGCGGCGCTACCCACGGCACCGCACCTCGTGGCCCTCTTCGGCGCTTCGGACGCGGCGACTCCCTACGCGATCACCTATCTGCGCATCTCCGTGCTCGGCATACCGGCCATGCTCGTCGTCCTGGCCGCGACGGGTGTCCTGCGCGGGCTGCAGGACACCAAGACTCCGCTCTATGTCGCCATCGCGGGCTTCGTCGCCAACGGTGCCCTCAATGCCGGGCTCGTCTACGGTGCCGACCTCGGCATCGCCGGTTCCGCGTGGGGAACCGTCATCGCTCAGTGCGGCATGGCCGCGGTCTACCTCGTGGTGGTTCTGCGAGGGGCGCGTAAGCATGGGGCCTCGCTGCGCCCGGATGCCGCTGGGATCAGGGCCTCGGCACAAGCCGGTGTCCCCCTGCTGGTGCGCA
The DNA here is from genome assembly GCF_040302345.1 of Streptomyces sp. NPDC126510. Taxonomy (NCBI): domain Bacteria; kingdom Bacillati; phylum Actinomycetota; class Actinomycetes; order Kitasatosporales; family Streptomycetaceae; genus Streptomyces; species Streptomyces sp. NPDC126510. The sequence continues at coordinate 51,606 of NZ_JBEORR010000009.1, read as the reverse complement.
CCCTCTCGCTGCGGGCGGTCCTGATGATCGCCACGGCGGTGGCAGCTCGTCTCGGAGATGCCGACATAGCCGCCCACCAGATCATCCTCTCCCTGTGGAGCCTGCTGGCCTTCGCCCTCGATGCCATCGCCATCGCGGGGCAGGCCATCATCGGGCGCTACCTCGGAGCCGGTGACACTCAAGGCGCACGGGAAGCATGCCGTCGCATGGTGGAGTGGGGTATCGCCGTCGGCTTCGTCCTAGGCGTCCTGGTGGTTCTCGCCCGGCCGGCATTCCTGCCCTTGTTCACCAGCGACCCGGCCGTCACGGACGTGGCGCTGCCCGCCCTGATCATCGTCGCCCTCTCCCAGCCCATCTCCGGCATCGTCTTCGTCCTGGACGGCGTACTGATGGGCGCCGGCGACGGACCCTACCTTGCCTGGGCCATGCTGCTCACCCTGGCGGTGTTCACGCCGGTCGCTCTGCTGGTCCCGGTGAAGGACGGTGGACTCACGGCCCTCTGGGCCACGATGACGCTGATGATGACCGTGCGGATGGTGACCCTGTGGCTTCGCACCCGCTCGGGCCGCTGGATCGTGACAGGCGCTACCCGCTGACCGTTTCACGTGAAACGCTGCTTGTTTCACGTGAAACAGGGCGTGCGCCACAGAACGCGGTGTTTCACGTGAAACAGGCAGCCGCCCGGCGGTCGACTCCCAGCAGACACGAACGGGGCCGCACCCCTGAGGGTGCGGCCCCATCGCTTACTGCTTCAGCGTGGCACTCAGGCCGCGACGACCTCGATGTTGACCTTGGCGGCAACCTCGGGGTGCAGACGCACGGACGTCTCGTGAGCGCCCAGCGTCTTGATCGGCGAGCCGAGCTCGATGCGGCGCTTGTCGACTTCGGGGCCACCGGAAGCCTTGATCGCGGAAGCGATGTCGGCCGGGGTGACGGAACCGAAGAGACGACCGGCGTCGCCGGAGCGAACGGCCAGACGGACCTTGACGCCCTCGAGCTGGGCCTTCACAGCGTTGGCCTGCTCGATGGTCTGGATCTCGTGGATCTTGCGAGCACGACGGATCTGCTCGACGTCCTTCTCGCCGCCCTTGGTCCAGCGGATAGCGAACTTCCGCGGGATCAGGTAGTTGCGAGCGTAACCGTCCTTGACGTCGACGACGTCGCCCGCGGCACCGAGGCCGGAGACCTCGTGGGTGAGGATGATCTTCATGAGTCGGTCACCCTTCCCTTATCGCGCGGTGGAGGTGTAGGGCAGCAGCGCCATCTCACGGCTGTTCTTCACGGCCGTGGCGACGTCACGCTGGTGCTGCGTGCAGTTGCCGGTCACGCGGCGGGCACGGATCTTGCCGCGGTCGGAAATGAACTTCCGCAGCATGTTCGTGTCCTTGTAGTCCACGTACGTGACCTTGTCCTTGCAGAATGCGCAGACCTTCTTCTTCGGCTTGCGCACAGGCGGCTTAGCCATGGTGTTTCTCCTGTGTGATCAAGAAGTGTGAGGTGCGAACCCGCCCCTAGAAGGGGGGCTCGTCCGAGTAGCCGCCGCCACTGCCGCCGCCGGAGTTTCCACCCCAGCCGCCGCCACCGCCCTGGTTGCCACCGGCGGGTGCGCCGGTCGCCCACGGGTCGTCGGCGGGAGCGCCGCCGCCCTGCTGGCCGCCACCGGGGCCGCCGCCCCAGCCGCCGCCACCCTGGGCGCCGCCACCGCCGCCGTAGCCACCCTGGCCACCCTGTCCACCGCGGCCGGTGGTCTTGGTGACCTTGGCCGTGGCGTTGCGCAGGCTGGCGCCGACTTCCTCGACGTCCAGCTCGTAGACCGTGCGCTTGACGCCCTCACGGTCCTCGTAGGACCGCTGCTTCAGCCGGCCCTGCACGATGACGCGCATGCCTCGCTGGAGCGACTCGGCGACGTTCTCCGCCGCCTGACGCCAGACCGAGCAGGTCAGGAAGAGGCTCTCGCCGTCCTTCCACTCGTTCGTCTGGCGGTCGAAGGTGCGGGGGGTGGACGCGACACGGAACTTCGCGACCGCCGCACCGGAGGGGGTGAAGCGCAGCTCGGGGTCGTCGACAAGATTGCCGACGACCGTGATGACGGTCTCGCCTGCCATGGGGAACCTCTCGGCGGGTTTGCTCTGGCTGCTTGCTACTCGAATCCCGGAATCAGCTGAGCTGGGAAGCTCAGTGGGTCTCGGGACGGAGGACCTTGGTCCGGAGGACCGACTCGTTCAGGTTCATCTGGCGGTCGAGCTCCTTGACGACCGCAGGCTCGGCCTGCAGGTCGATGACCGAGTAGATGCCCTCGGGCTTCTTCTTGATCTCGTACGCGAGACGACGACGACCCCAGGTGTCGACCTTCTCGACCTTTCCGCCGCCGTCACGGACGACAGAGAGGAAGTTCTCGATCAGCGGAGAGACAGCGCGCTCCTCGACCTCGGGGTCGAGGATGACCATCACCTCGTAGTGACGCATGTGGAACCCACCTCCTTTGGACTCAGCGGCCACGGTCGTTCCGTGGCAGGAGGGTTGTGATGCGTAGCAACGGTATCGGCCACCACTGACAGTCGGGGTTTCTGGCGAGAAGCCCCTGCCATGACGTGGACAGACACCGGTGCGGACGGTACAGAGTACCCGCACAGCGGCTTGCGGTTGAAATCCGGCCGCCCGGGCAGCCAATCTGTACACATCGGGTGTGTATGGCGCTACGATGCGCCGACTTTCGCAGGAGGTGCCCTATGGCACAGGCATTGCGACCCAACACCGCCGGCGGCCTCTTCGCCACGGACGGCAAGCCCCACCCCCTTCAGGACGCCCTGCTCGCGGTGACCCTGGTGCTGGGCCTCACGTCGTTCCTCACGGCGATCATCGAAGAAGACCTGCATCTGCTCAGCTCCTGGGCCGGCCTCGTGGGCATCCTCACGGGTGCGTACGGCCAGTGGATCTCGGAGACGACCCGGGAGCGCTTCGGTCTAATCCTGGGCCTGGGAGCATCGGGTGTCGGGTTCTTCCTGGGCATGGCGCACGGCGGCCTCATCGGCTGACGCCGGGACACCTCCTCCTCCTCATCCGAACAGCGGGTCACGCCCCGGCCGGCCTCGGGCCGGGGCAAAGGTCCCCTGCGCCCAACCGGCGCGCTCCCACGGCGCAGTAGGCTTCGCGCGAGAGCCGGAGCCCCTGTACCCATGGGGACACACCAGCCCGAGGAGCGCCCCTAAATGAGCCTGACCCTGAGGACCATCAGTCGCGAGCAGCATCTGGCCTACATCCAGAGCCTGCCGTCGGCGAGCCACATGCAGGTCCCGGCCTGGGCTGACGTCAAGGCGGAGTGGCGCTCCGAGAACCTCGGCTGGTTCGACGACCGCACCGGCGAGATGGTCGGTGCCGGTCTGGTCCTCTACCGGCAGCTTCCCAAGATCAAGCGCTACCTCGCCTACCTGCCCGAGGGGCCGGTCATCAACTGGTTCGCGCCGAATCTGCAGGAATGGCTCGAACCGATGCTGGCGCACCTGAAGCAGCAGGGCGCGTTCTCCGTGAAGATGGGTCCGCCGGTGATCATCCGGCGCTGGGAAGCCCCCTCGATCAAGCAGGGCATCCAGAACCCGGACGTCAAGCGCCTGCGCGACATCGAGGCCGACCACATCGAGCCGCGCGCCTTCGAGGTGGCCGACAAGCTGCGCCGCATGGGCTGGCAGCAGGGCGAGGACGGCGGCGCCGGCTTCGGTGACGTCCAGCCCCGCTACGTGTACCAGGTGCCGCTGGCGAACCGCTCCCTGGAAGAGGTCCACAAGAACTTCAACCAGCTGTGGCGCCGCAACATCAAGAAGGCCGAGAAGGCCGGCGTCGAGGTCGTCCAGGGCGGTTACCAGGACCTCGAGGAATGGCAGCGGCTGTACGAGATCACCGCCGTGCGCGACCACTTCCGGCCCCGGCCCCTGTCGTACTTCCAGCGCATGTGGACGGCCCTCAACACCGAGGACCCCAACCGCATGCGGCTGTACTTCGCCCGCCACAACGGCGTGAACCTGTCGGCCGCGACGATGCTCATCGTCGGTGGCCACGTCTGGTACTCCTACGGCGCCTCCGACAACATCGGGCGTGAGGTCCGGCCCTCGAACGCGATGCAGTGGCGGATGCTGCGCGACGCCTACGCGCTCGGCGCCACCGTCTACGACCTGCGCGGTATCTCGGACTCGCTGGACGAGACCGACCACCTCTTCGGTCTGATCCAGTTCAAGGTGGGTACCGGCGGCCAGGCGGCCGAGTATCTCGGCGAGTGGGACTTCCCGCTGAACAAGCTGCTGCACAAGGCGCTCGACATCTACATGTCGCGCCGCTGATGTCCTGTTCAGTGCTTCTATACCTCTGACACACGGAAACCGCCGATACACGGCACCACGAGAAAGGTTCCAGGTCCGGCCATGGCGCTCACGCTCTACGTCGACACCGCGCGCTGGCGTGCGCACCACAAGCACGTGCAGGAACAGTTCCCGGGCCTGGTACCGGTCTGCAAGGGCAACGGCTACGGGTTCGGGCACGAGCGGCTGGCGGAGGAGGCCACGCGCCTGGGTTCGGACGTCCTGGCCGTCGGCACCACGTACGAGGCCGCCCGCATAAAGGACTGGTTCGGCGGGGACCTGCTGGTGCTGACGCCGTACCGGCGGGGCGAGGAGCCGGTGCCGCTGCCGGACCGGGTCATCCGCTCCGTCTCGTCGATAGACGGTGTCTACGGCCTGGTCGGCGCGCGCGTGGTGATCGAGGTGATGTCCTCGATGAAGCGGCACGGGATCAGCGAGCAGGACTTGGCGCAGCTGCACGCCGCCATCGAGAACGTCCGCCTGGAAGGCTTCGCCATCCATCTCCCGCTGGACCGCACCGACGGCTCGGACGCCGTCGAGGAGGTCATCGGCTGGATGGACCGGCTGCGGGCCGCCCGGCTGCCCCTGCACACCATGTTCGTCAGCCACCTCAAGGCCGAGGACCTCGCCCGGCTCCAGCAGCAGTTCCCGCAGACCCGCTTCCGGGCCCGCATCGGCACGCGGCTGTGGCTGGGGGACCACGACGCCACCGAGTACCGCGGCGCGGTCCTGGACGTCACGCGTGTCGCCAAGGGCGACCGCTTCGGCTACCGGCAGCAGAAGGCGGCCTCCGACGGCTTCCTGGTGGTCGTGGCGGGCGGTACGTCGCATGGAGTGGGGCTGGAGGCCCCCAAGGCCCTGCACGGCGTCATGCCGCGCGCCAAGGGGGTCGCCCGTGCCGGCCTCGCGACCGTGAACCGGAACCTTGCTCCGTTCGTCTGGGGTGGCAAGCAGCGCTGGTTCGCGGAGCCGCCGCACATGCAGGTGTCGATCCTCTTCGTCCCTGCGGACGCGCCCGAGCCGAAGGTCGGCGAGGAGCTGGTGGCCCATCTGCGGCACACCACCACGCAGTTCGACCGGATCGTGGACCGCTGACCGGCGCGGCCCACCGTCCCTCGCAGTACGGCAAGAAGGCCGTACACGGCTTCCCGTGTACGGCCTTCTGCGTTCCCGGCTACAGCGTCTCGCGCCGTTCGCTCAGAGCGAACCGCCCGTGGCGCCCGGCCTGCCCCACTGGACCGGTGTCCCGTCGAACTGTGCGGTCACCTGCTGCCGGGGGCGGGCTGCTGGACCGAGAACGAAAACGTCCTCGGCGCCGTCGAGCACTCCGCCCGAGGGATCGTCGTCACCGGACCGGCGCACCGGATCCCGGTCCGGCATGAAGATGTCGCGCACGACCATCACGCACAGATACAGCGTCCCCAGCAGATGCAGCGCGATGGCCCAGTGGTAGCCGTCGGTGGGCAGCCCCTTGTGGGCCTCTCCGCTGGTCGTGTACGCGAGGTACAGCCAGATTCCCAGGAAGTACGCCACCTCGCAGGCCTGCCAGATCAGGTAGTCCCGCCACTTCGGCCGGGCGAGGGCGGCCAACGGCACCAGCCACAGGACGTACTGCGGCGAGTAGACCTTGTTGGTGAGGATGAACACCGCGACGATCAGGAAGGCGAGCTGAGCGAACCGCGGGCGGCGCGGGGCGGTCAGTGCGAGGGCCGCGACGGCCGCACAGCACACCAGCATCAGCAGCGTCGCCAGTGTGTTGACGGTGTCGGTGCTGAGCGGGTCATCCGTGTTCTGGGCCATGATCAGCCAGAAGGAGCCGAAGTCGACGCCCCGCTCCTGGCTGAACGTGTAGAACTTCGACCAGCCCTCGAACGCGAAAAGCATCACCGGCCCGTTCACGACGACCCAGGCGACGATCGCGCCGCCCAGCGCCTTCCCGAATTCGCGCCACCTGCCCGCGCGCCAGCACAGCACCATCAGTGGCCCGAGGAGCAGGAAGGGATAGAGCTTGGCGGCCGTGGCTAGCCCCAGCAGGACGCCGAAGGCCAGGGAGCGTCCACGTGACCACATCAGCATCGCCGAGGCCGTCAGAGCGACCGCGAGGAGGTCCCAGTTGATGGTCGCCGTCAGCGCGGCGGCAGGCGCCAGGGCGACGAGCAGGCCGTCCCAGGGACGCCGGGCGTGGGTGCGGGTCACGCAGACGGCGATGACGGACACGCACACCATGAGCATTCCGGCGTTGACCATCCAGTACCACTGCTCCTGGTCCTGGATCGCGCCGCTGCCAGGCGTGAGCCAGGAGGCGACTTCCATGAAGACGCCGGTGAGCACCGGGTACTCCAGGTACTGCATGTCTCCGGGGAGCCGGTCGAAGTACGGCACGAGCCCATCGGCGAAGCCGCGCCCCTGGTACAGGTGCGGGATGTCCGAGTAGCACGCGTGCGTGTACTGGGAGCTGGCACCGAAGAACCAGGCGCCGTTGTAGCAGGGCGCCTTCTGGACCAGACCGAGGGCGAACATGCCGATCGCCACCAGCGCGATCACCCGCACGGGCGTCCACCAGGACGATCCGAGCAGGGCACGCCGCCCGAGCGGGCCGCCGATCAGCTCGCTGCCGACCGCGGCGACCTTGTCCTCCTTGGTCGGCCGCACCGGCTCCGGCTCATGGACGCTCGCTTGCGTCGATTCTGCACTGGGCATGCCGCACATCCTGCCGTACGTGTCTGGGAATACGACGAGGGCCGCCGTACCCCGAAGGGACGGCGGCCCTCGTTTCACGTGAAACATTTTCGCGTTTCACGTGAAACACCCAAGCCGGGCGATCGGTCGGCTATCCCTCGGGGCCTCCGAAGATGCCTCCGTTGCCGTTGCCCCTGCTGTTGCCGCCATCGGGGTTCGTATCCGTTGGCGTGGGCTCGGGGGAAACCCCTCCGTCCGTGCCTCCATTGTCAGTGCCGCCGTTCTGCGCGCCACCGTTGTCCTCACAGCCGAAGAACCCGCAGGTGTCGCTCGGCGACGGCGACGGAGACGAGCTCTCGGTCGGCGTGGGACTCGGCGACTCGGTCACGGTCTCGCTGGGCTCCACGCTGGGCGTGGGCTTCGGCGTCGGGGCACCCAGCTCGTCCTGGATCTCGCCGACCTCCTCGGCCTCCGGGAAGCCGGGGTCAGTCTTGCCCTTCAGCGCGGCCTTCATGTACTCGGTCCACACCAGCGTGGGGACGTCGCCACCGTGGATGGACTTCTCACCCGCCGTGCCGTTCATGGAGAGCAGCTTGGCGCTCTTGGGGTCCTCGCGGAACATCGCGACCGAGGTCGACAGCTGCTGGGTGTAGCCGACGAACCAGGCCGACTTGTTCTCGTCAGTGGTACCCGTCTTGCCGGCTGCTGTACGGCCCAGGGAGAGCGCCTTCGTACCCGTACCGTTCTGGATGACGTTCTCCAGAACGTTCGTGACGTTGTTGGCCACGTTCTCAGGCATCGCCCGCGTGACCCTGGGCGGTTTGAAGCCGTCGACCTCCTGGCCGTTGTACTTGACGCTGGTCACCGAGTACGGGGCGGCCTGCTTGCCCGCTGCGGCGAACGTCGCGTAAGCGTCGGCCATACGGATCGCACTGGGAGTCGACGTACCGAGCGCGAACGACGCGTTGAGCTCGGCGAAGCTGCCGTCCAGGATGCCGGCCTTCTCGGCCACGTCGGCCACGTTCTTCATCCCCACGTCCATGCCGAGCTGCACGAACGGCGTGTTCACGGACTGCTCCATCGCCTTGCGCAAGGAGATGTAGCCCCAGGGGTAGTCACTCTCGTTCTCCTGGAAGAACGGCGTGTTGTCCTTCTTCAGGACGTAGCTTCCGTCGTTCTTCCTGACCTTGAGATGGTCGTTGCCGTTGTACTTGCTCAGCGGCGAGACCCCGACTCCGTCGCTCTTGTAAGTGCCGTGCTCCATCGCCGCCGCAAGCACGAACGGCTTCCACGTCGAGCCGACGGGGACACCCGAGGTGTCCGCGTTGTTGTTGAAGTGGCCGTTCTCGTACCCCGCGCCGCCGTAGAGCGCGACGATCGCGCCGTCGTTGGGCTTCACGGACGCCGCACCGAACTGGACGTGCTTGTCCAGCTCACGGTTCTCCGGGTCGAGCTTCTCCTTCTCCACCTTCTTGACGGCCTTCGCCAGTGCCTCGACGTTGGCCTTCTTGAAGGTCGTCTTGATCTGGTAGCCGCCCAGGTCGAACTGCTTCTCGGAGATGTTCGAGTGGTTCAGGACGTACTTCTTGGCCGTGTCCGCCAGGTATCCGATCTGGCCGGTCATGCCCTTGGACGCCTTGCGGTCATCGGGCATGGGGTACTTCTTGATCGCTTCCTGGTACTCCGCGTCCGTGATCCTCTTGTCGTTGTGCATCTGCTCGAGGATCCAGCCCCAACGCGCCTGTGAACGCTTGCGGTTGGCATCGGCAGTCGCCGTCTTGTCGATGCCGTCATTGCCCGCGGGGTCGTAGTACGTCGGACCCTTGAGGAGGGCGGCGAGGAGGGCGCACTCGCTCGGCTCGAGGTCTTCCGCCTCCTTGCCGTAGTAGGCCTGGGCGGCGGCCTGAATGCCGTAAGCGCCACGGCCGTAGTACGAAGTGTTCAGGTACCCCTGGAGGATGTCGTCCTTGGAGACCTTCGTGCCCACCTTGATCGAGATGAACATCTCCTTGAACTTGCGGCTGACCGTCTGTTCCTGGCTCAGGTAGGTGTTCTTGACGAACTGCTGGGTGATCGTCGAACCACCCTGCGTGTCACCGCCCCGGGCCATGTTCGCCAGGGCACGGGCGATACCCATGGGGTCGACGCCGGAGTCGTCGTAGAAGCTCTTGTTCTCCGCCGAGATCACTGCCCACCGCATGGCTTTGGGGATTTTCGCGAGTGGGACGTTCTGCCGGTTCTGACCACTGCCCGCCGCGACCATCTGGGTGCCGTCGGACCAGTAGTAGACGTTGTTCTGCGACGACGCCGCGGCGTTCTCCTCGTTGGGGACGCCCACCATGGCGTAGCCGATGCCCGCCACGGCCACCAGGCTGCCGAAGAAGGCGATGCACAGTCCGGAGACGAGCTTCCAGGACGGCATCCAGCGCTGCCAGCCGTATTTGCCGGCTCGCGGATAGTCGATCAGGCGCTTCTTGTCGGGGTCGGCGGCCACGCGTCCTCTGCCCCGCCCGGGCCCGTTCGGTCCCCCAGGGGCGGCGCGCCGACCGCCACGGGCCGGTTCGGCCGCTCTGCGGCGGCTGCCCCCCGTATTTCTCTGCGCAGCACGACGGGCCTCGGCACGGCCGCCGTACTGACGCTCCTCACCCCCTGAGTCGACAGCGTCCGCCCCATAGGAGTCGGACGGAGACCCGGTGGCGCCTCGCGGTGCCGCGCGGCGGCCGGAGGCCGAGCCGGACTGGCCGCGTCGGGCCGCGGCACGTCCGCCTCCCTGCGGCTGCGGCGGTTTGCGACGGTGCTCGCTCATCGAACGACTACTCCTCGGGCAGGCGCACCCCTGCGCGCCTGGAAACGGCGGCTAGTTTCCGGTCCCCCCGAAGTACGGATGCGGTCGGCTCCGCATTCATCGGTCCCGCATGCACCCGTACTACACCGAAGACGACGACGCTCTCAGGCGTCACACGGTTCCCGGTGATGTGCATGGCGCACAGACTACGCACCGCCAAAACCTGCCGAGCCCCAAAGTTCACCTCAAATCAGGCAACTCGCGTCGGATGAATCGGTGATGTGATCCCGTTCACCCACCCCCCTCTTGTCGCATCCGGAAGGCCGTTCTATCGTCGTGATGTATCGACTCGATACATCAGCTCGACACATCGGCCTGACACATCGGACTGATACACGCGCACCGCGGCGAGAGGAGGCGACGATGAGCCGGCGTTCCGGGATCCTTGAGTTCGCCGTACTCGGCCTGCTCCGCGAATCACCGATGCACGGCTATGAGCTGCGCAAACGGCTCAACACATCGTTGGGTGTGTTCCGTGCGTTCAGCTACGGGACGCTCTACCCCTGCCTCAAGACGCTGGTCGCAAACGGCTGGTTGATCGAGGAAACGGGCAGCACCACCGAGGACGCCCTCGCCGCCCCCCTCACGGGGCGCCGCGCCAAGATCGTCTACCGGCTGACGGCGGAGGGCAAGGAGCACTTCGAGCAGCTGCTCTCGCAGACCGGGCCGGACGCGTACGAGGACGAAACCTTCGCAGCCCGTTTCGCCTTCTTCGGGCAAACCTCACGCGATGTCCGCATGCGCGTGCTGGAGGGCCGCCGCAGCCGGCTGGAGGAGCGGCTGGAGAAGATGAGCGCTTCCCTGGCCCGGACCCGGGAGCGCCTCGACGACTACACGCTCGAGCTCCAGCGCCACGGGATGGAGTCCGTGGAGCGCGAGGTGCGCTGGCTGAACGAGCTCATCGAGAGCGAGCGGGCGGGGCGGGACCTCAAGGGTCCGGCCTCCGGAGAGCCCGCTTCGCGTGACACCACATCTGGAGCGTCGGGCGTCCTGCCCCGGCCGGGGGACGACCCCCGTCCGGATGCGCCCGACGACACCGCCACGTGAGAGTCCACTCAGGGCCTCACTCGTACACACAGGGAGCAACCGGAATGGGTTCGGTTCGCGTAGCCATCGTCGGTGTGGGCAACTGCGCCGCATCGCTGGTGCAGGGAGTCGAGTACTACAAGGACGCCGACCCGGCGTCCAAGGTGCCGGGCCTGATGCACGTCCAGTTCGGCGACTACCACGTGCGCGACGTCGAGTTCGTCGCCGCCTTCGACGTGGACGCCAAGAAGGTCGGTCTCGACCTGGCGGACGCCATCGGCGCCTCCGAGAACAACACCATCAAGATCTGCGACGTGCCCAGCACGGGTGTCACGGTGCAGCGCGGTCACACCCTCGACGGCCTCGGCAAGTACTACCGCGAGACCATCGAGGAGTCCGCCGAGGAGCCGGTCGACGTCGTCCAGGTCCTCAAGGACCAGCAGGTCGACGTCCTCGTGTGCTACCTGCCCGTCGGCTCCGAGGACGCGGCGAAGTTCTACGCGCAGTGTGCCATCGACGCCAAGGTCGGCTTCGTCAACGCCCTTCCGGTCTTCATCGCCGGCACCAAGGAGTGGGCGGACAAGTTCACCGAGGCGGGCGTCCCGATCGTCGGCGACGACATCAAGTCCCAGGTGGGCGCCACCATCACGCACCGTGTGATGGCGAAGCTGTTCGAGGACCGGGGCGTCGTCCTGGACCGCACGATGCAGCTGAACGTCGGCGGCAACATGGACTTCAAGAACATGCTCGAGCGCGACCGCCTCGAGTCGAAGAAGATCTCCAAGACGCAGGCCGTCACCTCCCAGATCCGCGACCGCGAACTGGGCGAGGGCAACGTCCACATCGGCCCGTCCGACTACGTCGCCTGGCTGGACGACCGCAAGTGGGCCTACGTCCGCCTCGAGGGCCGCGCCTTCGGTGACGTCCCGCTGAACCTGGAGTACAAGCTCGAGGTCTGGGACTCCCCGAACTCAGCCGGCGTCATCATCGACGCCCTGCGCGCCGCGAAGATCGCCAAGGACCGCGGCATCGGCGGTCCCGTGCTCTCCGCGTCGAGCTACTTCATGAAGTCCCCGCCCGTGCAGTACTTCGACGACGAGGCCCGCGAGAACGTCGAGAAGTTCATCAAGGGTGAGGTCGAGCGCTGACGCGCGCAACAGTCGCTCCTGCCAGGGCTGTGAGGGTCCCCGGGTCATACGACCCGGGGACCCTCCCCGTATGTGAGGCTGGGCTCCATGGCCGTCGTCCGTGACCTGCGCGTCCTGTTGCGCTTCCAGGGCTTCCGGCGTCTGCTCGCCGTGCGTCTGCTCTCCCAGGGTGCCGACGGCGTCTACCAGGTCGCGCTCGCCGCGTACGTGGTCTTCTCCCCGGAGAAGCAGACGTCGGCGGCCGCGGTCGCCTCCGCGATGGCGGTGCTGCTGCTTCCGTACTCCCTCGTCGGCCCTTTCGCCGGTGTCCTGCTGGACCGCTGGCGGCGCCGTCAGGTCCTGCTGCACGGGAGTCTGTTGCGCGCCGCGCTGGCTTGCGCCACGGCCGTGCTGATCCTCAGTCCGGCTCCGGACTGGCTCTTCTACGTGTCGGCTCTGTGCGTCACCGCCGTCAACCGCTTCGTCCTGTCAGGGCTGTCCGCCGCGCTGCCGCGTGTGGTCGACGCCGATCGTCTGGTCATCGCCAACTCCCTCTCACCGACCGCCGGGACGTTGGCGGCTACCGCCGGCGGCGGACTCGCCTTCGTCGTACGCCTGGCGGTGGCGGACTCGGACGCCGCGGTGGTGCTCGTCGGAGCCGGGCTGTATCTGTGCGCGGCCCTGGCGTCGCTGAGCATGGCGCGGGAACTCCTCGGCCCTGACCTGCCCTTGCCGCGCGGGCAGATCAGGACGGCCCTCACGGGCACCGCCCGCGATCTGGCGGCGGGCGTACGTCATCTGGCCGCTCCCCAGCGCCGGGAAGCCGCCCGGGCGCTCGCAGCCATGTCGCTGATGCGGTTCTGCTACGGCGCCCTGCTGGTCATGCTGCTGATGTTGTGCCGGTACTCCCTCACCTCGACCACGGATGACGGACTGGCTCTGCTGGGACTGGCGTTGGGTGTATCCGGGGCGGGGTTCTTCGCGGCGGCGGTGGTGACGCCCTGGGCCGCGGGACGGCTCGGGCCGGGCCGCTGGATCGTCGTGTGCGCGAGCGCCGCGGCGCTGCTGGAGCCCGCTCTCGGGCTGCCGTTCGCCACCGCTCCGCTGCTGGCAGCGGCCTTCGTGCTGGGGCTGACCACCCAGGGCGCGAAGATCGCCACCGACACCATCGTCCAGTCCTCGGTGGAGGACGGCTTCCGTGGCCGGATCTTCTCGGTTTACGACGTCCTCTTCAACGTCTTCTTGGTCGGCGCGGCCGCAGTCGCGGCCCTGATGCTGCCGCCGGACGGCCGATCCATGCCCCTGGTGATCACGATCGCCGTTATCTACGCGGCAGTAGCTGTGACTATGGCCCGGTTTGGCCGTCAGTAAGTGTCACATCAATGACACAGAGCCACTTCTGACTACTGCGTTGTCAGTGGGGACCGCTACCTTACGTGGGTCTTATCTCGCGACATGTTCGCGTCACTCACCATGTTCTAGGGGGACCCCAAGTGACTACTACGCCGCCCCAGGGCAATCCGTTCGCACAGAACCAGCCCGCAGCTGCGCCCCAGGCTCCGTTCCCGCCCCAGGGCGGTTACCCGCAGCAGCCCGGGCAGCCCGGCTTCCCGCCCCAGGGCGCGGCTCCGTACGCTCCGGTTCCCCCGCAGTCGTCCGGCCGCAAGCTCAGCTTCAAGACGATCAAAAACATCGTCGTCGTCATAGCCGTGGCGGTCATCGCCATCGTCGGTTACGTCACGAGCCGGGACGACGCCAACACGGCCTCCGTCGGCGACTGCATGCACCGCGGCAGCACCAGCGACAACAACCCGGACCTCGAAGTCGTGAAGTGCGACGACGCCAAGGCCCAGTACAAGGTGCTGGCCAAGATCGAGGGTTCGTTCCTCACGGACACCCTGGCTTCCAGCAAGTGCGAGGCCGAGGCCAAGGACTTCCAGTACACGTACACCGAGAGCGGTGACGGCAAGGACTTCCTGCTCTGCCTGAAGGACTACAAGAAGTAGGCAGAGACGACGAGGGGCGGTGTTTCACGTGAAACACCGCCCCTCGGTCTGTCTCATGCAAGCCGCCTGTCGCCAGAGGCAGTCATGCTTCACGTGAAACATGACCCCGTTTCCCGGCCTCAGCGCTCCTGGTCGGCCCACCACTCCTTGAGCGCGGCCACCGCGGCATCGGGCTCCATGGGTCCGTTCTCCAGGCGCAGCTCCAGCAGGTGCTGGTACGCACGGCCGATGACCGGACCGGGGCCCACGCCGAGGATCTCCATGATCTGGTTGCCGTCGAGGTCCGGACGGATCGAGTCCAGCTCCTCCTGCTCCTGCAGCTTCGCGATCCGCTCCTCCAGCCCGTCGTAGGCACGAGACAGGGCCGCGGCCTTGCGCTTGTTACGGGTCGTGCAGTCCGAGCGGGTCAGCTTGTGGAGGCGGTCGAGGAGGGGGCCGGCATCACGGACATAGCGACGGACCGCCGAGTCCGTCCATTCGCCGGTGCCGTAGCCGTGGAAGCGCAGGTGGAGTTCGACCAGACGTGAGACGTCCTTCACCAGCTCGTTGGAGTACTTCAGAGCCGTCATGCGCTTCTTGGTCATCTTCGCTCCGACCACCTCGTGGTGATGGAACGAGACCCGGCCGTCCTTCTCGAAGCGGCGCGTGCGCGGCTTGCCGATGTCGTGCAGCAGGGCGGCCAGGCGGAGGGTCAGGTCGGGGCCGTCCTCCTCCAGCGCCATCGCCTGCTCCAGGACGATCAGCGAGTGGTCGTAGACGTCCTTGTGGCGGTGGTGCTCGTCCCGCTCAAGGCGCAGGGCCGGCAGCTCGGGCACCACGCGTTCGGCCAGACCCGTGTCGACGAGCAGCGTCAGGCCCTTGCGCGGCTGCTGGGAGAGGATCAGCTTGTTCAGCTCGTCCCGGACCCGCTCGGCCGACACGATCTCGATACGCCCGGCCATCTCCGTCATCGCCGTGACGACCTCGGGGGCGACCTCGAAGTCGAGCTGAGCCGCGAAGCGCGCGGCCCTCATCATCCGCAGCGGGTCGTCGGAGAACGACTCCTCCGGGGTCCCCGGAGTGCGCAGCACCCGCGCCGCGAGATCTTCGAGTCCGCCGTGCGGGTCGACGAACTCCTTCTCCGGCAGCGCAACCGCCATCGCGTTCACCGTGAAGTCGCGGCGGACGAGGTCCTGCTCGATGGAGTCCCCGTACGACACCTCGGGCTTGCGCGAGGTGCGGTCGTAGGCCTCGGAGCGGTAGGTGGTCACCTCGATCTGATAACCACCCTTGTGCGCACCCACCGTGCCGAAGGCGATCCCGACCTCCCACACGGCGTCCGCCCAGGGGCGAACGATCTTGAGGACATCCTCCGGGCGCGCGTCCGTCGTGAAATCCAGGTCGTTGCCGAGCCGGCCCAGCAGCGCGTCCCGTACCGACCCGCCGACCAGGGCAAGTGAGAACCCGGCCTCCTGGAAGCGGCGGGCGAGGTCGTCGGCGACAGGGGCGACCCGCAGCAGTTCACTCACCGCGCGGTGCTGCACCTGGCTCAGGGCACTGGACGTTTCTTCGTTGGCGTTCGGCACAACAGAAGAGGGTACGTGGCCCGGGCCGCCGCGAGCTCCTCCTGCTCCGCGTGCGCAAGCATGGGGACCCATCCGCTTACGCGTACAACCAGAACTTTCAGCTCGTAAAGAAGCGTCCCCCTCCATAGAGCTCCATACCAGACAGTGCGGTGCCCGTCCGCGATCTTGTGGAGCGGACCGCGGCACTTACCCTCAGCGGGCATCGTTACCATGCGTGGACGCACATTCCGACGACCACTGACGACGACTAGGGACGGACGAGCGCGTGGCCGAGGCGGCAGACTTCCAGAGGGCCAGTGCCTCACCTGCCCGCCGCTGGCTGCGGCGCACCGGGGCACTGCTCGTCGGCGCGCCGCTGCTGGCCGGACTCCTCCAGTTGCCCGCCGCGACGACGGGGCAGGCGGCCGGGCAGGAGTTCTCGCAGGCTGCCGCCGGCACCGGCTCGGTGTCGGTCGCGATCAATTCGCTCAGCCCCAGTGCCCCCTCCGAGGGAGACACCGTGACCGTGTCGGGCACGGTCACCAACAACGGCAAGCAGACGGTGACCGGCGCCCACGCCGACCTGCAGGTGGGCCCCCCGCTCGGCACCCGTTCGGCGATCGACACCCTGGCCAAGAAGAGCGACGCCCTCCAGGGGCCCACCGGCGAAAAGGTCGACGGCAAGTACACCGAGAAGTTCCCCGCGCTCACCCCCGGCGTCGCGGAGCCCTTCAGCATCTCCGTTCCGGCCGACAAGCTGGATCTCGGCCGGGACGGTGTCTACCAGCTGGCCGTCGCGCTCTCCGGGGAGAGCGCGGCACAGCCCTGGGACCAGGTTCTCGGCGTCCAGCGCACGTTCCTGCCGTGGCAGCCGGAGGAGGTCGGCACCAGGACGAAGACCACGTTCCTGTGGCCCCTCATCTCCGGCGCCCACATGGCAGCCGAGACGGGGTCGAACGAACAGCAGACGCCGGTCTTCCGAGACGACGCCCTCGCCCAGGAGATCGCACCGGGCGGGCGTCTCGACCAGCTGGTGTCGCTGGGCAAGGGCCTCGACGTCACCTGGGTGATCGACCCGGACCTGCTGGCGTCCGTCGACGCGATGACGCGGAGCTACGAGGTCCGCGGTGCGGACGGCACCACCACCCCCGGAAAGAACCAGGAGCTCGCCAAGCACTGGCTTGCCGAGCTCCAGAAGGCGGTGACGGGCGAAGAGATCGCCGCCCTGCCGTTCGGCGACCCGGACCTGGCCTCCCTCGCCCACAACGGCACGAATGTCACCGGCTCACTGAACCACCTCAAGGAGGCCACCGACGTCGCCGACGACACGGTGAACACGATCCTCCACGTGAAACCGTCCACGGACTTCGTGTGGCCGGTCGACGGCGCCGTCGACCCGTCGATCGTGAAGGTCGCCACATCCGCGGGCGCCGACAAGGTGATCACCCGCAGCGACAGCCTCCAGGACAACCTGTCGTACACGCCCTCCGCGGCCCGTCCGATCGGCGGCGGCACCACGGCCGTCGTCGCGGACGCCCGGATGTCGACGGCGTTCCAAGGCGATCTGACCAAGGCCTCAGCCTCCACGCTCGCCGTGCAGCGTTTCCTGGCCCAGAGCCTGACGCTCGGCCTGCAGACCGGCAAGCAGCGCAGTGTGGTCGTCGCCCCGCAGCGCATGCCCTCCGTGAGCCAGGCACAGGCGATGGCCCAGGCGCTGGGCGCCCTCCAGGTCGGGAACTGGTCCGAGTCGCAGGACCTCACGGACGCCGCCAAGGCCAAACCCGACCCGTCCGCCGACACGAAGGTGCCACCGGCCTCCGCGTACCCCTCGTCGTTGCGCAAGCAGGAGCTGCCGCGGGCCGCCTTCGAGCAGATCGCGAGGACGCAGCGCAAGCTCGACAAGTTCCAGGTGATCCTCACCCGCCAGGCCCGGGTCGTGACCCCGTTCGGGCGGGCCATGAACCGTGAGATGTCCACGTCGTGGCGCGGCCGGGGCGTCGCGGCGGCGGGATACCGCGGCGGCATCGAGTCGTACCTCGACGGACTCATCGACGGGGTCAAGCTGATCCAGAAGTCGGAGACCAAGCTCTCCGGCCGCAGCGCCACGATCCCCGTGACCGTCCAGAACAACCTGGTCCAGGGCGTCGAGCACCTCGAGCTGCGGCTCACGTCGAAGAACCCCACACGTCTCAAGATCGGTGGCGACGCCTACGAGGAGCAGCGCGTCACCGTCAACGGGGGCCACGCCCAGTCGGTGAAGTTCACCACGTCGGCCAATGCCAACGGCCGGGCTGAAGTCGTCGCCCAGCTGTACACGGAGGACGGCCAGAAGTACGGCGCCCCGGTCACCTTCGACGTCCGGGTCACCGAGGTCACGCCCACGGTGATGCTGGTCATCGGCGGTGGCGTCCTGCTCCTGGTCCTCGCGGGCTTCCGGATGTACACCCACCGCAAGCGCGCCGCCGCACGTGAGGCCGCCGAAGACGAGGCCGCAGAGGACGAGGCCACCGGGGCGGACGACGAGGCAGACGAGCCGCAGGGCCGGGCCGACGCTTCGCGGAACCCGGAGGCCACCGGCGCACGTCTCGAGGAGGAGTCCGGCGCCGGCTCGGGGGCGGACGCCCCCGAGCAGCCGAGTGACCCGGCCCCGGACACCGCAGCGGAAAGCGCCGACCCGTCCGGCCCGGGTGAGAGAGTGGACCGTTGAGAAATCGTGGCCGGTGGGCCGGGACGATGAGGTGGGGTAACCATGAACGCGCCGTACGACGGTGACCGCGGCCGTGCCGCGGGCAACTCGGGCTACCCCGATGCGGGCGGGCCCGAGGGTTCACCGCCCGAGCACGGCCAGGTGCCGCCGCAGCCGCCCACGGACATCTACCTCCAGGACGCCTACGGCCAGGATCCCTACCACGCACAGGAACCCGCCGCGCAGGACCCGGTCGGCGAGGCGCTCTACGACCGCGCCGCGCACCCGCCGCCCGCCCCCGGCACGTACCAGCCGCAGCAGAGGCTGTACGGGCCGCCCGCGCAGTCGCCGTACGCGCCCGACCCGCAGGTGTGGGCGCAGACGCCCGCCCCGGAGCCGGAGGGCCCGACACGGCATCTGCCGTACGGCGACGACCCCCGCACCACCCAGTTCGTGGGCGTGGACGACCTCGTCTCCCAGGCGGGCGAGCCGCGCCAGGAACCGGACGCGTTCGCGCATCTCTTCCGCGACCAGCAGCAGAGCAGCGGTCACCCGTCCTACGAGTCGCCGTCCGTCCCCGGTCCTTCCCCGGCCCCGGGGCAGACGGCACAGGGCCCCTACGCACCGCACGGCCCGTACCCGGCCGCTGACCAGACCGTGGCGGTACCGCCCCTCGTGGACGAGGCACAGGATCCTGAGCCCGACGCCGCGCCCGCTCCCAAGAAGAGCGGCCGCGCGGCGGGCCTGATGAAGTCCAGCGCCGTGATGGCCGCGGGCACGATGGTCTCCCGCCTCACGGGCTTCATCCGCTCCGCGCTGATCGTGTCGGCGCTGGGCGTCGGTCTCCTCGGTGACACCTTCCAGGTCGCCTACCAGCTGCCGACGATGATCTACATCCTCACCGTCGGCGGTGGTCTCAACTCCGTCTTCGTGCCGCAGCTCGTGCGTGCCATGAAGGAGGACGACGACGGCGGCGAAGCGTACGCCAACCGTCTGCTCACCCTGGTCATCGTGACGCTCGGCGCACTCACGGCGCTCGCGGTCGTCGGCGCACCGTTCCTGATCCGCGTGCTGTCCGACCCTGTCGCCAGCGACCCGGCGGCGAACCGGGTGGCCGTCACCTTCGCCCAGTACTTCCTGCCCACGATCTTCTTCATGGGCATCCACGTGGTGATGGGCCAGATCCTCAACGCCCGTGGCAAGTTCGGCGCGATGATGTGGACCCCGGTCCTGAACAACATCGTCATCATCGTGACACTGGGCATGTTCATCTACGTCTACGGCACCGCGGCCAACTCCGGGATGAAGGCCGCGAACATCCCGCCGGAGGGCCAGCGCCTGCTCGGCATCGGCGTCCTCCTCGGCCTCGTGGTCCAGGCGCTCGCGATGATCCCCTACCTGCGCGAGACCGGCTTCCGGCTGCGGCTGCGCTTCGACTGGAAGGGCCAGGGCCTCGGCAAGGCCGTCACGCTCGCCAAGTGGACGGTGCTGTTCGTCCTCGCGAACCAGGCCGGCGCCATGATCGTCATCCAGCTGTCCACCGCGGCGGGCAAGGCCTCGCCGGTGGACGGCACCGGCTTCTCCGCCTACGCCAACGCACAGCTCATCTGGGGCCTACCGCAGGCCATCATCACGGTCTCCCTCATGGCCGCCCTGCTGCCGCGCCTGTCGCGCTCGGCGGCCGAGGGCGACGGGGGAGCCGTCCGTGACGACATCTCCCAGGGCCTGCGCACCACGGCGGTCGCGATCGTGCCGATCGCGTTCGGCTTCCTCTCCCTCGGCATCCCGATGTGCACGCTGATGTTCGGCTCCTCGGGCACCAGCGAGGCCACCAACATGGGCTTCATGCTGATGGCGTTCGGCCTCGGCCTGATCCCGTACTCCGTGCAGTACGTGGTCCTGCGTGCCTTCTACGCCTACGAGGACACCCGAACTCCCTTCTACAACACGGTCATCGTGGCCGCGGTCAACGCCGGCGCCTCGGCGATCTGCTTCTTCGTGATCCCGTCCCGCTGGGCCGTGGTCGGCATGGCCGCCTCGTACGGCCTGGCCTACGCGATCGGCGTCGGCGTCGCCTGGCGACGGCTGCGCAAGCGCCTCGGCGGGGACCTCGACGGCGCCAGGGTCCTGCGGACTTACGCCCGGCTGTGCATCGCGTCCGTCCCGGCCGCCCTGCTCAGCGGCGCCGCCTGCTACGGCATCGGGCACTCGCTCGGCCAAGGCCCCGCCGGCTCGCTCGTCGCGGTCCTGGCAGGCGGCGCCGTGCTGCTCGGGATCTTCTTCGTAGCCGCCCGCCGCATGCGCATCGAGGAGCTCAACTCCCTGGTCGGCATGGTCCGCGGACGCCTGGGACGCTGAGTCGGGGGGTAGGCGCACAACCATCGTCAGCCACCGCGTGTCGTGCATAGCGGCGGACTGTGGGCACAATTGGTTTCGGCGTCGCACGGCGCGCATCGGACGCCGGCCGGCGCGTAATGGATGGGGAGGCAGGAACGACGGTGGCGGAACGGAGTACGGCTGCCGTCGACGTGGCAGACAACAGCGACGAGGCGTCGCTGACCGCACAGGCGGACCAGTCCACGGCCGACGGTGTGGCCAAGAACCGGGAGCGGGACACGGACAGCGACGAGGCACAGGAGAGCACCAGGGCCGACGGTGCCGGAACGACCTCGCCTCCCGAACTGCACAGTGGTCACAAGCTCGCCAGACGCTACCGCCTCGAGGAGTGCGTCACCCGTCTGGACGGTTTCAGCAGTTGGCGTGCCGTGGACGAGAAGCTCCGCCGTGCCGTGGGCGTGCACATCCTGCCCGCCGACCACTCGCGGGCCCGCTCCGTCCTGGCGGCCGCCCGGTCCTCCGCCCTCCTGGGTGACCCGCGTTTCGTCCAGGTGCTGGACGCGGTGGAGGAGAACGACGTCGTCTATGTCGTCCACGAGTGGCTTCCCGACGCGACGGAACTGACCACGCTCCTCGCCTCCGGTCCCCTTGAGCCCTACGACGCCTACCAGATGGTCAGTCAGGTCTCCTCCGCCATGGTGGCCGCCCACCGTGAGGGCCTCGCCCATCTGCGGCTGAACCCCAACGCCGTGTTGCGCGCCTCGACCGGCCAGTGGCGCATCCGCGGCCTCGCGGTCAACGCCGCCCTGCGCGGCGTCTCCTCCGACACCCCGCAGCGCACGGACACGGAGGCCATCGGCGCCCTGCTGTACGCGGCGCTCACGCAGCGCTGGCCGTACGAGAATGACGCCTACGGCCTGTCGGGCCTGCCGAAGGACATCGGCCTGATCGCGCCCGACCAGGTGCGGGCCGGTGTCCACCGCGGTCTGTCCGAGCTCTCCATGCGCGCGCTCGTCAACGACGGCGCCACCGCGTCCCGGCACGAGTCGCCGTGCACCACGCCGGAGGAACTGGTGAAGGCGATCGGCGAGATGCCCCGCATCCGCCCGCCGGAGCCGGCGTTCACGGCCCCGCCCGAGTACCAGCGCACGACGTACCAACAGGGCACCTACGGCCGCCCGGCGCCGCACAGGGGCGCCACCCAGCCGGTGTCGGCTCCTCCGCCCCCCTTGCAGAGCCGCACCGGCAAGGCACTGAAGTGGGCCGTATCAGCCCTCCTGATCGCCGCGCTGGGCCTCGGCAGCTGGCAGCTGGCGGATGCGCTGATGGACCAGGGCGGCAAGAACGACGAGCCGACCAAGACGCAGGACCACGAGGGCGGCGACAAGAACGAGAACGCAGCGCCTTCAAGGCCGATCTCCATCAAAGACGCCGAGGAGTACGTCGCCAAGGGAGACGCCCAGCACCCCGCCGATGTGGGCAAGACCTATGACGGCAACACCTCCACGGGCTGGCGGACCAACAGCTATCTGGACGGTCCGAAGATGGTGATAAAGCCGGGTGTCGGCATCGTCTACGACCTCGGATCCGAGCAGAAGATCTCAGCCGCGACCCTGTCGCTGCGGTACGGCAACGACCACACCACGGCCGAGCTGTACGCAACGGATTCCCTGGGTTCGTCGACGCCGCTGAGCTCCATGCGCAAGCTCGGCACAGCGACGACTAGCGGCACATCCCTCAAGGTGAGTGTCGACAAGCCTGTGAAGAGCCGCTACGTCCTGGTCTGGCTTACCGCTCTGCCGTACTCGGGCGACGACCCGGCCAACTTCAGCTACAAGGGATACAAGCAGGCCATCACCGAAGTGAAGTTCACCGGCTGAGAACCGACCGAGGGAGGGGGGCCGATGGCAGACCGCACCGAGCACAGCGGTGCCAGTGATCAGGATCTCCTCGCCCGCCACGTCGACGGCGACCCCGATGCCTTCGGTGAGATCGTGCGGCGGCATCGTGACCGGCTCTGGGCCGTCGCCCTGCGGACGCTAGGTGACCGCGAGGAGGCCGCTGACGCCGTACAGGACGCCCTCGTGTCCGCCTATCGGGCCGCCCACACCTTCCGGGGCCAGTCGGCCGTCACGACGTGGCTGCACAGGATCACGGTGAACGCCTGCCTGGACCGCGCCCGCAAAGCGGCGTCCCGGAAGACCTCCCCCGTGGACGACACCGAGCGCCTGGAGCAGCTGCTGGAGCCGCACGAGTCGGCCTCGGCCCCCGCCGAGCGCAACGATCTCCACCGGCAGCTCATCGAAGCTTTGGGGACCCTGCCGGCCGACCAGCGTGCCGCTCTCGTCCTGGTGGACATGCAGGGCTACCCGGTCGCGGAGGCGGCCCGCATTCTCGATGTGCCCACCGGCACGGTGAAAAGCAGATGCGCGCGCGGAAGGGCCAGGCTTCTGCCGCTGCTCACCCACCTGCGCCCGGGCAGTGGCGGTGGGGGCAAGAACCCGGGCGGAGAACGGAACCGGACGCAGGGGGCAGCCGTCCCACCCGCAGCGGGGCCGCGCCGGGCGGGGCCCCCGGACACAGGACCGACCGACTCAGCTGCGGTGAAGGGCGGAGGTGGACGAGCGTGACGTCGACGACAGACATGGCCGGGCACCCGGACGTCGCGGAGATCTCCGACCTCGCCGAGGGGCTCCTCCCACCGGCCCGGACCACCGATCTGCGCGGGCACCTCGACGAGTGCGAACTCTGCGCGGACGTGTACGCCTCCCTGGAGGAGATCCGCGGGCTGCTCGGCACGCTGCCGGATCCGCCGCGGATGCCCGCCGACGTCGCGGGCCGCATTGACGCCGCTCTCGCGGCCGAGGCACTGCTGAACGCCAACGGTCCGGAGTCCACGGAGGTCCCGGAGCCGATGCGTGATCCCCCGCCCAGCGCTGCCGGTTCCCCCTCTGTGGACGACAGCGGAACGCATGTTTCACGTGAAACATCGACGCCCACCGACCGGCCTGCCGCCCGCCCGCGCTCCTCCACCACCGGTCCGGGCCGTAAGGGCCGCACACGCATGGGACGCCGCAGGGTCGCTGTCCTGGGGACCGTCTTCACGGTGGCCGCCCTGGGACTGGGCTCCGTCCTGCTGTCGTCCCTCGGCGACAACAAGCCCCCTCATGAGTCGGCAGGCGGACGGCAGACCACCGCCGCGGACACCTTCTCGGAAGGAAAGCTCCAGAAGCAGGTCACCGACCTCCTGGCCCAGGACAAGACCAAGGGCGGCAGCTCCCGCACCCCCTACGGCGCGGCGACGGCCCCCGGCACCAATCAGCCCAAGTTCTCCAAGGAACCCGTGGTGCCCGGCTGCGTTCGCGACGGCATCGGGCGCGACGATCCGGCACTGGCCGCCGAGAACGGCGTCTACCAAGGGAAGAAGGCCATGCTCGTGCTGCTTCCCGATGCTTCCGACGCCACCCGGGTCACCGCCTACATCGTCGACGCGACGTGTGTGGAGCACGCGGCGTCCACTGCCACCGGCGAGGTCCTCTTGAAGCGCACCTACCCCTCCGTCTGAGCGAGCGCTCGTCTTCGCCCTCCGGGGTCACCGCTTGGTGCCGCATCTCCGTGTGCCCGGACACAGTGGGAATGCGCGCCCCTTAGGATCCGTTGGGTGGGGTGAGAGGTCCTAGAGACGCTCCCACCGGTCGAACGACGCAGTCCAGAGACGAGGAACCAAGCCGTGAGCGACGTCCGTAACGTGATCATCATCGGCTCCGGGCCCGCCGGCTATACGGCGGCGCTCTACACCGCGCGCGCGTCGCTGAAGCCCCTGGTGTTCGAGGGCGCCGTCACCGCTGGTGGTGCGCTCATGAACACCACCGACGTCGAGAACTTCCCGGGCTTCCAGGACGGCATCATGGGCCCCGAGCTCATGGACAACATGCGCGCCCAGTCGGAGCGCTTCGGAGCCGAGCTCGTCCCGGACGACATCGTGGCCGTCGATCTGAGCGGTGAGATCAAGACCGTCACGGACACGGCGGGCACCGTGCACCGGGCGAAGGCCGTCATCGTCGCCACCGGCTCGCAGCACCGCAAGCTCGGCCTGCCGAACGAGGACGCCCTCTCCGGCCGTGGCGTGTCCTGGTGCGCGACCTGCGACGGGTTCTTCTTCAAGGACCAGGACATCGCCGTGATCGGCGGCGGCGACACCGCGATGGAGGAGGCGACCTTCCTCTCGCGGTTCGCCAAGTCCGTGACCATCGTCCACCGTCGTGACACCCTGCGCGCCTCCAAAGCCATGCAGGAGCGTGCCTTCGCCGACCCGAAGATCTCCTTCGTCTGGGACAGCGAGGTCGCCGAGATCCAGGGCGACCCGAAGCTCTCGGGTCTGAAGCTGCGCAACCTCAAGACCAGTGAACTCTCGGACCTGCCGGTCACCGGACTGTTCATCGCCATCGGCCACGACCCGCGCACCGAACTCTTCAAGGGTCAGCTCGACCTGGACGAAGAGGGGTACCTGAAGGTGCAGGCGCCGTCGACGCGCACGAACCTGACCGGTGTCTTCGGCGCCGGCGACGTGGTCGACCACACCTACCGTCAGGCGATCACCGCGGCCGGGACCGGCTGCTCCGCAGCTCTCGACGCCGAGCGCTACCTCGCCGCCCTGGCGGACGAGGAGCAGCCCGAGCCCGAGAAGACCGCTGTCTGACCTCCCCCTACCCGCCCCACGCACCAAACAGTTAAGGAGCCCGCCGTGGCCGGCACTCTGAAGAATGTGACCGACGACTCCTTCGAGCAGGACGTCCTCAAGAGCGACAAGCCTGTTCTGGTGGACTTCTGGGCCGCCTGGTGCGGTCCGTGCCGCCAGATCGCCCCGTCCCTCGAGGCGATCGCCTCCGAGTACGGCGACAAGATCGAGATCGTCAAGCTGAACATCGACGAGAACCCGGGTACGGCCGCCAAGTACGGCGTCATGTCCATCCCGACCCTGAACGTCTACCAGGGTGGCGAGGTCGCCAAGACCATCGTGGGCGCGAAGCCGAAGGCCGCGATCGTTCGCGACCTCGAGGAGTTCATCGCCGAGTGAATCGGCTGAGCCGTCGCGCCGACGGAGCATGTTTCACGTGAAACACGAATGGGCCAACCCGGAAGGGTTGGCCCATTCGTTTGACTGCACTACAGCGGTCGCAGCGCCGGTTCCTTCTGCACGGCTCCCAAGAGCCGGTCCAGTGCCATCTCGACGTCTTCCTTCCAGGACAGCGTCGACCGCAGTTCCAGCCTCAGCCGGGGATGGGTGGGGTGCTGGCGAACCGTCTTGAAGCCCACAGCCAGAAGGTGATCGGCAGGCAGGACGCAGGCAGGTTCCTTCCAGCGCGCGTCTCCGAAGGCCTCGATCGCCTTGAAGCCGCGCCGCAGAAGATCCTTGGCGACCGTCTGCACCATTACCCGCCCCAGCCCCTGCCCCTGGTAACCGGGAACGATGAACGCGGTCATCAACTGCACCGCGTCGGGCGAGACAGGACTCGTGGGAAACGCCGTGGAGCGGGGAGCGTAGGCGGGCGGGGCGTAGAGCACGAAGCCCACGGGCACGTCGTCGACATACACGACCCGCCCGCAGGACCCCCAGTCCAGCAGAACCGCCGAGATCCAGGCTTCCTTCTCCGAAGCGGACGTGCCCGCCCCTACCGCGGCCTCACCGCTGACTGGGTCGAGTTCCCAGAAGACACACGAGCGACAACGCTTGGGAAGGTCCTGGAGGTTGTCCAGCGTGAGCGGTACGAGCCGGCGGCCCATGAAGGGTGTTCCTCGCTTCCTTCGCCCGCCGCCGCATCACGGGCGGCTGTCAGAGCACTCCGTTCCCTGAGGAGACTGCCGATGAACCCACCGACTGCTCCCAGCCCCAAACCGGCGCTCACCAATCCGGTGCGCCTCATGGTTCGCATGGCCCCTGCCTCCCTCTCAGAGGTGCTGCCAAGTGGTTGCGCCGTACCCAACGCATCGTATCCACGATGCGATTCCATCGATACCGCCAGAAAGGAACAGAGCGGGCCACGTTCCGGCACACACCGGACATGGCCCGCTCCGTCTCCCACACCGCGGAGGTTCCTCGCCGGAGGCTCAGGACTCGTTCTCCTCGGAGTCGCCCTCCTGAAGACTCTTCTGCAGGACCGGCCCTTCGCCAGGAGCGAGTGAACCCAGGATCCGCTCAAGGTCCTCCATCGAGGCGAACTCGACGGTGATCTTGCCCTTCTTCTGGCCCAGGTCGACCTTCACGCGCGTCTCAAAGCGGTCGGAGAGCCGCGTAGCGAGGTCGGACAGTGCAGGAGAGACCCGCGCACCGGCACGCGGGCCCTTGGGCTTCTGAGCCTTCTGGGGCCGTGACCCCATCAGGGTCACGATCTCCTCGACGGCCCGCACGGAGAGACCCTCGGCCACAATGCGGTGAGCGAGCCGGTCCTGCTCCTCCGAGTCCTCGACGGAGAGGAGCGCCCGCGCGTGGCCGGCGGAAAGCACCCCGGCGGCGACCCGGCGCTGCACAGCCGGGGAGAGCTTCAGCAGACGCAGGGTGTTGGAGACCTGAGGACGGGATCGGCCGATGCGGTCCGCCAGCTGGTCATGCGTGCAGTTGAAGTCCCTCAGCAACTGGTCGTAGGCGGCTGCCTCTTCCAGCGGGTTCAGCTGGGCGCGGTGCAGGTTTTCCAGCAGGGCGTCCAGGAGGAGCTTCTCGTCCTCCGTGGCACGCACGATGGCCGGGATCGCCTCCAGCCCCGCCTCACGACAGGCCCGCCAGCGCCGCTCGCCCATGATGAGCTCGTAGCGGCCGGGACCCACCTGCCGTACGACGACCGGCTGGAGGAGCCCCACTTCCTTGATGGAGGTGATGAGCTCGGACAGCGCGTCCTCGTCGAAGACGTCACGCGGCTGGCGCGGGTTCGGCGAGATGGAATCGAGGGGGATCTCGGCGAAGTGCGCACCAATGGGTGCTGCAGGCGTGGCAGGAGCAGTCGACTGCGCCGGCTCCTCTGTTTCACGTGAAACAGGCGGCAGCGTTGCCACCTTCGCCGCGGCCACCCCTCGGTCGTTCGGCAGCACAGGCACTGCCGCGGGGGACGCGGCCACAGCGTTCCCCGCCGCGGCCTGGGCCACCGACTTCTCCGTCGGTGCGGCAGGGATCAGTGCGCCGAGACCACGGCCCAGCCCCCTCCGTCGCTCGCTCACTGAATGCCCTCCACCATGCTCGGGTCGTTCTGCTGTGCGCCGATATGGGCGTGCGTCGCGTCATAACTGATGCCGACGCCTTTCAGCGCGATCTCTCGTGCCGCCTCAAGATAGGAGAGGGCACCACTCGATCCAGGATCGTAGGTCAGTACCGTCTGCCCATAACTCGGGGCCTCCGAGATACGGACGGAGCGGGGGATGCTCGTCCGCAGTACCTCGTCACCGAAGTGAGTGCGCACCTCTTCCGCGACCTGGGACGCGAGGCGCGTCCGGCCGTCGTACATGGTGAGCAGAATGGTCGACACA
Organism: Streptomyces sp. NPDC126510; assembly: GCF_040302345.1. Lineage (NCBI taxonomy): Bacteria > Bacillati > Actinomycetota > Actinomycetes > Kitasatosporales > Streptomycetaceae > Streptomyces > Streptomyces sp. NPDC126510. The sequence continues at coordinate 23,492 of NZ_JBEORR010000009.1, read as the reverse complement.
TGCAGGGCGGGGTTGAGGTGCCCCCGCACCAGGTCGACGTTGCGCAGCAGCTGCCCGAGGCCTTCCAGCGCGTAGTACTCGCACTGGATGGGGATCAGAACTTCCTGGCCCGCCACGAGGGCATTGACCGTCAGAAGACCGAGCGAGGGCGGGCAGTCGATGAGGATGTAGTCCAGCGGCTGTTCGTACGCCTGGATCGCGCGCTGAAGCCGGCTCTCCCGTGCCACCAGGGACACAAGCTCGATCTCCGCACCGGCGAGATCGATCGTGGCGGGGGCGCAGAAGAGTCCCTCGACGTCGGGGACCGGCTGCACGACCTCGGAGAGCGGCTTGCTGTCGACCAACACGTCGTAGATGGAAGGGACTTCGGCGTGATGATCGATGCCCAGGGCGGTCGACGCATTGCCCTGTGGGTCGAGGTCGACCACCAGGACCCGGCCACCGTGCAGCGCCAGCGATGCGGCAAGGTTGACGGTCGTCGTCGTCTTCCCCACACCGCCCTTCTGATTGGCGACCACGATGATGCGCGTCTGCTCGGGCCGTGGCAGGCCTTCGCCGGCACGACCCAGAGCCTCCACCGCCAGTTGGGCAGCACGACCGATGGGAGTGTCGTCCATCGGAGGCGGTGTTTCACGTGAAACATCCGCCCCCATCGACTCGGTACGGGGACCGGGGACCGGATCGGTCATCGGTCCCGCGATGTTGGCGTCGGACCGCAAGGATTCACTCTCCTCGACTTCAGGCTCGCAATGAACAGAGCCTCCCATGTCTTCGGGGTCGCGAACCAGTGAGGCCTGGCGTTCTGTGGAGAAATCCACCTCTGTGGATACCTCAGGTCCCTCATCGAGTGAACCAAGAGGCTTTCGGTCGCGGGGTTCGGCCGCAGCGCGGCCACGACTGATGATGCCGTGCAGCAGTGAGCGACGTTTCACGTGAAACACGATGCACAGCAGCCGTGGCCGGACCGTCGCGACACTCCGGCATGCATGGGTTTGGCAGCTTGTGTGGAGTACGTCTCTTCCTCAGGACGGATCAGCACCGCCCACCCAGGATCCGCTCAGCGGCGACGACGCGTCCGGCCCGTGCGAGCCGCCTTCGCGCGCTTCGCAGCGAAGCGCACACCGCCAGGGCTTTCCCCGACCTCGACCCGTACGACGGTGGAAGTCGGGTCCACCACGCCCTCACCGACATGCAGGATGGACGTCTCCACCGCGCCCAGCTTGTTCAGCGCCGCAGACGCGCTCTTCAGCTCCTCCTCGGCGGTGTCACCCTTGAGCGCGAGCATCTCCCCGTACGGTCGCAGCAGCGGAATGCCCCAGGTGGCTAGCCGGTCGAGCGGCGCGACGGCTCGGGCCGTCACGACGTGGACGGGCTGGATCTTCCCCATGACCTCTTCGGCCCGGCCGCGCACGACCGTCACATGGTCGAGGCCGAGCAGCTCTACGACCTCGGTGAGGAAGTTGGTACGCCGCAGCAGCGGCTCCAGGAGCGTGATCTTCAGGTCGGTGCGGACCAGCGCCAGCGGAATGCCGGGAAGCCCTGCGCCGGAGCCGACATCGCACACGGTCACGCCGTCGGGCACGACCTCCGAGAGCACCGCGCAGTTCAGCAGGTGCCGCTCCCACAGCCGGGGCACCTCGCGCGGGCCGATGAGACCGCGCTGCACGCCCGCCTCTGCGAGCAGCTCGGCGTATCGCACCGCATCCGCGAAGCGATCACCGAACACCTCGCGCGCCTGCTCGGGCGCGGGGGGAAGCTCCGCTGCCTCCGTCACGGGGGACCGTCCTTCCGTACCGCGTCGGCGCACCCGGCGCCGACGCCAGAACCACCAGAACTATCAGGCTGACAAAGTTCGGCCCCGCCTGCGCAACAGACGGGGCCGGAGACCTAAGGACCGATCAGGCAGGCAGCACGACGACGAAGCGCTGCGGCTCCTCGCCCTCGGACTCGCTGCGCAGACCCGCGGCCTTGACCGCGTCGTGCACGACCTTGCGCTCGAAGGGCGTCATCGGCTTCAGCTTGACGGCCTCACCGCTGCTCTTGGCCTCGGCGGCGGCCTTGGCACCCAGCTCGGACAGCTCGGAGCGCTTCTGTGCCCGGTACCCCGCGATGTCGAGCATCAGACGGCTGCGGTCACCGGTCTCCCGGTGGACAGCCAGACGGGTGAGCTCCTGGAGCGCCTCCAGTACCTCGCCGTCCCGGCCGACCAGCTTCTGCAGATCGCGGCCGCCCGTGTCACTGATAATCGAAACGGAGGCGCGGTCGGCCTCGACGTCCATGTCGATATCGCCGTCGAGATCGGCGATGTCGAGCAGACCCTCCAGGTAGTCCGCCGCGATCTCGCCTTCCTGCTCCAGGCGAGTCAGGGTGTCTGCACCCTCGGCAGCGGCGGAGGTGGTGCCTTCCGTCACGGGATGGACTCCTTCTTACTTCTTGGACGGGGACTTGGGCCGCTGCGGACCCTTGCGCTGTCCGGACTGGGCCTTGCTGCGGGTACCGCCGGCGGGCTTCGCGCCGCCCTTCTTGGCAGCGGTGGCGGGCTTGGCGTCCTCGGGCTCGCCGGACTTGGTCAGCGACGTCTTCGGCTCGTTCTCATCGGCCGCCTTCGCACCTCCGGCCACGCCGTGCTGGCGCTGCGACTTGCTCTGCCGCTTGGGCTGCTGGCGCTTCGGAGTACCGACGGCGGTGGTCGGCGTACCGTCCTCGGCCTGGGCTGCGGCCGCGGTGTCGCTCTTGATCACAGTGCCGTCGGCCTGTGCGGCAAGGCCGGCCTTGCTCAGGCCGTTGATGAACTTGCGCTCGAACTCGTTGCGGTCGCGGCCCTTGGCGACGATCGCCTTGACGATGGCCCGGTCGCGTCGCTTGCTGACCTTGTCGTGCTGCGTGACGTGCTTGGTCAGGCGGTCGAGGTACGAGGCCTGGGCCTTGGAACCCGGGGTCGGGTTGTTGTGGATGACGTACATCTGCTGGCCCATGGTCCACACGTTGGTGGTCAGCCAGTAGACGAGGACACCGACCGGGAAGTTGATGCCGAAGACGGCGAACATGACCGGGAAGACGTACATCAGCATCTTCTGCTGCTGCATGAACGGGGTCTTCACCGTGGTGTCGACGTTCTTCGTCATCAGCTGGCGCTGGGTGAAGAACTGCGACGCCGACATCATGACGATCATGATGGCGGTGACCACGCGGACGTCGGTCAGGGAGGCACCGAGCGCCTCCACCTTCGACGCGCTGTCGGTGAACTTCGCCGCCAGCGGCGCACCGACGATGTGCGCCTTCTGCGCGCTCTGCAGCAGGCTCTGGTTGATCACGCCGATGGTGTCGCCCGAGGCGATGGCGTTGAGCACGTGGTACAGGGCGAAGAAGAACGGGGACTGCGCCAGGATGGGAAGGCACGAGGAGAGCGGGTTGGTGCCCGTCTCCTTGTACAGCTTCATCATCTCTTCGGACTGACGCTGCTTGTCGTTCTTGTAGCGCTCCTGGATCTTCTTCATCTCGGGCTGCAGCGTCTGCATGGCCCGGGTCGCCTTGATCTGCTTCACGAAGAGCGGGATCAGGCAGATGCGGATCAGGATCACCAGGGACACGATCGACAGGCCCCAGGCCCAGCCGGTGTCAGGGCCGAAGAGGGCGCCGTACACCGAGTGGAACTGGACGATGACCCAGGAGACGGGTGTGGTGATAAAGCTGAAGAGGCTGGCAATCGTGTCCACTAATCATGCTCCTTGGGCATGGGACGGTGTCTCTGCGGCCGGGCCCGAAGGACTCGACGGACTGGTGGGAGAAGTCCGTCCCTCGGTGGCCGGTCCGACGGCGGAGGGCCCGCCCTTGCGTGCATGCCACGCGTTGCGCAGCATTTCGTGCCACCGCGGGCGCTTGCGCGGCGGGACATGGTCCACACCGCCCAGCGACCACGGATTGCACCGCAGGATGCGCCAGGCCGTGAGTGCCGTTCCCTTGATGGCACCATGCCGGTCGATGGCCGTGAAGCCGTAGTGGGAGCACGACGGGTAGTACTTGCAGACCGGCCCCAGCAGCGGACTGATCGTCCACTGGTAGAGCTTGATCAGAGCCAGCAGCGGGTACTTCATCGCGCGCCCCCTCCCAGCAACCGCTGGAGAGCGGCATCCAGGTCTCGGGCCAGCTGTGCATGGTCGGCGTCGCCCGATCCGGGCAGCGCTCGTACGACTACCAGGCTACCGGGGGGCAGCTGGGCGACTCGCTCGCGCATCAGGTGGCGAAGCCTGCGCTTCACTTTGTTGCGCACGACCGCGCCACCCACGGCTTTGCTCACGACGAAACCCGCACGCGTCGGGGGAGCGCTCTCCCCAGGCGCGTGCGGGTCCGTGGAACCGCTACGTAGGTGGACGACGAGGAGTGGGCGTCCGGCCCGGCGTCCTCGTCGTACCGCGGTCGCGAAGTCCTCGCGCCGCCTCAGCCGATGCTCGGTAGGCAGCACGACGTCATGACCTGATCAGGATCAGGCGGACAGGCTGGCGCGACCCTTGCTGCGGCGGTTCGCGAGAATCGCGCGACCGGCACGGGTACGCATCCGCAGGCGGAAGCCGTGGGTCTTCGCGCGACGACGGTTGTTCGGCTGGAAGGTGCGCTTGCTCACTCGGGGGCTCCAGAAGAAATCGGTAGTTGCGGGGTGCCGTCCTGGCTGTCACCGTGCGCCCACGAGTAGCTCGCAGTTACGCCCGAGTGCACCGCTGACCGATCACCCAAATGATCTGTGCCCATCGGAGGCAGGCGGCAGCAGCCATCGACAACTCGACCTGGTTACGGTACGCGCGGCTACGCCATCCGGTCAAACCGGGAGTCGCCAGGAGACACTTGTCCACAGGCTGGGGACAACAACTTGAACCGTACCGGCCACGCTGACTACCGTGGCGGAACTCCGATTCGTTCCCTTATCCCTGCCCCGGCGGGTTTCCTCCCGCCCACCCACCCGGATGACATCCCAAGCCGTCCCAGAACCACACGTTCGTGGGACCTGTGAGAGAGCGTGCCCTGTGGCTGACGTACCTGCCGATCTTGCCGCAGTGTGGCCACGCGTATTGGAGCAGCTCCTCGGGGAGGGCCGCGGCCAAGGGGTCGAGGGGAAGGACGAGCACTGGATCCGGCGGTGCCAGCCGCTCGCCCTGGTCGCGGACACCGCGCTGCTCGCCGTACCGAACGAGTTCGCGAAGGGCGTACTGGAGGGCCGGCTTGCGCCGATCGTCAGCGAGACGCTGAGCCGCGAGTGCGGACGCCCGATCCGCATCGCGATCACCGTCGACGACTCCGCGGGCGAGCCCCCCGCCCCGCCGGCGCCCCCGGCCCGCCCCCAGCAGCGCTACGAGGAACCCGAGCTCCCCTCCGCCCGCCAGGAGCGCGACGGGTACGACCGCCCGGAGCGCGATGGCTACGACCGCCCCGAGCGTGACGCGTACGACCGCCCGGAGCGCGATGGCTACGACCGTCCGGAGCGTGACGGCTACGACCGCCAGGACCGCGACGGGTACGACCGCCAGGACCGCGACGGGTACGAGGGGTACGGACGCCACCGCGCCGACCAGGCGCCCGGGCCGGCCGGCGACCAGCTTCCCCCTACGCGCGCAGACCAGCTTCCGACGGCACGTCCCGCGTATCCGTCCGAATACCAGCGCCCCGAGCCCGGCTCCTGGCCCCGGCCGGCGCAGCAGGAGGAGTACGGCTGGCAGCAGCAGCGCCTCGGCTTCCCCGAGCGTGACCCGTACGCGTCACCGCAGCAGGACTCGTACGGCTCCCAGGACTCGTACAACCCACAAGCCCCTTACGGCTCCGGTTCCCACGACACATACGGGTCCAAGGCGTCCAAGGACTCCTACGGCCCGCCCTCCCAGGACTACCGCCCGCAGTCCATGGAGCGCCCCTCCTACGAGCAGCCGCGCTCCGACTACGACACGTCACGCGGCGACTACGACCAGCGCGACGCGGTGCGCCGGGAGCTGCCCGAGCCGCCCGCCGGTTCGGGCCACGTCCACCGGGGCGGCCCGGTCGGTCCGAACCTGCCGACGACCGGTGCGCCCGGCCCGCTGGCCGCGCAGCCCGCACCGGCGACCGGCCCGGGTGAGCCGACCGCCCGTCTGAACCCGAAGTACCTCTTCGACACCTTCGTCATCGGCGCCTCCAACCGCTTCGCTCACGCGGCCGCGGTCGCGGTGGCCGAGGCGCCGGCGAAGGCCTACAACCCCTTGTTCATCTACGGGGAGTCCGGGCTCGGCAAGACCCACCTGCTGCACGCGATCGGGCACTACGCGCGCAGTCTGTACCCGGGCACGCGGGTGCGGTACGTGAGCTCGGAGGAGTTCACCAACGAGTTCATCAACTCCATCCGCGACGGCAAGGGCGACAGCTTCCGCAAGCGGTACCGGGAGATGGACATCCTGCTCGTCGACGACATCCAGTTCCTCGCGGACAAGGAGTCGACGCAGGAGGAGTTCTTCCACACCTTCAACACGCTGCACAACGCCAACAAGCAGATCGTGCTGTCCTCCGACCGGCCGCCGAAGCAGCTGGTGACCCTGGAGGACCGGCTGCGGAACCGTTTCGAGTGGGGACTGATCACGGACGTCCAGCCGCCCGAGCTGGAGACGCGGATCGCGATCCTGCGCAAGAAGGCCGTGCAGGAGCAGCTGAACGCGCCGCCGGAGGTGCTGGAGTTCATCGCGTCCCGGATCTCGCGGAACATCCGTGAGCTGGAGGGCGCGCTGATCCGGGTCACGGCGTTCGCCTCGCTCAACCGGCAGCCGGTGGACCTGGGGCTGACGGAGATCGTCCTGAAGGACCTCATCCCCGGCGGCGAGGACTCGGCCCCCGAGATCACCTCGACGGCCATCATGGGCGCGACGGCGGACTACTTCGGGCTGACCGTCGAGGACCTGTGCGGCACCTCGCGCGGCCGCGCCCTCGTCACCGCCCGGCAGATCGCCATGTATCTGTGCCGTGAGCTGACGGACCTGTCCCTTCCCAAGATCGGGGCGTTGTTCGGCGGGCGCGACCACACCACGGTCATGCACGCGGACCGCAAGATCCGCAATCTGATGGCCGAGCGCCGCTCCATCTACAACCAGGTCACGGAGCTGACCAACCGCATCAAGAACGGCTGACGGCGACGGCGGTACGCCGCTGAAGGCGCCCCCCGAACCTTCGAGGGGCGCCTTTTTCATGCCCGGGAGCCGCTGGGGCGGCGCGGGTGGGCGCAGCGGCAGCCCTTTCCGGGGGCTCCTGAGCCCCATCGCGGGCCTCAGAGCCGCCCCCGTGCGGAGCATCGGCTCCCGTCTCCAGCCACCCGCTCGCAACCCACTGTTCGATTACTCGCCGGGTTACGGCCTCTCTCCACAGATTCGGGGACTTTCTGCCGTCCACATCCTGGGGACCGGGGAGTTGTCCAGATCGTGTCCACAGCCGCCACTGTTGAAAGACCATCAGACCAGCTCAGGTGCTTGTGGATTGGTGGACGAAGGATCTCCACAGACTGTGGACGACGAGATGATCCACAGGCTGTGCATCGAGTTGTCCACCGGCCGCCCACAGGCTGGGAGCGGTTGTCCCCAGCGATCGGCTGCTTCTCCACATGCCTGTCCACTGTTCGGCAACGCGACGCGCCTCCTCACCGGGTCGAGTGAAAGGCGTCACACGAAGGTGCCGGGTTGGGCTGTGGGAAACGTGGGTAAAGCTGGGGACGGCGCTGGGGAGAACTCGCCTCCCCCTGTGCACGGCGTGTGCAGAACTTTCTGTTCTCCACAGATGCGCCCGGTTGTCCACCGCCTCCACCCACAGGGCCCGTGGACAAAATTGCCGCTCTGAGCTGGGCAAACGGGGTTATCCACGGTATCCACAGCCCCTACTACTACTCCCGACTAGAGAGAGCTGGGAATCCGTTTCGAAGGGGGTCCTGTGCACAACTCGCTCTTCGGTGCCCGACTGCCCCTCGTCACGACTTGACCCCGAGAGGCACCTACTGTCAGTGCCGTGCGTCAGACTGGTCCCGGTGTCCTCCCCTCACAGGGACCAGTCGGCACCGAGACAGACGACGAGGGCCAGGCAGAGCGAGAAGCGCCGGCAACAGCAGGAGGCGGCAACAGTGAAGATCCGGGTGGAACGCGACGTACTCGCGGAGGCAGTGGCCTGGGCGGCACGCAGCCTCCCGGCCCGTCCGCCGGCGCCTGTCCTCGCCGGCCTCCTGCTGAAGGCCGAGGAAGGCCAGCTGAGCCTGTCCGGCTTCGACTACGAGGTCTCCGCGCGGGTCTCCGTGGAGGCCGAGGTCGAGGAGGAGGGCACGGTCCTGGTCTCCGGCCGCCTGCTCGCGGACATCTGCCGCGCCCTGCCCAACCGCCCGGTGGAGATCTCCACAGACGGTGTACGGGCGACCGTGGTCTGCGGCTCGTCCCGGTTCACACTCCACACCCTGCCTGTGGAGGAGTACCCGGCCCTGCCCCAGATGCCGAACGCGACGGGCACGGTCCCCGGCGAGGTCTTCGCCTCCGCCGCCGCCCAGGTCGCCATCGCGGCCGGCCGCGACGACACGCTGCCCGTCCTCACCGGTGTGCGCATCGAGATCGAGGGCGACACGGTCACGCTGGCGTCCACCGACCGCTACCGCTTCGCGGTCCGCGAGTTCCTGTGGAAGCCGGAGAACCCGGAGGCCTCCGCGGTCGCCCTGGTTCCCGCCAAGACGCTCCTGGACACCGCCAAGGCCCTGACGAGCGGCGACCAGGTGATCCTTGCGCTGTCCGGCTCGGGTTCCGGCGAGGGCCTGATCGGCTTCGAGGGCGCCGGCCGCCGTACGACGACCCGCCTGCTCGAGGGTGACCTCCCGAAGTACCGCACGCTGTTCCCGACGGAGTTCAACAGCGTCGCCGTCATCGAGACCGCCCCCTTCGTGGAGGCCGTCAAGCGTGTGGCCTTGGTCGCCGAGCGCAACACCCCGGTGCGGCTCAGCTTCGAGCAGGGCGTGCTCATCCTGGAGGCCGGTTCCAGCGACGACGCACAGGCTGTGGAAAGGGTCGACGCCCAGCTCGAGGGCGACGACATCTCGATCGCCTTCAACCCGACGTTCCTGCTGGACGGCCTGAGTGCCATCGACTCCCCGGTGGCCCAGTTGTCGTTCACGACGTCCACCAAGCCCGCGCTGCTCAGCGGCAGGCCGGCGCTGGACGCCGAGGCGGACGACGCCTACAAGTACCTGATCATGCCGGTGCGCCTCAGCGGCTGAGCCCGCCCCGCGGCACCGTGGTCTGGCTGGGGATCACCGGCGTCTGTCCACAGGCTGAGGACAAACCCGCAGGTGAGGGCTTACGACTGAGCGCGTATGCCCACAGATGTGCGCGAGCGTCCGGGTTTAGGCTCGGACGCGGGTACGAAAGTGCCTCGCGGTACGCACGTGCCGCCACGCCACGTCGCAGAACCTAAGGAAAACAACTGATGGAGCTCGGTCTCGTCGGCCTCGGCAAGATGGGCGGCAACATGCGCGAGCGGATCCGCCGCGCAGGTCACACCGTCCTCGGATACGACCGCAACCCGGACCTCGCCGATGTCCACAGCCTGGAAGAGCTTGTGGGCAAGCTCAGCGGACCGCGCGTGATCTGGGTGATGGTCCCCGCGGGCGAGGCCACGCAGACCACGATCGACCGGCTCGCCGAGCTGCTGGAGCCGGGCGACGTCGTCGTGGACGGCGGCAACTCCCGCTGGACCGACGACGTCAAGCACGCCGAGGAGCTGGCGGCCAAGGGCATCGGTTTCGTCGACTGCGGCGTCTCCGGCGGCGTCTGGGGCCTGGAGAACGGCTACGCGCTGATGTACGGCGGCGACAAGGAGAACGTCGCCAAGGTGCAGCCGGTCTTCGACGCCCTCAAGCCGGAGGGCGACTCCGGCTCGGTGCACGCCGGCAAGGTGGGTGCGGGCCACTTCGCGAAGATGGTCCACAACGGCATCGAGTACGCGATGATGCAGGCTTACGCCGAGGGCTGGGAGCTCCTGGAGAAGGTCGATTCCGTGACCGACGTCCGGGAGGTCTTCCGCTCCTGGCAGGAGGGCACGGTCATCCGCTCCTGGCTGCTCGACCTCGCGGTCAACGCGCTCGACGAGGACGAGCACCTGGACGAGCTGCGGGGTTACGCACAGGACTCCGGCGAGGGACGCTGGACCGTGGAGGCCGCCATCGACAACGCGGTGCCGCTGCCGGCGATCACCGCGTCGCTGTTCGCGCGGTTCGCCTCCCGCCAGGAGGACTCGCCCCAGATGAAGATGATCGCGGCGCTGCGGAACCAGTTCGGCGGCCACGCGGTCGAGAAGAAGTAGCCCAGCCGAGAAGTAGTCCACAGGGCTGCACCGCAGTCCACAACCGTCCGGGGAGGTCGGCGAAACGACCATGCACGTCACGCATCTGTCGCTGGCCGACTTCCGCTCGTACCCCCGGGTCGAGGTCCCGCTCGACCCCGGGGTGACGGCCTTCGTCGGGCCGAACGGGCAGGGCAAGACCAACCTCGTCGAGGCCGTCGGCTATCTCGCCACCCTCGGCAGCCACCGGGTCTCCTCCGACGCGCCCCTGGTCCGCATGGGCGCCGAACGCGCGATCATCCGGGCCCAGGTCCGTCAGGGCGAACGGCAGCAGCTGGTCGAGCTGGAGCTCAATCCGGGGCGCGCCAACCGGGCCCGTATCAACAGGTCCTCGCAGGTCAGGCCGCGTGACGTGCTGGGGATCGTGCGGACCGTGCTGTTCGCGCCGGAGGATCTCGCGCTGGTCAAGGGCGACCCCGGTGAGCGGCGCCGTTTCCTCGACGAGCTGATCACCGCGCGTTCCCCGCGGATGGCCGGGGTCCGCTCCGACTACGACCGGGTCCTCAAGCAGCGCAACACCCTGCTGAAGTCGGCCGCGCTGGCCCGCAGGCACGGCGGTCGCACGATGGACATGTCCACGCTGGACGTGTGGGACCAGCATCTCGCGCGCGCGGGAGCCGAGTTGCTCGCCCAGCGGCTGGACCTGATCGCGACGATCCAGCCACTGGCCGACAAGGCCTACGAGCAACTCGCGCCCGGCGGCGGCCCGATCGCGCTGGAGTACAAGCCGTCCGCGCCCGGCGAGGCCCACACCCGCGAGGACCTCTTCGAGCAGTTGATGGCGGCGCTCGCCGAGGCCCGCAAGCAGGAGATCGAGCGCGGCGTCACCCTGATCGGCCCGCACCGGGACGACCTGCAGCTCAAGCTCGGCCAGCTTCCCGCCAAGGGGTACGCCTCCCACGGCGAGTCCTGGTCCTACGCGCTGGCGTTGCGCCTGGCTTCGTACGACCTGCTCAGAGCGGAGGGCAACGAGCCGGTGCTGGTGCTCGACGACGTCTTCGCCGAGCTGGACACCCGTCGACGTGAGCGCCTGGCCGAGCTGGTCGCGCCGGGCGAGCAGGTCCTGGTGACGGCCGCGGTCGACGACGACGTCCCGCATGTGCTGTCCGGGACGCGGTTCGCCGTGTCCGAGGGGGCGGTGGAGCGCGTATGACGGGAAACACACCCGGCGGGGTCCCGAGTCCCTCTCAGTCGTCCGGCGGGGCCGCGAAGCCTCCGGAGACGTCCGGCGTCGACCTCGCGCGTGTGGCGCTGCGCGCGGCCAAGGAAGCCGCACGCGCGCGGGGGGACGCGGCGCAGCAGAAGAAGCAGGCGCGTCGCGGCGGTCTGCGCTCCGGCGCGCGCGCTGACGGACGCGATCCCATGGCGCTCGGGTCCGCGATCAACCGGCTGATCACCGAACGCGGCTGGGAGGCGCCGGCCGCCGTGGGCGGTGTGATGGGCCGCTGGCCGCAGATCGTCGGCGAGGACGTGGCCAAGCACTGTGTGCCGGAGAAGTACGACGAGGACGAGCGGGTGCTGACCGTGCGCTGCGACTCGACGGCCTGGGCGACGAATCTGCGGCTGCTCGCGCCCACGCTGGTCGCGCGTCTGAACGAGGACCTGGGCCATGGCAGGGTGAAGCTGATCAAGGTGCAGGGCCCCGGCGGACCCGCCCGCCGCTACGGCCCGTTGCGCGCCCCCGGCAGCACCGGTCCGGGCGACACGTACGGCTGATCGGCACCGGTTTCCCACCTGTCGACAGTACGTGACTGACATCACATCAACGCCTTCCGACGGCTCTCCTGGGGCATCGGCGCCATCCCTGTCGTGTGCCCGCACACGGTTGCGAATCACGACCTGACTCCTAAGTAGCCAAGGGTTGACGGCCGGAAGCGCTGAGTGCCGCCGTGAGCCTCTTGGAGCCCCCATCCGTATATCGGGAGTCGGACAAGACCCGTCGAGGGCGGCACATGCGGACTCAGGTACCGGCAAACCCCCATCAGTGTCAGTGCTACCGGTAGACTGGAAGCAATCCCGCCCCCATCGTGGGGACCGTCCGGGAAAAGCTGAGCAACGCTGATCAAGGCTTACCAACGCAACATGCCGCAGCCGCTCCGGCAACCCGCCGACGAGCCTGGCTCGTGCTGTGCCAGAAAGGGCGCTTCGTGGCCGATTCCGGCAACCCCAACGAGAACATCCCGTCCACCGACGAAGGCGTGAGCAGCGAGGCGATCACCTCCCACGGCGAGGTCACCGCCTCGTACGACGCCAGTGCCATCACCGTCCTCGAGGGTCTGGACGCGGTCCGTAAGCGACCCGGCATGTACATCGGCTCGACCGGTGAGCGTGGCCTGCACCACCTGGTGCAGGAGGTCGTCGACAACTCCGTCGACGAGGCCCTGGCGGGCCACGCGGACACGATCGACGTCACGATCCTCGCCGACGGCGGCGTGCGCGTCGTCGACAACGGCCGTGGCATCCCGGTCGGCATCGTCCCGTCCGAGGGCAAGCCGGCCGTCGAGGTCGTGCTGACGGTGCTGCACGCGGGCGGAAAGTTCGGCGGCGGCGGCTACGCGGTCTCCGGCGGTCTGCACGGTGTGGGTGTCTCCGTCGTGAACGCCCTGTCGACCAAGGTGTCCGTCGAGATCAAGACCGACGGCTACCGCTGGACCCAGGACTACAAGTTGGGCGTGCCGACGGCTCCGCTCGCCCAGCACGAGGCCACGGACGAGCACGGCACCACGGTCATCTTCTGGGCCGACCCGGACATCTTCGAGACCACCGACTACTCCTTCGAGACGCTGTCGCGGCGTTTCCAGGAGATGGCGTTCCTCAACAAGGGGCTGAGGATCAACCTCACCGACGAGCGCGAGTCGGCGAAGGCCACGGCCGGTGCGGACGAGGCGGGCGAGGACGAGAAGCACGAGGTCAAGAGCGTCTCGTACCACTACGAGGGCGGCATCGTCGACTTCGTGAAGTACCTCAACTCCCGCAAGGGAGACCTGGTGCACCCCACCGTCATCGACCTCGAGGCGGAGGACAAGGACCGGAACCTGTCCCTCGAACTCGCGATGCAGTGGAACGGCGGTTACAGCGAGGGCGTGTACTCGTTCGCCAACATCATCCACACGCACGAGGGCGGTACGCACGAAGAGGGCTTCCGCGCCGCGCTGACCTCGCTGATCAACAAGTACGCGCGTGACAAGCGGCTGCTGCGCGAGAAGGACGACAACCTCACGGGCGACGACATCCGCGAGGGTCTGACGGCGATCATCTCGGTCAAGCTGAGCGAGCCTCAGTTCGAGGGCCAGACCAAGACCAAGCTGGGCAACACCGAGGCCAAGACCTTCGTGCAGAGGGTCGTCTACGAGCACCTCACGGACTGGCTGGACCGGAACCCCAACGAGGCCGCGGACATCATCCGCAAGGGCATCCAGGCGGCCACCGCGCGCGTGGCGGCCCGTAAGGCCCGCGACCTCACCCGCCGCAAGGGCCTGCTGGAGACCGCGTCCCTGCCGGGCAAGCTCTCCGACTGCCAGTCGAACGATCCCACCAAGTGCGAGATCTTCATCGTCGAGGGTGACTCCGCCGGCGGCTCGGCCAAGTCCGGTCGCAACCCGCAGTACCAGGCGATCCTGCCGATCCGCGGCAAGATCCTGAACGTCGAGAAGGCGCGGATCGACAAGATCCTGCAGAACCAGGAGATCCAGGCGCTGATCTCGGCCTTCGGCACCGGGGTCCACGAGGACTTCGACATCGAGAAGTTGCGCTATCACAAGATCATCCTGATGGCGGACGCCGACGTCGACGGCCAGCACATCAACACCCTGCTGCTGACCTTCCTGTTCCGCTTCATGCGGCCCCTGGTCGAGGCCGGGCACGTGTACCTCTCCCGCCCGCCGCTCTACAAGATCAAGTGGGGCAAGGACGACTTCGAGTACGCGTACTCCGACCGTGAGCGCGACGCCCTGATCGAGATGGGCCGCAACGCGGGCAAGCGCATCAAGGACGACTCCGTGCAGCGGTTCAAGGGTCTCGGTGAGATGAACGCCGAGGAGCTGCGCATCACGACCATGGACCAGGAGCACCGCGTCCTCGGGCAGGTCACCCTCGACGACGCCGCCCAGGCCGACGACCTGTTCTCGGTCCTCATGGGCGAGGACGTCGAGGCCCGCCGCGCGTTCATCCAGCGCAACGCCAAGGACGTCCGCTTCCTCGACATCTGAGTCGGTCTCAGCTGACCGCACCCGGAAGGATTTTCACCAGCAATGACCGACGAGAACACTCCCGTGACGACGCCCGAGGGTGACGCCCTGGCCATGCGCGTCGAGCCCGTCGGGCTCGAGACGGAGATGCAGCGCTCGTATCTCGACTACGCGATGTCCGTCATCGTCTCGCGTGCGCTGCCGGACGTCCGCGACGGCCTCAAGCCCGTCCACCGCCGTGTGCTGTACGCCATGTACGACGGCGGCTACCGCCCCGAGCGCGGCTTCTACAAGTGCGCCCGCGTCGTCGGCGACGTCATGGGCAACTACCACCCGCACGGCGACTCCTCCATCTACGACGCGCTCGTGCGCCTCGCCCAGTCCTGGTCGATGCGCATGCCGCTCGTCGACTCCAACGGCAACTTCGGTTCCCCGGGCAACGACCCGGCCGCGGCCATGCGGTACACCGAGTGCAAGATGGCGCCGCTGTCGATGGAGATGGTCCGTGACATCGACGAGGAGACCGTCGACTTCACGGACAACTACGACGGGCGCTCCCAGGAGCCGACCGTCCTGCCGGCGCGCTTCCCGAACCTGCTGATCAACGGCTCGGCCGGTATCGCGGTCGGCATGGCGACCAACATCCCGCCGCACAACCTGCGCGAGGTCGCCGCCGGCGCCCAGTGGTACCTGGAGAACCCCGAGGCCTCGCACGAGGAGCTGCTCGACGCGCTCATCGAGCGCATCAAGGGCCCGGACTTCCCGACCGGCGCGCTCGTCGTCGGCCGCCGGGGCATCGAGGAGGCGTACCGCACCGGCCGCGGCTCCATCACGATGCGCGCGGTCGTCGAGGTCGAGGAGATCCAGAACCGTCAGTGCCTGGTGGTCACGGAGCTGCCCTACCAGGTCAACCCGGACAACCTCGCCCAGAAGATCGCCGACCTGGTCAAGGACGGCAAGATCGGCGGCATCGCGGACGTCCGCGACGAGACCTCCTCCCGCACGGGCCAGCGCCTGGTCATCGTGCTGAAGCGGGACGCGGTCGCCAAGGTCGTGCTGAACAACCTCTACAAGCACACCGACCTGCAGACGAACTTCGGCGCCAACATGCTGGCGCTGGTGGACGGCGTGCCGCGCACGCTCTCGCTGGACGCGTTCATCCGCCACTGGGTGACCCACCAGATCGAGGTCATCGTCCGCCGTACGCGCTTCCGGCTGCGCAAGGCCGAGGAGCGGGCGCACATCCTGCGCGGTCTGCTGAAGGCCCTGGACGCCATCGACGAGGTCATCGCGCTGATCCGGCGCAGCGACACCGTCGAGATCGCCCGCGGCGGCCTGATGGACCTGCTGAGGATCGACGAGATCCAGGCCAACGCCATCCTGGAGATGCAGCTGCGCCGGCTGGCCGCCCTGGAGCGCCAGAAGATCGTCCAGGAGCACGACGAGCTCCAGGCGAAGATCAACGAGTACAACGAGATCCTGGCCTCCCCGGTCCGCCAGCGCGGCATCGTCAGCGCCGAGCTGGCCGCGATCGTCGAGAAGTTCGGCGACGACCGCAAGACGACGCTGGTCCCCTACGAGGGCGACATGTCCATCGAGGACCTGATCGCCGAGGAGGACATCGTCGTCACGGTCACCCGGGGCGGCTACATCAAGCGCACCAAGACCGACGACTACCGCGCCCAGAAGCGCGGCGGCAAGGGCGTGCGCGGCACGAAGCTCAAGGAAGACGACATCGTCGACCACTTCTTCGTGTCCACCACGCACCACTGGCTGCTGTTCTTCACGAACAAGGGCCGCGTCTACCGGGTCAAGGGTTACGAGCTGCCGGACGCCGGCCGGGACGCGCGCGGTCAGCACGTCGCGAACCTGCTCGCCTTCCAGCCGGACGAGGCGATCGCCGAGATCCTGGCGATCCGCGACTACGAGGCGGTTCCCTACCTCGTGCTCGCCACCAAGGCCGGACTGGTGAAGAAGACGCCTCTGAAGGATTACGATTCGCCCCGTTCCGGCGGTGTGATCGCCATCAATCTCCGCGAGGGCCAGGACGGTTCGGACGACGAACTGATCGGCGCCGAACTGGTTTCGGCAGACGACGATCTGCTTCTGATCAGCAAGAAGGCGCAGTCGATCAGGTTCACCGCATCGGACGACACCCTGCGACCCATGGGCCGTGCCACCTCGGGTGTCAAGGGCATGAGCTTCCGCGAGGGCGACGAGCTGCTCTCGATGAATGTTGTTCGACCCGGTACGTTCGTGTTCACTGCCACAGACGGCGGGTACGCGAAGCGGACCAACGTCGACGAGTACCGCGTCCAGGGTCGCGGCGGCCTCGGCATCAAGGCTGCCAAGATCGTCGAGGACCGTGGGTCCCTCGTCGGCGCGCTGGTGGTCGAGGAGACCGACGAGATCCTCGCCATCACGCTGTCGGGCGGTGTGATTCGTACGCGGGTCAACGAGATCAGGGAAACCGGCCGTGACACCATGGGCGTCCAACTGATCAATCTGGGCAAGCGCGATGCCGTCGTCGGCATCGCTCGCAACGCCGAGGCGGGGCGCGAGGCGGAGGAGGTCGACGGCGATGTGGTCGTCGACGAGGCCGCCGAGGACGCCGCGACCACCGGCACGGACGAGGGTGAGGCGCCCTCGGCCGAGTAGGCACGAGGAGTGAGTCAGCGTGAGCGGAGCCACGGGCGCCGGACCGACCGGTACCTCCAAGGGTACGGACACGGACGGGGGCGGCCGTGGCTCCGCCGCGCGTGCGGCGGACCCGCACACGACCAACCTGAAGGCGATCAAGTCCCCGACCAAGGACGAGCCGTCGCCTGACGTGCATGGATCACAGGGGGGAACTGTGACGGACACCCGAGGTCCGCAGACCAAGCAGGCCAAGGGCGGTGCGGGTGCGTCCGCCTCCGGCGCGCAGCCGCAGCCGGCCGCGCAGGAGCCGGGCACCGCCTCGCCCCTGCCCGGGGAGCGGCAGACCAAGCAGCAGGCCGGGCCGTACCACCCGCCGCAGGCCTACCCGGCGCAGCAGGCGGCGGCCGGGGCTGGACCCGATGCCGCACGGCGTCCCCGAACGGGGCTGGGTACCACTCCGCGCGTCCGCAAGGCGCGGCTGCGGGTGGCGAAGGCCGACCCGTGGTCGGTGATGAAGGTCAGCTTCCTGCTCTCCATCGCCCTGGGCATCTGCACGATCGTCGCGGCCGCCGTGCTGTGGATGGTCATGGACGCGATGGGCGTGTTCTCGACGGTCGGCGGCACGATCTCCGAGGCCACCGGCTCGAACGAATCCAACGGCTTCGACCTGCAGGCTTTCCTGTCGCTGCCCAACGTCCTGATGTTCACGTCGGTCATCGCGGTCATCGACGTGGTCCTGGCGACCGCCCTCGCGACGCTCGGCGCGTTCATCTACAACCTGTCCGCCGGCTTCGTCGGCGGCGTGGAGCTGACGCTCGCCGAGGACGAGTGACGTCACCTTCGTCGTTGCCCTGACGGTGCCCCGACAACCGATTTTGGGACTTCCCATGTCGTGCGCTAATCTTCAGGAGTCAGCGCGCGGGACACACACCCCGCAGAGCGCGGCGGGGCTATAGCTCAGTTGGTTAGAGCGCATCCCTGATAAGGATGAGGCCACAGGTTCAAATCCTGTTAGCCCCACAGCGAAGAGCAGCACCTCACGTGAGGTGCTGCTCTTTTGATATCTCCAACCTGACACCAAGAGCCGTGCACGGCGGTGTGAGGTGCCGGGCCGGTGGCCACCGGGTATGCCCTGACCCGCGGCCCCGGACCGGGGCATGCGTAAGCCCGGCCGCTCTGTAGAGCTGCCGGGCTTTGTACGCAGATCGCTTGGGTGTTGTCCGGAGGGTCAGCGCTGGAGGGGCGTGAGCCGGTCCGCCTCGGGGTCGGGGTCCTCGTCGGTGCAGTCGATGCCGGGGGAGACCACCGTGTCCGCCGACGATCGGTGCCGGCAGCGAGGGGTCTTGCCGTGGGCCTCGGCGCGGATGCGCTGCTTCATCGTGGGGGGCAGGGCCCTTGAAGAGGACCGGGACACCGTCGGCGGCGCCGCCGTCCGCTGCTGCGGGATGCTCGCGCCGTTGCTGTTGCTCTTCTGCTCGGTCTGCGGTACAGCCGCGGCGGCGGTCGTGGTGACGAGTCCGAGCGTCGTGCACAGCGCGAGGAAGGCGGTGACGATGGTGGTCCACAGCTTCATGACCTTGTTCCGGGCCATGGCCCCTCACTTTCGGGTCGGGCGATTTGCGTACTTTCCTCATCATGTGTATGAGGGTCGAGAAGTGGTGGACCTCCGCCCGTGGCGCGTCGATGTTCCGATGAACACCACCCGGATGGGCGCAAGAGAGGTGAAAAGGTGAGGAAAGCTCCTAAGGAAGGTCAAAGTGACCCTCCGTCGGTGTGTGATCACCCTCCGATCGGAGCGGCGCGCTCCGCTTCTATCCCGTGTCCCGGGAGGGGAGTTGAGTGCCGACTCAGGTCACCGATCGGTATCGGCCGGTGTGTATAGTCGGGCGCCAGAGGTCCCCTACGTCAAGGAAAGACGAGGTCGCGCGGTGAAGAAGCTTCTCCTGGTCGCACTGGCCGCCATCGGCGGGCTCCTCGTGTACCGCCAGATCCAGGCGGATCGCGCCGAGCAGGATCTGTGGACGGAGGCGACTGACTCCGTTCCCACGGGTTCGTGAGTCACGACAACCCAGACCGAGCACACCCCGGCCGCCTCGCGGTCGGGGTTTTGTGTGCCGAGGGCCGGTCGTGAAGCCGGCCGGCGCGGCAGGATGGACCGCGGATCACGGCATTGCGGTCCGGAGACGGTGAGCGCTCCGGCGACGGTGAGGGGTGGCGCGTGAGGGGACGGAGCCGTACGGCCTGGAGGCGGCGCTCGGGGGCGTGGCGCGGCCGTCCGCCCGTGGCCGTGCGCGTCGGCGCCGCGGCCGTGGTCCTCGGGACGACAGCGGCCATGGTGCCGGGACAGGCCTCCGCCGCCGCGGGGCAGGCCTCCGGCACGCCGAGCCCGTACGCCTTCGCCCACGGCGCGCAGCGCGTCCAGGGGGCGAGGAGCACCGGGGACGCCGACCTCCTGAAGCCCGGCGAGGCCTACAAGAGCTCCCTGCCGGGCGACGGCAAGGTCAACTACCGCCTCGACCTCGACGCCACGTCCAGCGCGTACGTCTCCGTCACCGCCCTCCCCTCCCCCGACAGCACCGTCTCCGTCATCGACGGGGTAAAGGTGACCGTGCAGGACGCCGAGGGCAACACCTGCTCCGTCGACGACACGACCTTCGGGACCGCTCGCAGCCCCCACCCCATCGCGGCGTGGGGCATGCGCGAGATCTCGCCCAACCGGCCGCTGTGCAGGAAAGCCGGTGCGTACTACGTGTCCGTCGAGCGCGTCGACCCCCAGGGCGAGGGCTCCTCACCGGACCCCTGGGACCTGGAACTCGTCGCCATGACCGAACCGCGGACGGTGAGGACCGGGGCGACCAACCCACCCCAGGTGTGGAACTCCGCCACGCCCCAGCCGCTCCTGGGCGAGGCCGAGCACCGCAAGGGCGGCGCGGGGTTCACCGGGGCGACCCCCCTCGACCAGGGAGTCTGGCGGGACGACATCCGGCCCGGCCAGACCCTCTTCTACGAGGTACCGGTCGACTGGGGACAGCAGATCGCCGTCACCGCGGACCTCGGCAGCTCGGGCACCGGAGCCACCGGTTACACGTCCGACGCGCTGGAACTGGCCCTCTACAACCCCGCGCGCGGTGACGTCGCCGATGTGGGCGTCGGCTACAACGGCGGCCAGCAGTCCAGAAGCCTGCCTCCCCTGCCACCGGTCGACCACGCCAACCGCTTCTCCGCCACCGCGCAGGTGAGTGCGATGCGCTTCGCCGGCTCCTACTACCTCGTCGCCCACCTCTCGGAGGGCGTCGCCGACACCTTCGGCGACGGGCCGTTCAAGATGACGCTGCGCGTGAAGGTGAGCGGGGAGCCGCAGGGCGGCCCCGAGTACGCGGGGGAGTCCGCGCCGAAGGGTGTCTTCGAGGTCTCGGACGAGGACCGGGAGGCGGCCGCGGAGGGCGTGGCCGCGGGCGATGACACCGCCATGAGGGCGCTCGCCGTGGGCGGCATCGGCACCGGGAGCGCACTGCTCGTGGGGCTCGGGGTGTGGAGCCTCGTGGCCCGGCGCAGGAGTCTCGCGTAAGAGCTGCTTCGCCCGGGCCCGGGCCGTCTGCTGCCCGATCGCTCAGATGCGGGTCAGCGCCCAGAAGCCCACGGCGTAGCAGGCCAGCGCGAGGAGCAGCAGCGGTACCGCCACCTTGGCCGGGGGCCCCGGTCGGGAGGGCCGGTGTGCCCGGTGCCGTGACGGGGCCCGGCCGCTCGGCGGGGCGGTCGGTGTCCGGGCGGTGTACGAGGCTGTGGAGGCGTCCGTGCGGTAGTGCTCCGCAAGGGGCAGCGGAGCGCCGGAGTACACCGGGGGAAGCGGCTGTGCGGAGGACAGCCGGTGTGTGGGGTCGGAGGGGGAGACGAGTGCCTGCTGGTGCGGGGCGTGGGCCGGGGAGGGCTGGGACGGTCCGGCCGTGGGCGACGAGGTGACGGTGGGCTGCGGCGGCGGCAGATGGAAGCTGCCGGTGTCCGACATGGAGGGCGGCCGGGCCGGGTCGGCGGTGTGACGCGGGTCGGACTGCACCGGCTGTGCGCGTGGCCGGTGAGGCTCGGAGCGCTGCCCGTCCGGTGTCGACAGCCCGCCCTCGTCGCGTCCGTGTCGAGATCGCTCCCCGTTCGCCCCCGAGTGCCCGGACGGCGCCTCCCCCTGGCCCAGCCCCTTCGCTCTTTCCAGTGGCCCCTCGGCCGCGAACCCCTTCGGCAGCGGGCCCAGTTGGTCGAAGATCTCGATCAGCTCGTCGTCCGGGCCGGGCTCCGGAAGCAGCTCCGCGGCGGCGGCGAGTGCCTTGCGCGCCCCCGTGGCCGTACGGAACCGCGCCTCCGGATCCGGCTGGAGCAGCATGGCCACCACCTGCCACAGCGGCTCGGGAATGCCCTTGGGCGCGCCCGGCGTCCCGTGTTCGGCGAAGTACTGGATGAGCGCCTTGCTGTCCGGTTTGGCGCCCTCCAGCAGATACAGCGCGACCAGACCAACGGCGAACAGGTCGGCGGGAAAGTCCGGTTCGGCGCCCATCATCTGCTCGGGCGCGAGATAACCGGGCGTGCCCACCACGAGGTTGGTCTCCGTCAGGCGGGGCTCGCCCAGCCGCATCGCGATGCCGAAGTCGGACAGCCGTAGCCGCGGCCGGCCCGTGCCGGTGGCCTCCAGCAGCACATTGGCGGGCTTCACGTCACGGTGGACGACGCCCTCCGCGTGCACCGCGGACAGGCCCGACAGCAGCTGGTCGAGCAGAGCGCAGACGAAGGCCGGCGGGAGGGGGCCGTAGTCCCCGACAAGGTGCACCAGTGATCCGCCCGCGACCAGGTCCATGGTGAACAGGACCTTGTCGTCGTCGGCGGCCCAGCTGGTCGGGGCGAGTACATGCGGATGATCGATCCGCAGGGCCTGTTCCCGCACGAAGCGCAGCAGCGAGTGCGCGTCGCTCTGGAGCAGGACCTTGGCGGCCACATAGCGACGGCGACGGTGGTCCCACGCGCGCCAGACGGCACCGACCCCTCCGCGTCCGATCGGGTCGACCAATTCGTACCGGCCGGCGAAGACCTCACCCATGGCTGTACGTCGCTCCTCCCCCTGCGGCTTTCCCCCTTGCTTCCCCTCCGGCGAGCACTACGACTCCCCGACAGGCGAAACGGCTCCCCCGAACCCCCCGGTCCCCCGATGAGCGATACGTCCCCCTCGCGTCGACCGGTCCCCCGTACGGAACACGCCCCCTCGTGCCCGTCCGTACCGCGACGCGTCCCCCGTCACCTCACCCACGCCCGCTGCCGAACCCCCTTCGGCGCCCGGGCGGTGGGGTCAGCTCTGGTGGGACTGGTAGTGCGAGACCGCGTCAGAGGTGCGGCCGGCCCCGTAGACCCGGAGGAACTCTGCCAGCTCCGGATGGGTCGGGGCGAGGGTGTCGGCGGCGTCGATGATGTCGCCCGCCGCCGCGACCGACCGCAGCAGCGACTGGATTTCGCGCACGACGCGCTTGACCGTGGGCGCCCCCGAACTGCTCGTCGTCTGCGTGGTGTTGCTCAGCACCGAGCCCCCCTGTGACTTCTTGATCTCCTCCATCCGCTCGGTGGCCTCGCCCGCGCTCACGCTGCCGTCCGCGACCTGCCCCGCCAGGTCCTGCAGCAGCTGAACCCGCTGCACCACGGCGGGATTGCCGATCTTCGCGCGCTGACCGCTCATCAGCTGCGACAGCATCGGTGCGGACAGTCCCAGAACCCCCGCCAGACGAGCCTGGTTGAGACCAAGATCGTCGATGAGCCTACGGAAGAGCGCCCCCAGTGGCTCCCCGTACCAGTTCCGCTGCAGTTCCCGCGCTCTTGCGGTCGCTTCCTGCTGTGCGGCGTCCATTGCGTCTCCCCATCGCTTCCCCATGTACGGCGGTTCGCGGTAGCGAACCACGCCGAGCATCTTACGGAGAGTGGTCGACGACGGGGACCCCCAATCTTTTTGCGGAACCACGGGGGTGACCCGGTACTCTGGTCTCCGACGCCCGCCGGGATGCGGTTCCTCCGGTCGGACGTCCCCTTCCGGGGCCTTAGCTCAGTTGGTAGAGCGCTGTCTTTGCATGGCAGATGTCAGGGGTTCGACTCCCCTAGGCTCCACTTTGGAAATGCCCTCCGAACTGCGGAAACGTGGTCTCGGAGGGCATTTTTGCGTGTCCGGGCGGATGCCGGGAGCGCGTGTTTCACGTGAAACAGCCCGGCGGGGGGGGGGACTCTCAAGTCTCCCGCCCCCCCCGGCGGGTGGTTCCGGCGCCCGCAGGAACGGTC
>NZ_JBEORR010000008.1:295673-335210 GCF_040302345.1 Streptomyces sp. NPDC126510 | reverse complement strand
CGGGGCGGGCAAGCGGCTCTTCAGCGCCACCGACAAGGACGCCCAGAAGCTGCGGCTCGTCGAGCACGAGGCCTACGCCAACGGTCTGCAGAAGAGTGTGTTCGACGTCGTCCGGTGACGCACTCGCGCACCCGCCAACGTCGGATCGCCGGGCGGACCAGAGGAAGATTCCGGCGACCCGGACCGCTCAGTCCGTCAGGTCCACCCGCACCGTCAGCAGATTCGTCCCCAACGCCCTCACCCCCAGGCTGTTGACCCGCGGCAGCCCCCGCAGCCGCGCCACCGGATCGTCCTCCGGCATCAGGTGCGCGGTCCCTTCGTGCCACCGCCCCCGGATCCGCACCCGCACCCGCGGATCGGCCTTGATGTTGCGTACGTACTGGGAGCGTTCGCCGAACTCCGACACCAGCCAGAAGGAGCCGCCGACGCGGCGCCCGCCCACCGGCGTCCGGCGGGGCAGCCCGGAGACCCGGCCCGTCGTCTCCAGGACCGTCTGGAAGGGGACGCGGCGCAGGAGCGGGTTGAGGCGGCGCTGGAAGGCTGTGGTCGCGCGGAACCTCAGGTCGGTGCGGCGGGACATCGTCTGCGGGTCTCCTTCGCACGAAGCTCTCACGGTTTCTGCAACCCTTCCTGCTTCAATGATCCCCCACGCGGCATCGAGGGAGAGCGGGTGGCTGCGGATGCGGATCGTGACCTGGAACCTGTGGTGGCGCTTCGGGCCGTGGCAGACGCGGCAGAAGGCGATCCTCACGGCCCTGCGGGAGTTGCGGCCCGACGTCGTCGGACTGCAGGAGGTGTGGGCGGCCGACGGCGAGAATCTCGCCGAGTGGCTCGCCGGTGAGCTCGGCCTGCACTGCGCCTATGGCGCCTCGCCCGCCCCGGAACGCTGGCAGCGGCGGATCGGCGACCCCACGGTCGGCATAGGCAACGCGGTGCTGAGCCGGTGGCCGGTCGTCGAGCAGGACGTGCTGCCGCTGCCAGCCCCGGCCGACACGGACGACGGCCGCGTCGCCCTCTACGCCCGCCTGGCCGCCCCCGGCCACGAAGTGCCGTTCTTCACGGTCCACTTCACCTCCGCCCCGGACGCCTCGGCGGTCCGCTGCGGCCAGGCCGCCGCGCTCGCCGGTTTCGTCGCCCGGCACCGCGGCGACACCCTCTTCCCGCCCGTCGTCACCGGTGACCTCAACGCCTGGCCCGACTCCGACGAGGTCCGTCTCCTCGGCGGCTACAAGACGGCCCCGGCCGTGCCCGGCCAGGTCCTCCTGGACGCGTGGGAGTACGCCGGCCCGGCCGCCCCCTCCGTGACCTGGGACCCGGCCAATCCGTACGTGGCACGCACCTGGGAGCCCGGCGCGCGCATCGACTACATCCACGTGGGCCCGCCCGGCCCCGACGGACTCGGCCGCGTCCAGGACGTACGACGGGCCTGCGACGGCCCGGTCGACGGGGTGTGGCCCTCCGACCACGCGGCGGTCGTCGCCGACCTGGCGGACACGTTCTGTCGCTCCTCTGCAGACAGGCATTGTTCACCCGCTGCCCATACATCTCCGACTACTTTGAGCCAGAGCCGTCCACACTGATATCTCAAACGGTGTCTATACCGGCAGATATAGGGGTATCCGAGGCAGCCTTCTAAAATTCGGTGTCCGAAAGCATCTCTTGACAGGTCCCTTACATTCGAAGGTAACTTGGATGATCTTGGAGAGACGCGTTCAAGGGATGGAAAGGAAATGAAGATGAAGCACCTCGCGCTGTCGGGGATTGTGAGTGCAGTCGCTCTGATCATGGGGTCCGCTGGTGTTTCCGCAGCCGACAGCCCCTACGACTGTCCCGAACAGAACGCTTGCTTCTACTACAACTCGGGCTTGGGTGGCGCCACCGCCTGGGACAATGGCGACAACATCGCGAACTACGGCACGATGAAGTTCCTGGCCGCTCAGTCCGGAAGTGGTGGCGAGAACGGCTTCGGTCAGTACGTCAAGAACAACACGGCGTCGATCAGCTCGGGTAACGACGCCGGTGGTTACCGGGTGTACTTCAACAGCAACTATGCCGGCGTATACCAGACCATCGGCGGCAACAGTTGGGCGAACCTGAACTTCCAGCTGAAGAACAACAACGCGTCCGGCCGGCACCTGTAGGTTTTCCTGCCTGCCGCGCTCAACCGTTGAAACGGCCCTTGGAGACCTCTCCAAGGGCCGCTTGAATTTGCAGTGAGAGCCGATTGAGGAACCATGTTTCACGAAAGAGAGACCACCGATATTGCGCTACGGCTGCGAAGTGCCTCGGTGGGGCTACTGCTGATCGCGTGTTGCGGGTGCACTATGCGCGACGCCGGAACCCCCGGTGGTGGCAGTGGCGGAGCCTCGGAGAATTCTGCCGCGCCGAAGATTGTCAGTGCAACTGAAATGAGACTGCCGATTGAACAGTACATGTTCACCAACAGTCAGCGCGGCAGAATAGTGGAGGCGAAGGAAAAAGTAATAAAGCTCTGTGTGCAACGCTTCGGGTTCACGTATGAGCCTTCGGAACGGTCCAGGTCATTCCAGCCCGAGACTTTGACCGCCCTCCGCTACGGCATCACCAGTGAGTCCGACGCCGCCGATTACGGCTACCGGCCCGCAGGGAGTGAAGGCTCGACCGCTCCCGTCAAGCCGAAGCCCGTTGCAAAAGAAGTCAAGATGCTACTCAAGGGCACCATGGCAGCTGGTGACTACAGGGGGCGTACCGTGCCCGAGGGGGGTTGCCTAGGTGAATCAAGGAGGGCGCTCCAGGATACGGAAAAAGACGGCGGAGGCGGTGATGCCGAAGTATCGAACAAAATCAACGCGAATAGCTGGCAGTTGTCGTACCAGGACAAGAGGGTGCGGGTCGTATTCAACAAGTGGGCACATTGTATGCAGCGTGCCGGGCATCATTACGCCGACCCGATGGAGGCAAACAACGATCCGCGGTGGAGAAAGACCGCATCGGCCACGAGTGGTGAGAAGAAGGTTGCGGTGGCCGATGCGCGATGCAAAAAGGCCTACAACGTGGTAGGGACCTGGTACGCGAGTGACAGGGCGTATCAGGAGAGAATGATCAAAGAGCACTCCGCGGAGCTGAAATCGGTGCGGGAGAAAATAAACAGGCAGACTCGGCTGGCCACCTCAATCGTGGATGACTGAGGTCTGCGTAGTGGCAACGGAAGGGGATGACGGCGCAGGTGACTCTCGGCGTCCGAGAAAGATCGGGTTGGTGAACGCCGCCAGGGCCCCGGGCAGCGGTCCCGCCGCCGCCTCGTGCCGGAGTTCGGCCCGTACGTACGCCGCGTACGACGGTGTGGTGCGCCACTCGACGGCACCCGAGCCGGAGACCGGCAGCGGGGCGCTGGTGTGCAGAACGCCCTGGTCGGTGACGAGGCGGACCGTGCAGCGCGGGGCGCCGGTGACCTCCAGGCGGACGGTGACCGGGGTGTCGCGGCCCACGATGAGGCGCTCGCCGATGCCCGCGTGCTCGCCGCGCCCGCCCGACGCCCGGAAGGACAGGGCGACGCGCGCGGACTCGGCGACGTAGGACCGCCCCGTCCGGATGCCCTCCTGGATCGCCTCCCTGGTCAGGTCGTCGGCCAGGACGACCGTCTGGGGGCTGCCCACCGCGTCCGGGGAGCGGTGGGCGTCGCTGCTGCCCATCGCCGGGAGCCAGCCGCGCCCGTCCCGCAGGGACGCCACGAGCATGCTGTCCCAGTCGGCGAGTGCCACCTCGTCGTCGGGCGTGTAGGGGCCGTTCCACACCTCGACGGCGTCCGCCTCGGCGAAGCCGAACTTCCAGTTGCAGCCGACGCAGGTGGCGTGCGGGTGGGCCGGGACGACCAGGCCGCCGGCGCGCCGGATCTGCCGGGCGAACCGGCCGAAGCGGTTGTCGCGGGCCCGGTAGCGCCAGTCGACGAAGGTGCCCGGGTCGGTGCCGAGCGCGACGACGTGCCCGTTGCGGGTGGTGATCTCCTCGCCCAGCATGACGAGCAGGTCGTCCCCGGCCACGTCGGCCCAGTGCGCGTGCGCCGCGTGCGTGTTGTGCTCGGAGGAGTTGACGAAGTCCAGGCCGGCCGCCCGGGCCAGCTCCCCGATCTCGGCGGGGGTGCGGCGGCCGTCGGAGTGCCAGGAGTGCAGATGGCAGTCGCCCCGGTACCAGGCCCGGCCCCGGCCCTTCGCCCGCTCCGGCGGATACTCCGGCTCGGTCGCCGCGCCCGGCTCCCCGTACGTCAGCATGACCGTGATCTCGTACGACAGGCCCTGCGGGGCGACGGTGTACGGGCCGAGCGCGATGTGCCAGGTGCCCTCGCGCATGGGGCCCGGGAGGTAGCCCGGCGTCGCGTCGTCCGCCCGGACGAAGAACTCGGTGCGCGCCCCGCCCGACCAGCCGCGGAAGCCCCGGCCGCCGAGCTCGGTGCCGCGCTCGTCGAAGAGGCCGATGTCGAGGGCGTTGCCCGGGGTGCCGGCCGGGACGGACGGCCTGTCGTAGGTGTAGGCGACCTTCAGCTCCCGGACCCCGGCCGGGACCTCGACGGGCACGTACACGAAGTCCGGGGAGCCGGGCGGCAGCGTGCCGCGCACGGTCCCGCTCTCCCGGCCCCCGTCGGCCGCTGAAGCGAAGCTCACGCTTCCCAACTTGACGTACTCCCTGACCTGAGTCCAGGGATTCCGGCCTGAGTCGAGGGACTCTTCCGGGGGCTTCCTGCTTCACCGCGCTGTGCGGGCACGTGTGCCCGTCTTACCGGCGCTCCACAGGCGTTTTGTGTCTCCGCCCGTCCGGCGGCGACGATCCGGCGTCCTTCGAACAGGACGTTACGGGCAGCGTTGTGGTCACGCTCGTGCACCGTGCCGCACGCGTTGCACGTCCACTCCCGGACGTGCAGCGGTTTCGCGCCGTCGCGGAACCCGCAGGCCGAGCAGATCTGAGAGGACGGGAAGGCACGGTCCACCTTGGCGAAGGTGCGGCCGTGCTTGACCGCCTTGTACTCCAGCATGCCGACGAACGCGGACCATCCCGCGTCGTGCACCGACTTGGCCAGCCGGGTCCGGCCGAGACTGGACACATCGAGGTTTTCCACGTACACCGCTTGGTTTTCGCGGATGATCTGTGTGGATGCCTTGTGGTGGAAGTCCCGGCGCCGGTTGGTTACCTTGGCGTGTTGTCGTGCGACCTTGATGCGGGCCTTGGTCCGGTTCTTCGATCCCTTGACCCGACGGGACAGCTCCCGCTGAAGGCGCTTGAGCTTCTTCTCCGCCCGGCGTAAGAAGCGCTTACTGTCGATCTTCCGGCCGTCGGACAAGACCGCGAAGGCGGCCAAGCCGAGGTCGATCCCGGTATCGGTCTCGACCTCGGGGAGGGCGTCCGGCTGGGTGTCCACGACGAAACTGAGGAAGTACCGGCCGCAGCTGTCCTTGGTGACGGTCAAGGACGTAGGAGTGGTTGGCAGCCGACGCGACCACTTGACCTTGAGGTTGCCGACCTTGGCCACGTACACCGTCCCGTCGTCCTTAAGGGAGAAGGCATTGGTGTTGAGGCGGATCGACTGCCGGGTGTCCTTCTTCGACTTGTACCGAGGCGGCCCCACTTTCCGGCCCTTCCGCTTGCCGCTCAGACTGTCGAAGAAGTTCTTGTAGGCGGTGTCCAGATCCCGAAGAGACTGCTGCAGAACGACCGCCGACACGTCCGCCAGCCAGGCACGCTCGGCGGTCCGTTTGGCCTGGGTGATGCGCACACGCGACAAGTCCGCCGACTTCACGTACGGCAACCCTGCCGCATGTGCCTGCTTCCGGTCGCGCAGGCAGTCGTTCCATACCACGCGGGCGCACCCGAACGCCTTCGCCAGTGCACGGCACTGGGCGGCATCCGGGTAGGCCCGGTAGTTATAGCGGAGCTGCATACCGAACACCGTATGGACTCTTCCCGGTCGTTCACGGCAGAAGATCACATCTAACCGGAATTACATACGGTATGGGGCAATTGTGTTCGAGTTGATCGCCTGTGCAGAGGGTTCGGAACGTCGCGGAAGATGGAAGTCGCTCATTATCGATCGTCAGCGAGGTGCGCGGGAGGGGGACGATGACTTTCAGTCGTCTCTTCCTCGGGTACAGACACCCCATGCGCATCGCCGTGACGATCTTCCTCACCGACGAGACGATCACCCCGACCCGGCTCGCCCGGGAACTGGAGGAGCGCGGTTTCGCCGGGCTGTACCTGCCCGAGCACACCCACATCCCCGTGGAGCGGACCACCCCGTACCCGGCGGGCGGTGAGCTGCCGCTCGAGTACGGCCGCACCCTGGACCCGTTCGTGGCGCTCGGCCAGGCCGCCGCCGTCACCGGGCGGCTCGGGCTCGGCACGGGCATCACGCTCGTCGCCCAGCACGACCCGATCGCCCTGGCCAAGCAGGTCGCGACCCTCGACCACCTCTCCGGTGGCCGGTTCACCCTCGGGCTCGGCTTCGGCTGGAACGTCGAGGAGGCCGCCGACCACGGTGTGCGCTGGAGCACCCGGCGCGAGCTGGTCCGGGACCGGATGGCGCTGATGCGGGCCCTGTGGTCCCAGGCGCCGACCGCGTACGAGGGGGAGTTCGGGAGCGTCCGGGCCAGTCACGCGTATCCCAAGCCCGTGCAGCAGCCACGCGGTCCGGTCACCGGCCCGCGCACGCTCGTCGGCGGGGCCGCCGGACCCAAGCTGTTCGCCCACATCGGTGAGTACGCCGACGGCTGGCTGCCGATCGGCGGCCGGGGCCTGGGCGAGGCGCTGCCGGTCCTGCGCACCGCCTGGGCCGACGCGGGCCGTGACCCCCGGGCCCTCCAGGTCGTGCCCTACGCCGTCCACCCCACCCCCGGCAAGCTCGCCCACTACGCGGGCCTGGGCATCGAGGAGGTCGTGGTGCAGCTGCCCCCGGCGGGGGAGGCGGAGGTGCTGAAGACCCTGGACGGCCTCGCGGGATACATCTGACAACTGCCTTGTGAGGCAGGTTGGTTGGCGATCCCTACTAAACTGGGGGTCAACAACCGGGTGGGGAACACCGGTGCGCGGCCGACCACCGCGCCGGACGGTGTGAGGGGCCCGGCTCACTGTCTTCACGGGGGAGAGCGTCATGAGGCTTACCTGGTTCGCCTGGCTGCTGCGTCACTTCACGGAGTACGGCTACAGTCAGGGGCTGCTGCGTGCCGCGATCGGCACGATGGCCGTACTGGTGACGTCCGCGCTGGTCTGGTTCGCCCTGCACCGCAACAGACCGGCGGCCGTCGCCGCCGCGGGCCTCACCTCGGCCCTGGGCATCGGGTGGCTGGCCTTCCACTGACGGGGCTTTCCCGAGCCTGATCAGCGCACTCGTATGCTCGAAGGATGACGACCTCCGCGACCTCCGGAACCGGCCCCACCGACAACTCCATGCGTCGTGCCCTGAAACGGGCCAGGGACGGTGTCTCGCTCGATGTCGCCGAGGCGGCGGTGCTGCTCCAGGCCCGGGGGAAGCAGCTGGAGGACCTGTCGGCCTCCGCCGCCCGGGTGCGGGACGCGGGCCTGGCGGCGGCCGGGCGGCCGGGCGTCATCACGTACTCGAAGAGCGTCTTCATCCCGCTGACGCGGCTGTGCCGGGACAAGTGCCACTACTGCACCTTCGTCACCGTCCCGGGCAAGCTGCGCCGGGAGGGCCACGGGATGTTCATGTCGCCGGACGAGGTGCTGGACATCGCCCGCAAGGGCGCGGCCCTCGGCTGCAAGGAAGCCCTCATCACCCTCGGCGACAAGCCCGAGGACCGCTGGCCGGAGGCGCGCGAGTGGCTCGACGCGCACGGCTATGACGACACCCTCGCCTACGTCCGGGCCGTCTCCATCCGCATCCTGGAGGAGACGGGGCTGCTGCCCCACCTCAACCCGGGCGTCATGTCCTGGACCGACTTCCAGCGCCTCAAGCCCGTCGCGCCCAGCATGGGCATGATGCTGGAGACCACCGCGACCCGCCTCTGGTCGGAGCCGGGCGGCCCCCACCACGGCTCGCCCGACAAGGAGCCCGCCGTCCGCCTGCGGGTCCTGGAGGACGCCGGGCGCTCCTCCGTCCCCTTCACCTCGGGCGTCCTGATAGGCATCGGCGAGACCTACGAGGAGCGCGCCGAGTCCCTGTTCGCGCTGCGGAAGGTGTCCCGGGCCTACCACGGCATCCAGGAACTGATCATCCAGAACTTCCGCGCCAAGCCGGACACGGCCATGCGCGGCATGCCCGACGCGGAACTCGACGAACTGGTCGCCACGGTGGCCGTCGCCCGGCTCCTCATGGGCCCGAGCGGCAACATCCAGGCCCCGCCCAACCTCGTCGACGACGAGTACGAGCGGCTGATCGGCGCCGGCATCGACGACTGGGGCGGCGTCTCCCCGCTCACCATCGACCACGTCAACCCCGAGCGCCCCTGGCCGCAGATCGAGCAGCTCGCCGAGAAGTCCCGGGCGGCCGGGTTCGAGCTGCGCGAACGCCTGTGCGTGTACCCGGAGTTCGTGCGGCGCGGCGAGCCCTGGCTGGACCCGCGGCTGCGCCCGCACGTGGCCGCGCTGGCCGACTCGGAGACCGGCCTCGCCCGGTCCGAGGCTCTCCCGCAGGGCCTGCCGTGGCAGGAGCCGGAGGAGGTCTTCACGGCGTCCGGCCGTACCGATTTGCACAGCTCCATCGACACCGAGGGCCGCACCTCCGACCGCCGGGACGACTTCGACGAGGTGTACGGCGACTGGGGCGCCCTGCGTGAGGCCGCCGCCCCGGGCATGGCGCCCGAGCGCATCGACACCGACGTACGCGAGGCCCTGCGCACGGCCGCCGACGACCCCACCAAGCTGACCGACGACGAGGCGCTGGCCCTGCTGCACGCGGACGGTCCGGCGCTGGACGCCCTCGCCCGGGTCGCCGACGACGTGCGGAAGTCGGCCGTGGGCGACGACGTCACCTACATCGTCACCCGCAACATCAATTTCACCAACGTCTGCTACACCGGCTGCCGCTTCTGCGCCTTCGCCCAGCGCCGCACCGACGCCGACGCCTACACCCTCTCCCTTGACCAGGTCGCCGACCGGGCCCAGCAGGCCTGGGACGTGGGCGCGGTGGAGGTCTGCATGCAGGGCGGCATCCACCCGGACCTGCCCGGCACCGCCTACTTCGACATCGCGCGGGCCGTGAAGGAACGCGTCCCGGGCATGCACGTGCACGCCTTCTCGCCGATGGAGGTCGTCAACGGCGCGACCCGCACCGGCATGTCGATCCGCGAGTGGCTGACCGCCGCCAAGGAGGCGGGCCTGGACACCATCCCGGGCACCGCCGCCGAGATCCTCGACGACGAGGTCCGCTGGATCCTCACCAAGGGCAAGCTGCCCGCGGCCGACTGGATCAAGGTCGTCAGCACCGCCCACGAGCTGGGCATCCGCTCGTCCTCGACGATGATGTACGGCCATGTCGACCAGCCGCGGCACTGGCTCGGTCACCTGCGCACCCTGGCCGGCATCCAGCAGCGCACGGGCGGCTTCACCGAGTTCGTGACGCTGCCGTTCGTGCACACCAACGCCCCGGTCTACCTGGCGGGGATCGCCCGTCCGGGCCCGACCATGCGGGACAACCGCGCGGTGACGGCCATGGCCCGGCTGCTGCTGCACCCGTACATCCCCAACATCCAGACCAGCTGGGTGAAGCTGGGCACGGAAGGGGCGGCCGAGATGCTCCGCTCGGGCGCGAACGACCTCGGCGGGACGCTCATGGAGGAGACCATCTCCCGCATGGCGGGCTCGTCGTACGGGTCGTACAAGTCGGTGAAGGACCTCGTCGCGGTGGCGGAGGCGGCCGGGCGTCCCGCCAAGGCCCGCACCACCCTCTACGGAGACGTCCCGCAGGAGCGGCAGCGGGCGGCGGAGGCGTCGGACGGGCACCTGCCGCAGCTGCTGCCGGTGTTGGACTGAGGCTTCACTGGCCCCCGGCGTCCGCCGGCTGATGCTCCACGAGGGTGCGGCCGGCCGTGGCGCCGGGGCTCGTCGGCGGCGGGGGAGGGGTGCCCCGGCCCGACCACAGAAGGAGCAGGCCGAGGGAGCCGGCGATCGCCGGCCAGTAGACGTAGCGGTAGTCCGTCGCGGGCATGATCGGCAGATAGCCGAGGACGTAGGCCGCCGAGCTGACGCCCAGCGCCCGGACGGGCATCGCGAACACGCCCTTGCCGGGGCGGAGGGTGAGCACCAGCGCGACGGCGAGCCAGAACCAGCCGCGGAACAGCCACGGCAGGTCCTGGGCCGTGCCCTTGACGTACGTGCCGAGCATGTCCCGCAGGCGGGGGTGTGCCACCTCGACGCCCAGGTCGTTGCGGGAGACGCCGGCCTTGTACGGGTAGTCGGTCTCGAACAGCAGGGTCGTGAAGAGCAGCAGGCGGTACTGGAGGTACTGCGGCACGTGCCCGCTCATCTCCCGCAGCCACAGGGACGTGATCTCCCCCGAGTCCCCGCGCAGCCCGTCGGCCGGGCGCCGGTAGCAGGCCCAGTAGGAGTCGGAGAGGGCGCCGACGCGCTCGCACTCGCGGGCGGAGGCCACGAGCCGGTCCCGCAGGGCGGGTGACACGTCCGCCGACCGCAGCTCGTCCACGGTCAGTACGTGGACGAGGTCGTCGAGCATGATCTGCGCGCCCTGCTTGGTCTGCAGCGGCGCGGCGAACAGGGAGACGGCGGCGGCGGGCACGACGAGCCCGGCCGCGAGGGCCGCCGTGCACGTCACCCACGTACGGCGCCCGGGGGCGCCCCACAGCGCGAGGACCAGCATGACGAAGAGGGGGATCGCGGCGAGGAAGGCGTTCTTGCGCACCAGCATGGCGTAGGCGAGGAACAGCACGCCCAGCCAGAGCAGCCCCCAGCGCACGGCGGGGCGGGGGTCGCGGTCCCGCAGCAGCAGGCCGGTGAACGCGACCGCGCAGGCGGCGAGCAGCGCGAACGCCGTGTGCACGTCCTTCCACACCACCCCGGCGAACGTCAGCACGTACGGCAGCAGCCCGAGGCCGAGCACCGCGAGCGAACCGCCCCGGCTCGCGGTCAGCCGCCACACGCACCGGGCCAGCACCCACAGCGCCGCCCAGAAGACGAGGCACTGAACGACCAGCAGGGACGCGATCGAGCCGGTCACCGCGATGAGCGCCCGCCACACCAGGCTCAGCACGGGCGGATGCCAGTCGGTCAGGGGCTTCTTCCCCTCGGCCTGGCGGAGCTGGTCGAGGCTGTCGGGACTCAGGTAGCCGGGGGCGAAGACGAGGATCGTGGCCAGGCAGCAGACCGCGGCGACGGCGGCCAGCGTCCAGGTCCAGTGCCGCTGTCCCCAGCGCATCCATCCTGTTTGTCCCATATGCCGGATGCTAACGGCTCGGTGGGCGCAGGCCGGTCAGGGTGCGACGAAGACGTAGCGCCGGTAGGCGTAGAAGCGGAACAGGGTCGCGAGGACCCAGCCGAGGATGCGGGCGGTGTTGTCGCTGAGCGCCGAGTCGAGCCCGAGCAGCTGCCGGGACGCGAAGACCGTGCCCGCCGTGATGGCGAGCCCGACCCCGTTCGCGACGAGGAACAGCGCGAGCTCGTGGGTCACCTTCGCGCGGTGCCGGCCGCGGTAGGTCCAGTGGCGGTTCCCGACCCAGCTGAAGAGCGCGGCGGCGGCCGTCGCGACGACGGAGGCCTGCACGGGGGCGGTCCGCATCACCCCGCCTTCCGCGCCGCCGGGCAGGCCGAAGACGAGCAGGTTGTAGCCGCCGTTGTCGACGACGAAGGCCAGGATTCCGACGACGCCGAACTTGGCGGCCTCGCGCCAGATGCCCTTGATGGCGTCACGCGCACGCAGCGTCACAGAGTCGAGGACCGGCACGCGGCGAGCGTAACGACCCTGCGTGCTCCATCCGGTCAGGCGCGCTCATATCGCACTATGTCCGACTGTGTGAGGTGCTGATGTATGAGGTGCCGACCGTGTGAGGAACCGGCCGGGTGAGTCGAGCGAGGAGTGGTCGTGGAACCGACGATCGCGTGTGTCGTGCCGTGCCACAACGAGGAGGCGGCCGTCGGAAAGGTGGTCCGCGACCTGCGCGCGGTCCTGCCCGAGGCCGTCGTCTACGTGTACGACAACGCCTCCACCGACCGGACCGCGGAGGTCGCCCGGGCCGCCGGCGCGATGGTCCGGCAGGAGACCCGCAAGGGCAAGGGCAACGTCGTCCGCCGCGCCTTCGCCGACGTCGACGCCGACGCGCTGCTCATCATCGACGGCGACGACACCTACGACGCCTCCCGCGCCCGCGAGCTGGTGGACCTGCTCTTCGAAGGCCCCTACGACCAGGTCGTAGGGGCCCGCCGGGTGAGCGTCGACGGGGCCTACCGGGCCGGGCACGCGGTCGGCAACAAGCTGCTCACCGGGGCCGTGCGGTCCCTGTTCGGCAACGACGTGACCGACATGCTCAGCGGCTACCGCGTCTTCTCGCGGCGCTTCGTGAAGTCCTTCCCGGCGCTGGCCCGCGAGTTCGAGACCGAGACCGAGATGACGATCCACGCGCTGCACCTGCGGCTGCCCACGGCGGAGGTCCTCACCGACTACCGGGTCCGGCCCGCCGGCGGCGAGAGCAAGCTGCGCACCTACCGGGACGGCTGGCGCATCCTGCGCGTCATCCTCGACCTGGCCCGGCGCGAGCGCCCCTCGCTGGTCCACACCGTGCTCGCGGGCGTCCTCGCCCTGGTCTCCGTCATTCTCGGCATCCCCGTCATCGCCGACTTCGTCGAGACGGGCACCGTCCCCCGGGTCCCCACGGCGATCCTCGCCGCCGCGATCATGACCATCGCGGCGCTGGTGCTGCTGGTGGGCTACATCCTGGAATCGCTGACGCACATGCGCCAGGAGCAGACCCGGCTGGTGCACCTCTCCTACCCGGCCCCGGTGCGCACCCCCCGCTACACCGCCCGCGGCGCCGGCACGGGCCCGGTTCCGGTCCGCAAGACCGCCGGAGGGGCCTGAGGGAGGGAGCCGAGGGGGCGCGGGCGCGCAGTACGATGATCGGAGCCCCGCTTCGACGCGGGGTCCCGTGACTGAGGAGATGCGTGCCGGTGCCTGCCCGACTTCTTCCTTCGTGGGCCTGGGTGACCGGGCTGACCGTGGGAGCGATAGCCGCGGTGACGGTCCTGGGCGTGCAGGCGGACCGGGGCACGCACCCCACCGCCGCCTCGGCCAAGCCGAAAGCCACGGCATCGGCGCAGCCCACCCCGACGGCGTCGGACCCCGCGCGGGTGCCCGACGGCTCCGGCACCGGCCGGCGCATCGTCTACTCCCTCGGCGAGAAGCGGGTCTGGCTGGTCGACGCGAGCGAGGCGACCCGCCGGACCTTCACCGTCTGGCCGGGCTCGATCAGCCCCGACCCGGGCCGCTACACGGTGTCCTCCCGCAACCCGGCCACGACCGGCTCGGACGGCGTCCAGATCGAGCACATCCTGTACTTCGCCGCGAAGTCCGGCGTCTCGGTCGCCTTCTCCAACGCGGTCGACGGGGCCTCACCGCCGCCCGCCGCCTCCGGCACCGCGACGGGCGGAGTCAGGATGCGGAAGGCGGACGGCACGGCCCTGTGGACGTTCGGCACGGTCGGCACGACCGTGACCGTGGTCAAGTAGCGGCCCGGTCGCGCAGGAGCGGCGCTCAGGAGGCGGGTGTATCCGACCGCCGGGCCGACAGCTGGTTGACGATCAGCACGACCCCGCTGAACAGGAAGATCCGGGTCGCGGCGTCCAGTCCGTTCCAGCTCTTCGACTGCCACATCGAGAACCACTCACCGCCGATCGCGATGAACCCGGCCCCGAACAGCAGCATCACCATCAGCAGCCCGTACGTGGACAACCGCCGGGCGCGCTGCTCATCGCGTCTGGCCCACAGCCAGCTCCCGGATATGAGGACCAGCGCGGCGAGGGTCTCCCAGACGATGATCCCGACGTAGGCGGCGTCCTGGAGGCCCCGGCT
This sequence comes from Streptomyces sp. NPDC126510, assembly GCF_040302345.1. Taxonomy (NCBI): domain Bacteria; kingdom Bacillati; phylum Actinomycetota; class Actinomycetes; order Kitasatosporales; family Streptomycetaceae; genus Streptomyces; species Streptomyces sp. NPDC126510. The sequence continues at coordinate 321,214 of NZ_JBEORR010000008.1, read as the reverse complement.
CGTGACGGCCCGCCACATCAGGTCCTCGTCCTTGAACGTGGTGTCCATGGCGAGCACATGCCGGACGAACTGCTGGTTGGTCCCGAAGTCGGTGATGTTCCCGAAGGCGACGAGCGCCATGTAGAGGGCGATGGTCGCGGTGAGCAGGGTGGCGGCGAGCGACAGCGTGCCGCGTGATGTGGTGGAGGTGGCCATGCTGATCATTCTCCCCGCGCACACGCATCCGATGTACCCGGCGGCGGTTGAGCGACAATGACGACCGGGGCCGACCGCACGAGACGAGGGGAACGTACGGATGGCGCAGCCGCAACCGTCCATGCAGGAGCTCATACGGCAGCGCGGCCGGGCCGGTTTCGTCGGCCGCTCCGCCGAACGCGCCGCCTTCCGCGCCAACTTCGCGACCGCCCCGCACGACGAACGCCACCGTTTCCGCTTCCACGTGCACGGCAACGCCGGAGTCGGAAAGACCTTCCTTCTCCGGGAGTTGGAGCAGACCGCCCGCGAACACGGGGCGCTGACGGCGTACGTCGACGACAGCGCGGGCAGCGTGCCGGAGGCGATGGCGGAGATCAGCCGCCAGTTCGCCGCCCAGGGACGGCGGTTGAAGGAGCTGGACCGTCTGCTCGCCGCGCACCGCGAACACCGGCACGAGGCGGAACTGGCCGCCCTGGCCGTCCTGGGCACCGATCCGGAGGAGACCGGCCCGTCCGCGGGAGGCCGGATGGCGGCCCGGGCCGGGGTGGTCGCCGCGGGGATGGTGCCGGTGGTCGGGCCGCTGGCCGGGATGCTGGACGTGGAGCAACTCGCCGGGGCGGCCGACCGGTTGCGGGCGAGCCTCATCGCCCGCTTCCGCAATCACGAGGACCTCCGGCTGGTCCTCACCCCCGAGCAGGTGCTCACCCCAGTGCTCCTGCGCGAGCTGGCGGACTCGGACGCGCCCTGGATCGCCCTCTTCCTGGACACGTACGAGCGGACGGGCCCGTACCTGGACCCATGGCTGCACGAGACGATGACGACGGACCGCCACGGCGGCGTGCCCGCCACGACGGTGGTGACCACGGCGGGCAGGACCCCCCTGGACCCGGCGCGCTGGGGCGGACTGGCGGACTTCGTGGCGGACTTCCCCCTGGCCCCCTTCACGGAGCCGGAGGCACGCGGCCTGCTGGCCGCCAAGGGCGTGACGGCCGAACCGGTCGTCGAGGAGGTGCTGCGCCTCACCGGCGGCCTCCCCGTCCTGGTCTCCACTCTCGCCGAGTCGCGCCCCACCGCCCCGGACGACGTGGGCGACCCGAGCGCGACGGCCGTGGACCGCTTCCTGAAATGGGAGGAGGACCCGGTCCGGCGGGCCGCCGCCCTGGCCTGCGCGCTGCCGAGGTGGCTGGACGGCGACGTGTTCCGGGCCGCTGTCGACAGCCCGCCGGAGCAACTGCAGCCCCTCTACGCGTGGTTGCGCGGGATGCCGTTCGTCAGCGAACGCGGCGGGGGACGGCTGCGCTACCACGACGTCGTACGGGCGCCGATGCTGCGCGCGGAACGCCGCAGGGCGCCCCGGGAGTGGGCACGACGGCAGCGGCGCCTGGCCGGCACGTTCCGGGAGTGGCGGGAAGAGGCCGGTCGGGACCTGACCGACCTCTGGCTCGACGACACCTGGCGGGACCTGCGCCAGGCCGAGTCCTACCACCTGCTCTGCGCCGGTGAACGAGAAGCGCTGCCCCGGGCATTGAGCGACTTCGTCCACGCCTGCGGCGCCGGGGAGGTCATGGCCGTGCGGTGGGCCCGCGTCCTGGTGGACGCAGGGCAGGACGCCGACCTCCGGCCGGTGGCCGAGTGGGGCACCGAACTGACGGCCGCACTCGACGCGGAAGGCGTCGCCGCCGCGCTGGGGCTGCTCCTGCGCCGTGCCGCGCTCGACGCCCCGGCGCAGGCCCGCGCCCGCGTCGTACGGGGCGACGAGCTGCGCGGCGAGGGCGCGTACGCACAGGCCCTCACCGAGTACGACCAGGCCGTCGCGCTCGATCCGGAACTGGCCCTCGCCTACCGGCACCGGTCCGGGATCAGGGGCGACCTGGGCGACCACGACGGGGCGATCGCCGACCTCGACCGGGCCGTCGCGCTGGACCCGGGCAACGCCTGGTACGTCGCACTGCGCGGGGAACACCACCGGGCCGCCGGACGCGACGCCGAGGCGCTCCGGGACCTGACCGAAGCGGTGCGCCTCGACCCCGCCTCCGCGTTCGCCTGGGCCTCCCGGGGCGCGACGCACGCGCGGGCCGGAGACCAGGACGCGGCCCTCGCCGACCTCGGGCGGGCACTGGACCTCGACCCGGACTACGCCTGGGCGCTCGCCCGCCGCGCCCGGGTGTGGCGGGCACTGGGCGACCCCCACCGCCAACTGGCCGACCTTGACAGGGCTTTGGCCCAGAGTCCCGACTGGCCCTGGGCCCGCTGCGAACGCGGCGACGCGCTGCGTGCCGCGGGCCGCGACGAGGAGGCGGTCGCCGACCTGGACATCGCGCTGGCCCTGGACCCCACGTACACGTCGGCCTACGCGAGCCGGGGTGAGGCCTTGTCCCGACTGGGCCGCCACGCGGAGGCACTGGCCGACCTGAACAAGGCGGTGGAGTTGCGGCCGGGGTACGTCTGGGCCCTGTGCCGCCGGGCCGTGCTCCATACGGCCATGGGACATCCGGAGGAGGCCCGGGCGGACGTGGCCCGAGTCCGGGCACTCGACCCGGACATCAGCGTCCTGCCGTGAACTCCAGGAACTCGGACCAGGCATCGCCGGTGAACGACAGCTGGGCGCCGTGCTTGTTCTTGGAGTCGCGGATGTGGATGGAGACCTGGGATATCGCGATCTCGACGCAGTCCGGTCCGTCGTTGCCGCTGTAGCTGCTCTTGATCCACGTGAGTGGGGTGGGCGTCATGTCTCTTCTCCCAGCACTTTTTCGATGAAGGTCAGCGACTCGCGCGGCGAGAGGGCCTGCGCCCGGATCATGCCATAGCGCATATCGAGGATCTGGACCTCCTTGGGATCGCTGATCACCCGGTCGTACAGCTGGCTTTCCGTGTGTCCGACCGCCGTGCGGTCCTGGAGTTTCAGCAGCCGGAACGAGCCCATCACGGCTGCGTGGTCCTCCCTGCGCGTCGGCATCACCTGGATCTCGACGTGCCTCAACTCGGCCACCTCCAACAGGTGTTCGAGCTGGCGGCGCAGCACCATTCTGCCCCCGAGCGGCCGCCGCAGTGTCATCTCTTCCTGGACAAAGGTGATGAGGGGATGGGGCACCCGGTCGAAGACGGCCTTCCGTGCCATGCGCGCTGCCACGTGACGCTCGATCTCGTCCTCGCTGTACGCCGGGCGCCGCATCGCGTACAGCGCCTGGGCGTACTCGGGGGTCTGCAACAGCCCGTGGATGTGCAGGGCCGCGTAAGCCCCGAGCTCGACCGCCTGGTCCTCCAGCTTGGTCAGGTCCCGGACGGTCTTCGGATACCGAGCCCTCTCCACATCCTCCTTCATCGCGGCGATCTTGCCGCCCGCCCCCAGTACCTCATCCGCCTTGTCGAGGAAGTCCGGCTTGGGGATGCGCCGGGCCCGCTCGACGGACGACACCATCTCCTCGCCGTACCCGATGGCCGAACCGAACTCCGCCTGCTTCAGCCCGGCCGCCTCGCGCCACATCTTGATCTGCCGCCCGACCGTCCTGAGCACGGCCGCCGCTTCCTCGTCCTCCACGCGTTCCCCTCCTGACGTACGAGCCGTACGACCCCACCGGGCGTCCGGACAGTCACGCTCCGTACCGAGGTCGTCGCTGTTCAGAGTAGGGACGGACGACCACGCTGGGTGACATGAGTCGGAAATCCCTCGCTGAAATCAGCACCCCCGTACGCCACTTCGCGATCCAGCTGTCCGCCACTCGAAGGGGTGCTCGACTGGCTCGGCTGCTCACCGAACGCCAGCTCGACGAGTGGGGTGAGGCGTACGACGCCGCCGCGCAGGTGGTGGCGGAGCTCGCGTCGAACGCGGTGCTGCATGGACGGGTGCAGGGCCGGGACTTCCGGCTGGCCCTGACGCTGCGCGCCGACCGCACACTCCGTGTCGAGGTCACCGACGCCCGGGGCGACCGCCTCCCGCGGCTCCCCGACCCGGTCGCGGACGACGCCGAGGGCGGCCGCGGACTGCGGATCGTAGCGGGGTACGCGCACCGCTGGGGTGTGGTGGAGGCGGCGGCCCACGGCAAGACGGTGTGGGCTGAAGTGGCCTTGGTGAAGGGGGACTTGCCGGGGCTCCCGGTCTAGGGTGATCCGATGGACATGGGGGCGGTCTTGATAGCCGTGGCCGGTGTGGCGGGGACCCTCGGGGGTGCCCTGCTCACCCAGCGGGGTGCCGAGAAGGCCAAGCGGCGCGAGCTGGAGACGGCGCAGGCGCTCCAGGAGGCGCGTGAGAGCCGTGAGCTGCGGCGGCACTGCTACTCGGCACTGCACCGCGACGCGCGCCAGTTCTGCACGGCGCTCAGCCGGCACCTGTACGCCATACGCGACCGTGCGCCCGGGGACGAGGACATCCGGGCGCTGGAATCCGCGAAGGACACGTACCGCGATCGCTGGTCCGAGGCGCTGATGATCGCGCCGGACGCGGTGATAGCCGCGGCCGGGGAGGTGAACGGGGCCCTGAACACGGTCTACGGGCAGGTCAAACGGCTGGAGCAGGGGAACCCGCGGCCCGGTGAGTCCCCGCACTCGGCCGCTGAGGCGCAGCACGGCGTGTGGTCCCTGATCGCTGCCGCGCGGGAGGCGATGCGCCGTGATCTGGGTGTGACGGGTTCCGGGGTGCGGCTGCGCTCGGCCGACGCTCCAGGTGCCGTCACGCGCGACTTCGAGGAGCCGGATCGCGGCTCGTCTTGATCCGGCCGTGACCGTGCCCACCCGGAGCCTCACGGTCCGTGCGACGTCCTCGAAAGGAGGCCCGCCCTCCCCGTTCGATTACAGTGCTGGGCGTCGTACGTGTGGACGGTTCCCTGGGAGGTCGAGGTGGGTGCGACTGCCGGCGCCGTCTGGGGCCGTACGGAGCAGCAGGACTTCCGCAGCCGGGTGCGGGGGACCCTGCTCGGCGTGGCCGTGGGTGACGCGCTGGGGACGCCCGTCGACGGGCTGACCCTCCAGGGGATCCGGGAGGCGCACGGGGCGGAGGGCCTGGTGGACCTGGCCCCCGCCTACGGCAGACGCGGTGCCGTCACGCACCTCACCCAGCTCACCCTGTTCTCCGTCGACGGGCTGATCCGGGCCCAGGTCAGACGGGACACCGGGGCCTGGCATCCGCCGACCGATCTGCACCGGGCGTATCTGCGCTGGGCCGCCACCCAGCGCGACTGGGGGCCCGACGAGCGCCGCAAGGAAGACGGATGGCTGGCGCGCGAGGAGTGGCTGTACGCGCGCCGGGACCCCAGCCGCACCCTGCTGCTGGGACTCGGCGACGAGACCATGGGGACGCCCGAGGCGCCGAAGAACCCCGGTGAGGCCGGGCCCGAGGCCGCCGCCCGGTCGGCGCCCTTCGGACTGCTCGTGGGCTGGGAGCCGCAGCTGGTCGTCCAGCTCGCCGTCGAGTGCGCCGCGCAGACCCACGGTCATCCCACGGCCTGCCTGGCGGCGGGCGCGTACGCCGTGATCGTGCATGCGCTGGCGCTGGGCGAGAGCCTCGACTCCGCCGTGCAGCGAACCCTCGGGCTGCTGGCCGCCTGGCCGGGCCACCAGCCGGTGTCGGACGCGCTGCAGCATGCGCTGGGCGCCGTGCGGCAGGGCATGCCCGGCCCGGAGCGAGTGGCCGAGCTGGGCGGGGCGGGCACGGCCGAGGGGCTCGTCGCCGCCGCCGTGTACTGCGCCCTCGTCGCCGCCGACGTCCGGCACGGGCTGTGCCTCGCCGTCAACCACGACGGCCCGTCCGCCACCACCGCCGCGCTGACCGGCGGCCTGCTGGGCGCCCTGCACGGCGAGACGGCCCTCCCCCCGGCCTGGCTGGCCGAGCTGGAGGGCCGTCCCACGATGCTGGAGCTGGCCGACGACTTCGCGATGGAGATGACCCAGGGCCCCGCCCTGCACGGCCCCGGCGGTTCGTCCCCCGGCTGGCTCGCCCGCTATCCGAGGGCCTGAGTCCGCGCCGCCGGTGAGCCTTCGGCGGCTGAGCACGCGTGATCAGTCGCGGCGGATCAGTTCCGGGTCGATGCGCCGTCCCACGAGCGGAAGTGTGCCGAGGGCGGACACGGCCGCCACGCCCGCTGCCGCGAGCGCGAGCACCGGGAGACCGGCGGAGTCCCAGTAGATCTCACTGCCCCCGGTGATCAGATAGCAGGACTCGGCGAGCTTGCCCGTCACGAGCGCCAGTACGAGCCCGACGCTCAGGGGGAGCACGACCTGCACGCACTGCACGGCTCGCATCGTCCGCGCCGGTGCTCCGATCAGCGTGACGGCGGTGACCTGTGGGCGGCGCTCGACCGCCCGGTCGGTCGCCGAGACGACGAAGGCTGCTGTCCCGATGACCAGACCCATGATCATGCCGACGGCGAGCAGGGTCTCGAGGACGGCGATCTGCTGGAGGCCCTCGATGTTCACGCCGATGGGTTCGACCGCGACGGTCGGGGCGACGGCGGCGATGCCGTCGAGGACCTTGCGGACCTCGTCGTGGTCGGAGCTGCTGGTGAGGACGTACTGTGCCTCCTGCGGGCGGCCCGCGCCGAGCACGGCAGACGGCGGGACGAGCACGTCGGCTCCGTGGACGGCCGACGGGTCGTAGGCGCTGTACGTGATCTCGTCCTGCGGAAGTGTGAGGGTCAGGGTCGTGTCACGACCGCCCTTCGACAGGCGGAAGGGAAGCGCGTCACCCGGGCGGGCGCCCTGGCCGGTGCCCGCGTTCGGGTCGCTGAGCCGCATCACCTTGCCGTCCACGCAGCCCTCGGAGTGCCGTACCAGTTCGGCCAGCTGGTCGCAGGTGGCTACGACGGCGCTGGCCCAGGGCTGGTCGGAGGGCCCGTCGGGGTCGGTCCAGGACATCATCGTCACCGCGTGTGCGCGCACCCCCGGTACGGCGGCGACCTCCTTCTGCTGCCGGGTGGTCAGCGAGTCCAGGGGGACGGAGTAGTCCTGCACGGGAGCGGACGGCCGGGAGACCTGCTCCAGCTGGATGAGGACGCCCTGGGCGAGGGAGGCGGAGAAGACGAGCAGCACGAGGCCGGTGACGACGCGCATGGTGCTGCCCGGCTCGACCTCGTTGCGGCGCATCGCCAGGTTCAGGGTGAGGGACTGGGTGTTGCGCGCGAGTACGCGGGCGATGCCGTAGGAGAGCAGGGGCAGCGTCAGCACCAGCCCCAGGCCCGTCAGCAGGATGCCCGCCGGCATCACGATGGCGTTCGGGCCGAGGCTGTTGGCGGGGTGGTCGGTGAAGCCGGTGGCGCAGTAGCCGGCGACGATACCGACGCCGGTCACCAGGAGCAGGCCGCCCCACTTGGTGGGGCGCTTGGGGGCGGCGGTGCGGCGTACCGCCAGGGGGTTGGCGGCGGCTTCGCGTGCGCTGGCGCGGCCGACGAACCAGGCGAGGAGCGGGCACCCGATCAGACAGACGGGGATGGTCGTCGCGGACAGCGCGCCGTCGGCCGGGTACCACCTCAGACTGGGCAGCCCGGTCCGGGTCATGACCTGGTTGAGGAGCCAGTACTCGCCGAGGCCGAGAAGCGCGCCGAGGAGGGCCGCGACGACGGTCTCGGCGGCGTTGACCCGCTGGGTGCCCTTGGTGCTCAGGCCCAGCAGGCGCAGGGCGGCGAGGCGGCGGTTACGGCTGGCGGCGGAGAGCCGGGCACAGACGGAGAGGAAGATGCCGAGGGGGAGCAGGACCAGTGATCCGAGGGCGAAGCGGATGTAGGTCAGGGTCGAGGGTTCGACGGCGGGGAAGGGGGCGTAGTCGTATCCCCAGCCCTTCAGGGCGCGGCCGTCGTCGGCGATCTTGTCTCGTGTCGTGCCGATGTAGGCGAACAGCTCGTCGGGATGGGCGAGCCCTCTCGCACCTACCAGACCCGTCTCGCGACCTGGCAGGAGTCCCTTGATGCCGGGCTGGTCACGCAGCAGGTCGTGTGCGCGGGGAGAGAGGACCACCTGGCCGGGGCCGGGGAGTTCCTTCAGTCCCGGCGGGACCTTGCCGGCGTTCTCGGTCCCCTTGGCGATGAACACCCGGGTGAACGCCTTGGAGCCGTAGGGGTCGGTGCGCTGAAGGAGCAGAGTGGAACCCGCCGACTGGGCGGAGGTGGTCCGCGGCTGGCGCGCGGCGGCCCGACCGTCGTGCGCGTCGAGGATCTGCGGGATGGTGAGGACGAGGGCGAGGCAGCAGACCCCGAGGGAGCCGCCGGCCGCCATGAGGAAGAAGCGGATGCGGTTGCCCCGGCCTGCGCCGAACAGCAGGCGCAGACCGAGCAGGAGCTCCCTCACACCGCCCCCCGGAGGGTGAGGACTCCGTCGGACATCGTGTAGTGGCTGTCGGCCTGTGCGGCGACGGTGGGGTCATGGGTGACCAGGATGACGGCAGTGCCCTGCGAGCGCGCCAGGCCGAGGAACTCCTTCAGCACGGCGGATGCGTTGGCGCTGTCCAGTGACCCGGTCGGCTCGTCGGCGAACACGACGGCCGGGCGGTGGACCAAGGCCCGTGCGACGGCGACGCGTTGGTTCTGACCACCTGACACCTGCGACGGGCGGCGCTCGCGCAGCTCGCCCAGGCCCAGTCGGCTGAGGACCTCGCCGGCGGCCGCCAGCGCGGGCCGCTTGCGTTGCCCGGCCAGGCGCAGGGGCAGGGCGGTGTTCTCCTCGATGGTCAGCTCCGGGAGCAGTTCGCCGTACTGGAAGACGAAGCCGAAGCGTTCACGGCGGAGTTGACTGATCTCGTCGTCGGTGAGATCGCCGAGCGACTGCCCTTCGAACCTCACCTGACCGCGCGCCGGAGGCAGCACTCCCGCGAGGCAGTACAGCAGCGAGGACTTTCCCGATCCGCTCTGTCCGGTGATGGCCGCGACCTCCCCCCGGGAGATCGAGAGGTGGGCGTCACTGACAGCCAGTTGCTCGCCGTAGGAGAGGTCGACGCCCGTGGCGGACAGGACTTCTGACGTACTGATGGCTTCCCCCAAAGAAGCGACCGGACCCAGGAGGTCAGCCTGGGCCCGGCACGTGGAGCTGTGGTTTCGCTTACCAAGTTGTCCGGGTTGAACGAACCTTTGTCACGGCAGACGCGGATCGAGGCGTCGTCGGTGCAGCGGTTCCAGTCGTAGCCCTCGATCTTCCCTCGGACGTACACATTGTGGCCGTCAACGTTCGCGCCGTCGGTCGAGAGCGCCGGAATCTCCGTGCCACGAAGGGGGAAGCAGTCAATCCCTGGTCGTCGTCCCTACCACGTCGTCCGCCGCCCCGGCCGGTGCCGGGATAGCCGCGGCCGCCGCCCCGTCCCCGTCCGTGTTGATCTTCTCGATGAGCGCCAGCCGCTCCGGTGTGTCCTCCGGCCGGATGAAGCCGACGAGGATGTAGAGGACCAGCGAGACCGCCAGCGGGATCGACACCTGGTACTGGAGGGGCACGCCGCCCTCGACGTTCCAGTCGATCGGGTAGTTCACCAGCCAGAACGCGAACAGGCCCATCGACCAGCTGACCAGGGCCGCCGTAGGGCCGGAGCGGCGGAACGCGCGCAGCAGGCCCAGCATCATCGGGATCGCCATCGGGCCCATCAGACCGGCGACCCACTTGATGACCACGGTGATGATGTCCTTGAACGCGGGGGAGTTGACCTGCGTCGCCGCGGCCATGGACAGGCCGAGGAAGACGACCGTGGCGATCCGGGCGACCCGCAGGCCCTGGCTCTGGTTCCAGGCCCGGGCCCGCGCCCAGATCACCGGCGCGCAGTCCCGGGTGAACACCGCCGCGATGGCGTTGGCGTCGGAGGAGCACATGGCCATGGTGTGCGAGAAGAAGCCGACGATGACCAGCCCCAGCAGACCGTGCGGCAGGAGCTGTTCGGTCATCAGGGCGTAGGAGTCCGAGCCGTCCTGCTTCTGCGACTCGACCAGCAGCGGCGACATCCACATGGGGAAGAACAGCACCAGCGGCCAGACCAGCCAGAGGATCGCCGAGAGGCGGGCCGACCGCTCGGCCTCCTTGGCGTTCCGTGTGGCCATGTAGCGCTGCGCCTGGTTGAGCATGCCGCCGTTGTACTCGAAGAGCTTGATGAAGAGGAACGCGAGCAGGAACAGCGTTCCGTACGGCCCGACCAGCGGTTTCCCGTGGCCCTGGAGCTCCGGCGAGTCCCAGACGCCGAAGAAGCCGCCGTGGTCGTCGAGGCGTACGAAGACCGCCACGAACATCGCGACGCCGGCCAGCAACTGGATGATGAACTGGCCCAGTTCGGTCAGCGCGTCCGCCCACAGGCCGCCGATCGTGCAGTAGATCGCCGTGATGCCGCCGGTGATGAGGATGCCCTGGTTGAGGGAGATCCCGGTGAAGACGGACAGCAGCGTGGCGATCGCCGCCCACTTCGCGCCCACGTCCACGATCTTCAGCAGCATGCCCGACCAGGCCAGCGCCTGCTGCGTCTTGAGGTCGTAGCGGTTCTTCAGGTACTCCAGCGGGGAGGCCACATGGAGCCGGGAGCGCAGCCGGTTGATGCGCGGGGCGAACAGCTTCGACCCGATGGCGATACCGAGGGCGATGGGGAAGGACCAGGTGACGAAGGACGTGACGCCGTAGGTGTAGGCGATGCCCGCGTACCCGGTGAACATCACCGCGCTGTAGCCCGACATGTGGTGCGAGATGCCGGAGAGCCACCACGGCATCTTGCCGCCGGCGGTGAAGAAGTCGCTGACGTTGTCGACCCGTTTGTGCGACCAGACGCCGATCGCGACCATCACGGCGAAGTAGCCGACGAGCACGGCCCAGTCGAGACCGTTCATGTGCGCCCTCCCAGGGATCAGCCCGGCGCTCATCGTGGGCGCTGCCGCGTGAACACGACAAGTGATCGTCAGGTCAAAGGGAGGTAAAGAAGTTCTGTGTGATGGTTGTCGTTCACACACATGAACTCAGCGCATCAGCTCCCCGGCGTTGACCAGCAACGACTGCCCAGTGATCGCCCGCGCCCTGTCCGACGCCAGGAACGCCACCGCGTCGGCCACATCCGTGTCCGTGGCCAGATCCGGCAGCGCCATCCGCTCGGTCAGCCGCTCCAGCACCGCCGCCTCCGGCACCCCCTCCGAATGAGCCGCGAACTGCACGTACGCCCGCACCGGCGGCCCCCACATCCAGCCCGGCAGCACGGTGTTGACCCGGATCCGGTGCGGCCCGAGCTCCCGCGCGAGCGAGTACATCGCACTCGTCAGCGCCCCCTTCGACGCCGCGTACGCCGCCTGCCGCACCTGCGAGGGGGCGGCCACCGCCGACTGCGTCCCGACGAACACCACGGAACCGCCGCCCTGTTTGAGCGACGGCAGGCAGGCCCGGGTCATCCGCAGGGTCCCCAGCAGGTTCACGTCCAGCACCGACCGCCAGGACTCGAAGTCGGCGTCCTCCAGCCCGCCGAAGTAACTGTCGAGCGCGGCCACGTGCACGACGGCGTCGATCTCGCCGAACCGCTCCCGCGCCAGCCCCGCCAGTCCCTCGCACTGCGTCTCGTCGGAGATGTCCGTCGCCCGGTACGCGGTGCACGCCCCGCCGGGATCGATCTCGGCGGCCGTCTTCGCCAGGCTCGCCTCCGTGCGGGCACCGAGCACGGCCCGCCCGCCGTCCCGCACCACCGCCGCCGCGACCTGCCGCCCGAGCCCGGCCCCCACCCCCGACACCACGACCGTCTTCCCCGCGAGCAGTGACATGGCAGGACCTCCCCGGACCGGAACCCTGGCGCTATATCTGACGGAGCGTCAGAGTATGGGTCACCCACCGACGAAGGGGAAGGGCATGAGCGAGGACACCCGCAGCGAGCTGTACGCCGAACTGGCCGCCGTCGGCCCCTACGGCACCCACCCCGGACACGCCCTCATCACCATGGTCGAGCCGCACCCCGGCCACGAGTACGCCTACAACCGCTGGTACGAGGACGACCACTACTACGCCGGGGCGATGGCCATGCCCTGGATGCAGGCGGGCCGCCGCTGGGTGGCGACCCGGGACCTCCAGCTCCTGCGCTACCCCGAGAAATCGGCGATCGCCCAGCCGGTCACCGCCGGCTGCTACCTCTCCACGTACTGGATCACCGCCGGCCGCTACGACGACCACATGCGCTGGACCGTCGCCATCAACAAACGCCTCAACCGGGACGCCCGCGTCTACCACGACCGCACGCACGTCCTCACGGCGTTCCAGAACCACGAGGCGACGGTGTACCGCGACGGAGCGGCCGGCCCCCGCGACCTCCACGCCCTCGACCACCCCTATGCCGGCCTGGTCCTCCAGGTCGTCGAGGCGGACACCCCCGAGCAGCGCGCCCCGCTCCTGCAGTGGCTGCGCACCCGCCACCTCCCCAAGCGCCTGGCGGGCTCCCCGGCCGCGATGGTGACGCTCTTCCGCCCGACGCCCCTGCCCGGCGACCGCATGACGTACGTCAAACAGGTCGAGGGCGTCGACACCCGCCTGACGCTCCTGTGGTTCCTCCAGACCGACCCCGGGGAATGCTGGGACCCCTGCTTCACCGGCCTCGACGCGGCGGTAGCGGAGTCGGGCCTGGGCAGGGTGGAACTGGTGGCGCCGTTCGTCCCGACGGTGCCGGGCACGGACCGGTACGTGGACCGGCTGCGCTGAGGCTCAGCGCAGCTCCTCCGGGCAGGGCGTGCCCCGCGGGAGCTGGTACGGCGCCGCCAGCCGGTACGTCCCGGCCTTCGGCGCCAGCAGCTCCGTCCACTTGTCGCCCTGCGCGTCCTCCTCCGTCTCCGTCAGGCAGCCGTTGACGTTCACGTACGTCTTCGGCTCGTCCTCGGGACGGTTCCTGGACTCCTCGGTCTCCTGCGGCGGCTTCAGGCTCTTGCCCTCCGCGTCGACGATGCTCAGCCACGGCGAGTACGGGATGCGCACCAGGATCCGGCCCGCCTTCTTCACCTGGAGGACCATCTCGCCCTGCTCGGCCCGGTCGACCACCGCGTTCGGCTCGGCCAGCGGGGTCGGCGCGGTCACCCTGAACAACTGCCAGGTGTCATTGCCCCAGATCTGCGTCAGATACGGCAGCCCGCGCCGCACCAGCGCCCGCTCCCGCTGTCCGCCGTCACCGTCCGGCTCGCCCTTCGGCAGCACGACGTAGTGCACCGCCCAGCGCTTCAGCCACTCGTGGTAGTTCGCCGAGTTGAGCGTGTCGTCGTAGAAGAGGGGGTTGCGCTCCATGTCGGCCTGGCGGTTCCAGCCCCGGGCCAGGTTGACGTACGGGGCCAGCGCGGAGGCCTCGCGGTGGGAGCGGGCGGGGACGACCTCGACCCGGCCCTTCTCCGCGCCGACCTGCTGCAACTCGTTGACGAGGGGCGCGAGCTCACGCGACCAGGACGCCGCCGGGGCCGTGTGCACGATGTCGTCGACCGTCTTGAAGCCGATCCACACCCCGAAACCGCACAGCGCCACGACGGCCGCGTACCACCTGCGGCTGCGCGGCACCGTGAACGGCAGCGCCGCGACCAGCGCGACCCCGGCGAACAGCATCGCCAGCCGGGTGATGTTCGAACCGATCTGGGAGCTGATCAGCCACACCAGCACGACCCCGAGGCCGTACACCGCGGCCGTGAGCCGGACCGTCTTCCACTCCTGCGGCACCAGCACGTAGGCGAGGATCGAGAACGCGAGCGGCAGCAGCACCGAGCCGATCACCATTGGCTGCGTACCCGAGAACGGGAACAGCCACGCCGACACCGCCACCACCGCGGTCGGCGCCAGGCCCAGCGCCCACGCGCCCGGCCGCCGCTTCTGCAGGAACAGCGCCACCGCCACCAAGCCCACGAACAGGCCCGCGACCGGCGACGCCATGGTGGCCAGCGCGGCCAGTGGCGCCGCGCTCAGGGCCTTCGCCCAGCGCTTGTACCGCCACCGGTAGGGCCAGCAGAACACGACGGCGACCGCGCCGAGCGCGAACATCATGCCGAGACCGAACGTCACCCGCCCGGACACCGCGTTGCAGAACAGCCCGAAGACGCCCGCCAGTGACGCCCACAGCGGGTTGAGGACGGACCGGCTGCGCAGCAGGAGCAGGGTCAGCAGGCCGGCCGAGACCGTCCCCGCGATCATCATCGTGGTGCGCACGCCGAGCACCGACATCAGGTACGGCGAGACCACGCTGTACGACACCGGGTGCATCCCGCCGTACCAGGCGAGGTTGTACGCCGAGTCCGGGTGCCGGCCGACGAACTCGGCCCAGGCGTCCTGCGCGGCCAGATCGCCGCCGCTGTTCGCGAACGTGAAGAACCAGAGGATGTGCAGCGCCGCGGCCAGGCCCGTGACGGACAGGACCGGGTGCCGCAGCATGCGCTCGCGCAGGGCCAGGACGGGGGCGGGCCACTCGAACCCCGCCGCGCCGTCACGGCCGGGTGTGCCGGCCCCCCGCGCCGTGCTGTGCGCTGTCGCGCCGGCCGCTGTGGTGCCGTCCGCCGGCGTGCCGTCCGCTGTCGCGGTGTCAGCCGCCGGGCCGGCCTTCGCCGGGCGGTCGTCCGGTGCTTCGGGCAGGCGTATTCGCGGGCCCGATACCGAGCCCGGTTCGGCGTCGTCTGCGCGTGTCGGCTCCGCAGTGGCCACTCGAAGGCACTCCCCGTGTCCCGTCTTCTGTTCTCGGTCTTCCGCCACCGCGCCTGCGCGAGCGGCGACCTGTCCCGGTTCGGGACGCTAGCACGCACCCCGCCGGGCGGCGCCCGGACGGGCCGTTACCGGCGGGGTGCGGTGGTGCGGGTCGTACCGCGGGTCAGCCGATACGCGTGAGCTTGGCCCCGAAGCCCGGCTCCGCCAGGTCCTTCTGGAGGGCGACCGGGACCTTCACGGCGCTGGTGGTGCCGTCACCGACGGTGAGCGTGCCCACCTTGGTGCCGGCCTTGGCCGTGTGCGGCAGGTCGTCCCCGGCGAACGTCAGCTTGACGGACAGGCCCGCCCAGCCGACGGCCGTGACGTCCTCGGTGACGGCGACCGGCGTCTTGCCGCCGAGACCGTCGTCGGCGTACCCGACGACATCACCCTTCTTCAGGATCGTCGCCGACTCCAGCGCGCCCTGAGCGGCCCGGATCAACTTGTCGCCCTCGTGCAGCGCTGCGCCCAGGATCGTGTTGTCCGGCCCGCCGGCGGGCTGGCGCACGACCGCGCCGATGATCCGGTGGGTCTCGCCGTCGACGTCCTTCTTGGCCGCGAAGACGAGGTTGCCGAGCGCCGAGGTGGTGGTGCCGGTCTTGATGCCGGTGACGTTGTTGGAGCCGACCAGACGGTTCCAGTTGTCGTGCTTGGTGCCCTTGTAGTCGACGTACGACATCATCGCCGCGACCTCGCGGAACGCGGGCTGCTGCATGGCGGCCCTGGCGAGCTTCACCTGGTCCACGGCCGTGGAGACGGTCGTGTTGTTCAGGCCCGAGGGGTCGGTGTACGTCGTGTTCTTCATGCCGAGGTCCTTGGCGGCGTCGTTCATCTTCTGCACGAACGCCTTCTCGGACCCCGCGTCCCAGCGGGCCAGCAGCCGGGCGATGTTGTTCGCGGACGCGATCAGGATGCTCTCCAGGGCCTCCCGCTCGGTGATCTTGTCGTCCTTGGTGACGTCGACGGTGGACTCCTGGCCGGCGTCTGACTGGTCCTGGGCGGTCTGGTCGATGAGGATCTTCGGGCCGTCCTCACCGCTCTTGAGCGGGTGCTCGCGCAGGATGAGGTAGGCGGTCATGACCTTGGCGACACTCGCGATCGGGACGGGCTTCTGCTCGCCGGAGGACCCGAACGTGCCGATGCCCTGGACGTCCAGCGCGGCCTGGCCGTCGGCGGGCCAGGGGATGTCGACCTTGCCGCCCTCGAAGGTGTAGCTGTCCTCGGCGGTGAGCTCCAGGGTGGGCGTGGGGAGCGGGCGCACGCTCTGCACGACCGCGAAGACGACCACCAGCAGCAGCACCAGCGGGGTCCAGATCTTCACCCGCCGGGCCGCCGTGCGGAGCGGGGTGTCCGGGGGCGGCGGGGTGTTCGTCAGCTCGGCCAGCAGATCCAGCGGCGGCTTGGGCGGCAGCGGCTGCTGGGTGGTCCGCTCGGGGCCGACGGTGGGGACGGGCGCGGTGGCCTCGGCCGGCGGGACCGGCTTCCTGACCGCCGGGTCGTCCAGCGGCTTGAGCGCGACGAACTTGCTGGTCCGCTCGGCGTCCTTCTCCGGAGAGGCCTTCTCCGGAGCGGCCTTCTTCGGAACGTCCGTCTTGGGAGCGTCCGTCTTCGGAGCAGCAGTCTTCGGGAGGTCCGACTTAGGGAGGTCCTTGGCCGCACCTCCGAGCTTCAGCATGGTGGTGGGCTGATCGACCGGGGGCCGCAGGACCTTGAAGACGGCGGTGGGCTGGTCGACGGGGGGTTCGGCGGGGGAGTCGTCGTCCTCGCGGGCGTCGTCCGCGGCGGCGGTACTCCCGGCGGCTGCGCCGGTTTTCGGGGTCTTGTCCGAGCCGGGCTTGTCCTCGGGGGTGCCGGTGCCCGGGCTGTCCTCGATGGCAGCGGTGGTCGCGCCGGGCTTCCTGGTCTTGCCGGCGCCGGGCTCGGTCTCAGTGGTGGCCTCGGCCGAGGGCTCGTCCTCGACGGCTTCGACGTCGTCGGCGGTCTCGGCGTCGCCGGTCTTCGCCTCGGCGGCCTTCGGCGCGGCCTTGGCGTCGGGGGAGACCCGCGGGTCGGCGGGTGTGCGGCCCTTGTCGTCGGCCCCCTCCGCGTCGGTGCCGCCCTCGGTGTCGGCCGCCTTCGACTCGGCCTCGGTGCCGGAGGCCTTCGCCTTGGGCGCGGCCCCGGCGGCCTCGGGCGCGGCCTGCGCCTCGTCCGTGGATCCGGCCGCCCGCTCGTCCGCGTCCGCCTCTGGAGTGTCCGCGCCGTCCGCTGTGGCGGAACGGTCCGCCTCGGGCGCGTCGGCGTCGTCCTGGCCCGCCTTGGAGCCCTCGGACGCGGCCTCTGCGGCCTCCGTGCCGTCCTCGTCGTCCGTGTCGGAGCCCACGGACGCGCCCGCGTCTTCTCCCGGGCCCTCGGGTGCTTCCTGACCGCCCCGGGCGCCCGCCTCGGCCTTCCCGCCCTCCTGGGCCTCCGCATCCGCCCTCTCGGACTTCCCGGCCTTCTCCGTGCGCTCGGCCGCAGGAGCCTCGTCGTCGCCCCCGGCGGCAGCCTCCTTCTCACCGTCCGCCGACGCGACCCACGCGGCCACGGCATCCCGCAGCCGCCCGTCACCGCCCTCGCCGCCGGAGGACGCGCCGCCCCCGGAGCTCCCGGTGCCCGAACCGCTCCCGGACCCCTCCGCCTCCGAGCCGCGCTCCGCCTCCGCGTCGCTCTCGGGCCGCTCGGAGTTCTTCGGTTCCTCCGCCGTCCGCGTGGACAGCACACGGGTCGCCATATCGGCGCCGCCCCGTGCCGAGGACTTCTCCGCGTCCCGGGCCACCGCGAGCCGCGGGTCGGCGGCTTCGCTCCTGGCCTCCGGAACCGGACTCGCGCTCCCCGACGTCTTTCCTGCCGACGACTCGCGCTGCTTCGACCTGTCGGGGGACTCGCCCGCCACCGATGCCTCCTCCTCGCGCCGCACTCCCCGTGTGCGCGTACCGAACCGTGAACCGCCGCCCGTGACACCGCCCGGCGCTGTCCGAACCATGTACCAGTGTCCTGTGCGCGGGCCAAACCCATCCGGTAGACGAGAACGACATACCTACTGGTTCCACTACGAACCGGTCACGCACCCTCGACAGACCAATGTGAGAGGGGTCACCCTGTCTTTCATCCACGCGGGGAGGCATGGATGGGCAGGAGCCGCAGAACAATTCCGGAGGAGCTTCTGCTGCTGGCGCTGGACCCGACCACGGGTACCACCGCACAGCCGCAGTCGCTCGACCTCGGTCTGGCCGGAGCACAGCTAGTAGAGCTGGCGCTGGCCGGACGGATAGCCCCAGACGGGGATCGTATCGCCGTGGTGGCCCCACGGCCGACTGGAGATCCAACGTTGGACTGCGCGTTGGAGTTGCTGCGAAGGCGTGGCGCTCCCGTGCGGGCAGTGAACTGGATTGGCGGGCCGCGACTGGGGCTGCGCCAGACCTACCTCTCGCATCTGGAGCGGTGCGGCATGGTGCATGCCGTGGCCGGCCAGATGTGCGGAGTGCTGCCGACGACTCGCTACCAGGCGACGGACACCGAGATCAGCCGGGAGATCAGGTCCCGTCTGGACTCCGCGATTCGCACCGGCGTACCGCCGGACCCGCGGACCGCGGCACTCGCCGCCCTCGCTCACGCGGTCGGCCTCGGCAAGCACCTGTACCCGGGCAACGAGGGACGTTCCTCTCGCTCCCGGCTCAGGGACCTGATCAGGCACGACCCCATGGGCGGTCTCGTCGCGCACGCGGTGATGGACGTCCAGAACGGCGTCGCGGCCCAGCCGCGCCGCAACCCGGCACCGCCCGGCCGTCAGGCCGCCGGCGGAAGCAGGCCCGCGACGGAACCCGCCCGAGGCGTTCCGATGCAACCGCGCCACGGAACGATGGCGCGCGCCGTGGCCCACTGAGCCACGCGCCGCGCCCGCGAGACCTACGACCGGAACGCACCACGGGACCCACGAACCCGGTCACGGGAGCCGCTGTCCGAGCGGGGCGGAGAGAGCGCACGCTCTCTCCGCCCCGCTCGGCGTGCCGTGCCCGATGCCCGAACTGGCGTGTACCCGTCGCATATCCACCGTTTCCCAGCGGTAGTAAGCACCTTGGTGGCAGTCTGCTCAACAGCAGACACGCAAAGTAGAGGCACGCAGCCGGAGGTGCACGTCCCGTGGCGTCCAATGTCAATCCCACCGTCAGGCGGCGCCGGCTGGGCCAGGAGCTCCGCAGGCTCCGCGAGCTCAAGGGCATGACGGCCGAAGAGGTGGCGGAGCGGCTGCTGGTGTCGCAGTCGAAGATCAGCCGGCTGGAGAACGGACGGCGCAGCATCAGCCAGCGCGACGTCCGCGACCTGTGCGGGGTCTACGAGGTCGAGGACCAGCGCATCGTCGACTCGCTGATGCAGATGGCCAAGGACTCGCGGCAGCAGGGCTGGTGGCACGCCTTCGGGGACATCCCGTACAGCGTCTACATCGGCCTGGAGACGGACGCCGAGTCGCTCCGGGTCTACGAACCCCAGATCATCACCGGCCTGTTGCAGACCCGTGCGTACGCCGAGGCCATCATCCGCGGCGGCTCGCCCGAGGCGTCGGAGGCCGACAACGACAAGCGCGTCGAGGTGCGGCTGCGCCGGCAGGGCCGGATCACCGCCGAGACCGAACCGCTGCGGCTGTGGGTGGTCCTGGACGAGGCGTCCCTGCACCGGATCGTCGGCAGCCGGCCGGTGATGCGCGAACAGCTGGAGCACCTCATCGAGATGTCGCAGCTGCCCCACATCACCGTGCAGGTCCTGCCGTTCGAGGTCGGCGCGCACGCCGGCATCAACGGCCAGTACTCGATCCTGGAGTTCGCCGACGCGGCCGACTCGAGCGTCGTCTACATCGAGGGCGTCACCAGCGACCTGTATCTGGAGAAGCCGCTGGACGTGCAGAAGTACACGGTGATGTACGAGCACCTGCGCGCCCAGTCGCTGAACGTGGACCAGTCCCGGCAGCTCATCGAGCGCGTGGCGAAGGAGTACGCGCGCTGAGACGGAGCCGGAGGATGACCTTCCGTCGGGCAGGGCGCGGGATGCTACACCCCTGGCAGGCCTGCTGGAAGACTCCCCTGGAATATGCCATCCGGTCGAGTGAATGGCTGCGCCGAACGAGGAGGGTGGCGAGTAGCGTCGATCACGCCAACCACCAGCACGGGTTGGCGTAAACGCAACTCGCAACGGAGCGAACATGGCAATTCGTCTGGGCGCCACGGAAACGTGGACGACCTCCTCCTACACCAACAACAACGGCGCCTGCGTGATGGTCAGGTCGACCGTCGACGAGGCCCTGGAGCTCGGTGACACCAAGGTCCCCGAGGGCCCCAAGCTCGCGTTTCCCGCCGACGCGTGGAACGCCTTCGTGGACTCGGTCAAGGCCTGACCCCGCGAGCGACAGCACCACAAGCACCACCGACAGAGCCCTCTCGACCAGCATCGCCGTCCTAGCCGAGAGGGCTCCGCTTGTGCCCGCAGACCCCCCGAGAGGGGAGATCAGCTCACCGGGAACGCCACATCACACACCGGGTCCCCGGGTCCCGACGCCTCCCAGTCGGCGAAGTACAGCTCCCGGCAGGGCCCGGTCGTCGTCAGCCCCCGCGCCGCCATCCACTCCTCCACCGCCTCGAACGCCGCCAGGATCTGCGGGTGCGCCACCTGCGCCTTGGTGACCCTGGTGTACGCCAGCCGCCGGGCCGGTTCCACCCGCACCGCCGTCTCCCACGCCCGGCCCCGCCGCTCCGCCCAGGCGCGGGCCGCCGCCTCGTCGGCCACCGGCACACACGCCTCGGCGGGACCGTCGCTCTCCATCGACACCTCCGCGTGGTAGGCGACGTACGGCACTCCGGCCACGCCCCCGCACTCCCGGGCGGCCTCCTCCAGCCGGCCGAGCGCCGCGCCGATCCACGCCGGCAGCTCGTCCGCCAGCGTGTGCCGCTTCTCGGAGATCACCACCTGGGCGGGCGTCTGAACCGTCTCGACCGTGAACTTCCCGTGCATCTCGGAGCTCCTCCCCGACAGTCGTCCACGGAGGTACTCGGCGAGCGTCCGCTGCCCCGCCACCCGCGCCTCGACGTCCGCCCAGTAGGCACCGAGCAGCCCGGCCGCCGCGGGCCCGTCGCTCGCCCCGACCACCTCGGCGATCCGGGCGAGCGGCATGTCCAGCTGCCGCAGCATCGCCACGAGCCGGGCCCGTTCGACCTGGCCGGCGCGGTAGTAGCGGTAGCCGGTGGCCTCGTCGACATGCGCCGGGGCCAGCAGGCCCAGCCGGTCGTACAGCCGCAGGGCCTTCGCCGACAGGCGGGCACGCGCGGCGAACGCCCCGATGGTGAGCAGTTCCTGGTCCGGTCCGTCCACCACGGCATCCTCCGTCACCGGGCGGCTCCTCCGCCCGACGACGAGGACACTGGGGCCTGCCCCAGGGGCAAGGTCAACGCGCCGCGGGCCCCGCTTCAGGCCAGCTGGGCCTCGATCGCCGCCACGACCTCCGCCGCGTCCGGCTCGGTCTGCGGCGAGAAGCGGGCCACCACCCGGCCGTCCCGGCCGATGAGGAACTTCTCGAAGTTCCAGCGGATGTCCTCGCTGTGGCCCTCGGCATCGGCGAAGCCGGTCAGGCGGTCGTACAGCGGGTGCCGTCCCTCGCCGTTCACCTCGACCTTCTCGGTCAGCGGGAAGGTCACACCGTAGGTCGCCGAACAGAACTCGGCGATCTCGTCGGAGCTGCCGGGCTCCTGCCCGAGGAACTGGTTGCAGGGCACACCGAGGACGGTGAAGCCGCGTGCCGCGTACTGCTCGTGGAGCTTCTCGAGGCCCGTGTACTGCGGGGTCAGGCCGCACTTGGAGGCGACGTTCACCACGAGCACCGCCTTGCCCGCGTACTGGGACAGGTCGGCGGAACCGCCCTGCAGCGCACCGATCTCGACGTCGAGGGGAGAGGAACCGTTGCTAGTCGTCATGAGCGGATGCTAGCTCCGGCGGGTGCCGGGCCGGTGCCCGGCCTCGGTGGCCTCCACCAGCACCTGCCCGGCAGCCGTCCGCGAGTACAGCACCGACCGGCCCGCCCGCCGCCGCTCCACGAGACCGGCGTCCAGCAGCACCCGCAGATGCCGCCCCACCGAGCCGAGGCCCTGTCCCGTCACGGCGACCAGCTGGCTGGTGCTCAGCGGTGAGCCGAGCCGGACCAGCACACCGGCGCGGGCGGTGCCGAGCAGCGCGCCGAGGCTCGTCGGCACGGGCCTGCCGCCCGGGTCGGCGAGGGCCCCGGCACACGGGTAGACCAGCGCGTACCGGTCCGTACCCTCCCAGGAGACCCAGCCGATGCGCTGCGTCGTGATGGGCACGAACACCAGCTCGGCGCCGGACAGCTCGCGCGGCGGGTACGCGCGCGCGTTCACCTGGAGCCGGTTCTCACCGAGCCACTGCGTCCCCGGTCGCAGCGTGTCCAGCGCACTCGCCCAGCCGCCCCGGCTGACCTGCGCGGTCCGAGCGACCACATCGGCTTCGAGGACGCGCCGGCGGTGCGGCCAGTACGGCAGCACGGCCGTCGTCCAGACGTACGTCAGGAGGTCAGCGGCGCGCTCCGGAAGATCGCCCCGGTGCAGCCGGGCCGGGACCGGGCCGCGCAGGGAGACGGCGAGGTCGGCGCGGGCCGTGTCCGGGTCTGCTGCCCGCACCTGCGCGACCCCCTGCTCGAAGGTCTCCCCGTCTCGCGGGGTGGGGGCCAGGAAGTCCGCCGTCCAGTCCCGTCCGATCCCGGCGCTGATCAGCTGCGCGGTCACCGGGTCACCCGCCAGGCGCCGCCGGTAGGCGGGCAGATGGTCGTCGAGCCATCGCCGTTCGCCGGGATGCGCCGCCTCTGCCGTGTGCAGCAGCCGCAGACTCGCGAAGGCCTCGGCGAACGGCGAGATCACGAACCGGCTCCCCGCCAGGGTGTCGGCGTTGATCTGCCACCAGCCCACAGGCCCCCTTTCGCTGGTCCCCTTCACGAGGTTTCGCTTCTGCGCGAAACAATATCCACGCATACGGGGGCGCCGAAGACTCCGCGTATGCGCAGTTACCGCGATCTGTTCCGCACACCCGAGTTCACCCCGTTCTTCCTGGCCGCCTCGGCACAGACGGTCGCCCAGACCATGGGCGGACTCGCCCTGGGCGTCCTGGTGTACCGGGCGACCGAGTCACCGCTGCTGTCCGCGGTGAGCATGTTCGGCGACTCGCTGGTGCAGGTGCTGGGCGCGATGTTCCTGCTCTCGGCCGCCGACCGACTGCCCCCGCGCGCGGCGCTGACGGCCCTGCCCCTGTTCTTCGCGGCGGCCACGGCGGCCCTGGCCCTGCCCGGACTGCCGGTCTGGGGGATCTTCGTCGTCGTCCTGGCCAAGGGGCTGGTTCAGTCGGTGGGCGGGGGAGTGCGCTGGGGCCTGCTCAACGAGATCCTCTCCAAGGACGGTTACCTGCTCGGCCGCTCGGTGTTCAACATGATGAGCGGCCTGATGCAGATCGCCGGTTACGCCACCGGCGGCGCCCTCGTGGCCCTGCTGTCCCCACGGCTGTCCCTGCTGGTGGCGGCCGCCCTGTACGTCCTGGCGGCCGCCTTCGTCCGCCTCGGCCTGACCCGCCGCCCGCCCCGCGCGCCGGGCCGCCCCTCGGTGGCGGCGACCTGGCGTGCCAACGCGCTGCTCTGGTCCTCCCCGCCCCGCCGCCAGGTCTATCTGGCCCTGTGGATCCCCAACGGCCTGGTCGTCGGCTGCGAATCCCTCTACGTCTCCTACGCCCCCGAGTCCGCCGGCACCCTCTTCGCCTGCGCCGCGCTGGGCATGCTCGCCGGGGATGTGCTGGTCGGCCGGGTGCTCCCCCCGCGCCTTCGCCGCCGCCTGGGTTTCCCGCTCCTGCTGCTCCTGGCCGTCCCGTACGTGCCGTTCCTCCTGCACCCGGCGCTGCCGCTCGCGGCGGCCGCGGTCACGCTGGCCTCCGTGGGGTTCGGCGCGAGCCTCGTGCAGCAGGAGCGCCTGGTGGCCCTCACCCCCGACGGGCTCACGGGGCACGCCCTGGGCCTGCACTCGGCCGGGATGCTCACGATGCAGGGGGTGGCGGCGGCACTCGCCGGGTCGGTGGCCCAACTCGCCTCTCCGGCTGCGGCGATGACGGCGATGGCCGTCGGTTCGGCGGGAGTGACGTTGCTGTTGATGGGCGCGGGGAAGCGGGAGGAGCGCAGGGAAGGGGAAGTCCGCCGGCCGGCCGGCGAGGGGACCCGCTAGTCGACGCCGGGGACCGGCCGGCCGGCGAAGGGACCCGCTAGTCGACGCCGAGGACCGGGACCTTCGTGGCCTCCGCGAACACCTCGGGGACCTCGTTGTCCACCACGACCCGTGACAGCAGGACGGCCAGCCGGTCCCGCTCGGCGCCGCTCAGCCCGGACGGCAGGGACTCCACCCGGCGGCAGGTCTCGGCGTGGAACTTCCCGGCGAGCGCGGCGCCTTCGTCCGTCAGCCCCACCCGCACGGCCCGCCCGTCGCGCGGGTCGGACTCCCGCCGCACCAGTCCCCGCCGTACCGTCCGGTCCACCAGCCCGGTGAGGCTCGACTTCGCCAGCCCGAGCGTCTCGCCCAACTCGCTCATCCCGCACGGCCGGTCCAGCAGCACGCACAGCAACTGCCCCTGTTGCGGCGTCAGTCCGTACGCCCGCCCGGCTTCCGCGTACACACCGTCGACCAGGAACGCCGTGCGCACCAGCGCGGCGACGACCCCCATCTGCCCGGCTGCCCCGTTCCCCATCGGGTCAGGGTACCGACCGGTAGGTCGTCGTGCCGGGCCGTGGGTCACTCCTCGTCCGGGGCCTCGCCCTCGATGAGGCGTTCGGCGATGTCGTCGGCCCACTCCTGAGCCCAGCGGCGCAGCCCGGCGACGGAGGAGGCCTCGACGCCGTGGACGGTGAACGCCCTGTCGTCGAGCCAGTCCGTGCCGGTCAGCCGGGCCTGGAGGTCGGTGAGGTCGAACGTGTCGGGAGCGTGGCGGCGGCCCAGCTCCTCGAGTTCGGGGTGGCTCCAGCGGGCCGAGGCGGCGTGCACGTCGACCAGGTCGCGCGCGAGCCCTCGGTCGGCCAGGTCCCGCACCCGGGTGCCGACGAGGTCGTCCAGGGCGAGCGCCGGCCCGAGTTCCGTCGCCACGGGCGGGCGCCACAGCACCTCCTTGCGCAGGGCGACCTCGCACTCCGCGCCGCTCGGCGCGTCGGTCACGAGGAACTGGGCGGACAGCGGCCCGGCCTCCAGGGTCTGCACGAGCCAGCCGCGCCCGACCAGCCCGGTCCGGACGGCGTCCGCGATGACCTCCGTGGCGGCCGGATGCACGGTGGCCACGTCCACATCCCGCCCGGCCCGCTCCACCAGCCCGTGTGCCAGCACAGCGCAGCTCCCGGCGAGAACGAGGGAGTAGTCCTCACCCACCGCCACGAGATCACCGAGCAGCCGCCCGACGGGCTCGGGGACGGACTCGGAAACGGGGGGAGGGGCGGGCATGCCCTGATTATCACGCGGGAGAGGCGAAGACCTGAGACGACCGGCCCGGACGGGTGACGCACCGAGCCCGACCCCACCCAGGCCGACCGACTCGAACGGCTGACGAACGGTACCGGTCCCACTCAGGGGCGCGGGGAACTGCGCGAAGAGCCCCCGCGCGCGGCACACGACGACGGCGGAACCTACGGCTTACGCCCCACCCTGACC